>JBBQXC010000197.1:0-8261 GCA_038210005.1 Gemmatimonadales bacterium
CTGGTGGGAGCTGCCGGTGACCATGGGCAACGAGATCGCACCGCTCATTGGCGCGGCGCCGGGTACGGTGGTCATGGTTCCCACCGTCACTCAGGCAATGAGCAGCATTCTCTCGGCCATCGATTTCCCCCCTGAGCGCAACGAAGTGGTGATGACCGCGCTCGACTTTCCGTCGGTGCGCTACGCCTACGACGCGCTTGCCCCGCGTCTCGGCGCGCGTGTGACGGTGGTGCCCAGCGACGACGGCATCGCGATCGACCTCGATCGCATCCTCGCCGCGATCACCGAGCGCACGCGACTCGTGGCCATTTCGCATGTGCTGTTTCGTTCGGCGTACATCATGGATGCTGCGGCGATCTGCGCGAAGGCGAGATCGGTGGGCGCGCTGATCGCGCTCGACGCCTATCACAGCGTGGGCGTGATCCCGGTAAACGTGCAGGCGCTCGGCGCGGACTTCCTGTGCGGTGGTGTACTGAAATGGCTATGCGGTGGACCGGGTGGCTGTTTTCTGTACGCGTCGCCCCAGGCAAGCGCAGAGCTGGCCCCCGCACTCACCGGCTGGCAGGCGCATCGCGCGCCGTTCGCGTTTGCCGAGACGATGGAATACGCGTCGGGCGGCTGGCGCTGGCTTGGTGGCACGCCAGTGGTGCCGGCGCTGTTCGCCGGTCTCGAGGGGCCACGCATTATCGCCGAGGCGGGACTGGACGCCATTCGCGCCAAGAGCACGCGACAGACCACCCGACTGATCACGATGGCCGACGAGCGAGGCTGGCGGGTGCATGCGCCGCGCGCGGCGGCGCGGCGCGGCGGCACGGTGGCGTTCGACGTACCGTACGCCGCCGACGTGGCCAAAACGCTGCTCGCGCGCGATGTGGTCATCGACTATCGACCGGGCGCGGGCATTCGTGTGGCCCCGCACTTCTACACGTCCGATGCCGAGTTGGAGGCGTGCGTGGCGGCGATGGATGACATTCTCGCCACCGGTGCCTGGAAGGCCTTTGCCGGAGTGCACAGCACGGTCACGTGAACTGGCGCCGAACGCACCACCTGACCATGTTTTTGCGGACCCTTCACACCCCCTAGCCCAGAGACGATGAATTCGCCGACCAGTCATCCGCCCAAGAAGCTGCGCAAGCAGTACGCGAACACCGCGTATCCGATGGTGGTACTCAAGTTCGAAGACGGGCACGAGATCAAGGTCTACCAGAACACCGGCAAGGTTTTCGATGTCTGGCCAGGGGAGACGATCAAGGTGATGGCCGTCTACGATCCGACGTCCAAGGATTGGGAACTGGTGGAGTCGAAGAAGAGCGATGCGTTCGACGACGCGACCGCCTGACGAAATCATCGCGCGGTCGACGTTGCGACTCTGGGGTTTGCGCTGTACAATCGAGGTGTGCCTGAGAGCCGAGTGCGCACACGTAGCACCGTAGTTATCGAGGCCGCCTTCGCCCGCGGGGGCGCTGTCGTGGCCCTCGAGAGTTCGGTGCTCGCGCAGGGATTGTTGCCGCCGCACAATCGCGACGCTGCCGAGCGTATGCTCGCCGCCGTCGAGGCGGCTGGGGCGACTCCGGCGATCACGGCCATCGTGAAGGGCGTTCCGTCGTTCGGGCTCGCCCCCGCGGATCTCGAGCGTTTCCTCGCTCGCGACGGCGTGCGAAAGGTGTCGTCGCGCGATCTGGGTGTTGCGATCGCGCAACATGCCGACGGGGCCACCACGGTGGCCGGCACGCTCGCTATGTGTATGCTGGCCGGCATCGAAGTCTTTGCCACCGGCGGCATTGGGGGCGTTCATCGGGACGCCCCGTTCGATGAGTCCGCCGACTTGGTCGCCCTCTCGCGCACGCCCGTGATCGTGGTGTGCGCCGGCGCCAAGTCGATTCTGGACTTGCCGGCCACACTGGAACGCCTGGAAACGCTGGGCGTCCCCGTGGTCGGGTATGGCACGCGCGAACTTCCCGGTTTCTTCTCGATGAACACGGGACTCGCGCTCTCGGCGTCGCTCGATACCCCAGACCAGATTGCCGCCGCATGGCTGGCGCATCGCGCGCTCGGGTGCCGCAGTGCGATGCTGGTGGTGCAGCCGCCGCCGGCTGCCAGCGCCCTCTCGGCCGACGTGGTGAACGACGCCACCGAGGCGGCACTGGCCGCCGCGAGCGCGGCGGGCGTACGTGGGGCGGCGGTCACGCCGTTTCTGCTGGCCGACATCCAGCGGCGCACCGAGGGACGATCGGTGGTCGCCAATCTGGCGTTGCTCGAGAACAACGCGACGCTGGCCGGTCGCATCGCCGTGGCGCTGGCCGCCGCGCGTGTCGAAACGGCCCCGATATGAGTCGTCTGTGCAATGGTGCAGGGGCCACCGAAGGGCAGGACGAGAACGTCTCCCCGTGGGTCGCTCTGGGGGAAACGAGCGCACGACGATGGCACGACGAGGGAACACGAGTGAACGAAGTACGAAGCGCACGGTACTATCCGGTAACCCGCTCGCTCCGGAGGTCTGACAGACTATGCCCACCCCGTTCCTGAGTTCCGAGGAATACGACGAGCGCGCTCACGCCCTCTACAACGAGGGCAACTACGACGAGGCGCTCACCCTGCTACGCGAAGCCATCGCGCTGTATCCGAACGCCGTCGAGCTCCATGTCGGCTTCGGCTATGCGCGACTGGCCCGGGAGGAGTACGCCTGGGCTCGACGCAGCTTCGAGGAAGCGCTGGTGCTCGATCCCGACCATGAAGACGCCCTGGCCGGTCTCGGCGAGGTGCTGCTCAAGTTCGGGCAGGTCGCTGCGGGACTTCGTGCGTTCGAGAAAACGGTGACGTTGGGATACGACGATGACGTCGATCTCATGCTGCAGATCGGGCGCGCGCTCTTCCGCGAAGGCTTCGTCGATACCGCACTCACGTACTTCGATCGTGCCGTGGCACACGCCGAGGACTCGGCGGAGGCCGTCGCCTGCGTGGGCTACGCCCAACACCGCATGGGACGCGACGCGGAGGCGATCGATTCACTCACACGCGCGCTCGACCTCGATCCGCAGCTCGTGGAAGCACGCGTCTATCTCGCGAACCTGATGTACGATGCGGGTGATCTCGATCAGGCGCTCGTGGAATTCGAGAAGACGAAGCCGGAAGATCACTGGGACGAGCTGGGCATCTGGCGCCTGGTCGAACTCAAGAAGTCGGTGTACAAGCTCGACGACACCGATAGCGAACTGAAGCCGTGGGAAGCCCGTCTTGTTGAGTTGGCCGGCGAGATGGATGACATTGACGATCTGTTCGAAGAAGTCGAGCAGTCGATGATGGAACAGGACGCCGAGGGACTTCCCGAGGCGCAAGGACAGCTCGAGGCACTGGGCAGCCTGCTCACCGGTCTGGTGAACCAACACCAGGGTGAGCAGGCTGAGCCTGCTTCCACCGACGTGCTCGCGGCGGAGACATCACACCGCGTGATCATGCGCGATGGTAGCGTGTTCGAGGGCACCTGGGAGGAGATCGTGCGGGCGCTGCGAGACGCGCGTGACGCCGGTCGCCCCCTCGACGAATACATGACCGCCGAGGCGCGGCGCTTTTACGGCGCCACCGGGAAGCAGGTCGCGTCCGACGCGCCCGAAGCGTTTCTGCGCGGCGGTGCCGATGCCGGGATGCTCCGGATCGATCGCTAGCGTGCGGACCTGTCGGCGGAGCCGGGTGCGGTGAGCGCAACACGGTCACAGACGACGGGTACGCAGTGACATGACTACCGGATTCGAACCGACCGCGTCCGACGCACGCGCCGCGCTCAACGCGGCGCGTTTCGTCTTGAGCCCTGAGAGCACCACGCCGGCCCTGGGCGTGTGGGCGAGCGCCCAGCAGGTGTTGCGTGCGGTCACGGCGCGCCCTGAGCTCAGCGGACAGGCGTTAATCGGTGAGGCGCGACGTCTGGGTGCGCTCACGCTCACCGATGCACACGCGTTGGTGGCGCTGCTCACGTGGGCCGATGCCTCCGATCGTCCCGCCGAGAGCGCCTCCGAGCGCACCCTGTTGCGCGAGGCGTGGACCGCGCTCGAACACGCGGTGCAGATGAATCGCGCAACGGTGTCCGACGCGCCACTCCGCCCCACCGTGAACGACATGCCCGCGATCGGCGCACCCGCGATCGGCGCACCCGCGATCGGCGTCGATCCGCCAACGCCTCGACACGTGCCGGCGGGGCTCATCATCGGCGTGCTGGTTACGGTCATCGCTCTTGCGGCCGGCGCGTGGTGGATGCTATCGGAGCGCTCCGATCGCGCCTATCGCGACGGCGTGGCGGCGTATGGTCGCGGGGCCCGTGAAGTCGCGCGCACCGCGTTCGCGCGGGCCGCACAACAGCATCCCGACGACGCCGGTCCGCTGGTGTTTCTCGGACGCATGTCGCGCGAAGAGGGCGATCTCCCACGGGCGCGTCGCTTCTTGACCACCGCCGTGCGCATCGCCCCCACCAGTGCGCTCGCTACCCGCGAACTCGCGTCGGTGATGCTGGCCGATGGTCAGTCAGAAATTGCGCGCCGCTTCTACGTGCGCGCGATTCAGCTCGATCCCACCGATCGCGTGGCGCAGGGATTTCTGGGCTGCGCACTGTTCCGCCTGAATCGTTTCGACGAGGCCCGTCGGTGGACCGATCGCGCCGGGCCGGGCGACTGGTCCCGCTGTGTCGCTGCCGTGCCGCTCCCTCTGTCCGTTCCGGTACCCGTTCCGGCCCCCGTTCCGGTCCCCGTTCCGGTCCCCGTTCCGGCCCCCGGCTATCCGTCTCTACCCCCGCGATGATCACACGTATTCAGCGGCCGAGTGATGCGCTCGCGCTGCACCACGAGACGGTTCGCGAAGTCCTTCCGAATGGCCTGACGTTGCTGGTGCGTCGCGATCCGTCGGCGCCGGTGGTGGCCATCGTGACGCACGTGAAAGTCGGTTACTTCGACGAGACCGACGACGTGGTCGGCATCGCGCACGTGCTGGAGCACATGTTCTTCAAGGGCACGCCGACGCGCGGCGTGGGACAGATCGCACGCGAAACGAAGGCCAACGGCGGCTATCTCAACGCGCACACGATCTACGATCACACCACGTACTACACGGTGCTGCCGTCGTCGTCGTTCGTGCAGGGACTCGAGATTCAATTCGATGCCTACGCCCGATCGGTGATCGACGCCGAGGAGCTGGCGCGCGAACTCGAGGTGATCATCGAGGAAACCAAGCGTAAGCGCGACACGGCGTCGGCGATGGCGATCGAGACGCTGTACGCCACGCTATTCGACCGACATCGCATCCGGCGCTGGCGCATGGGCGATGAAGCGGAACTGCGTGCGCTCACGCGTGAACAGCTCATGTCGTTCTACGCGCGCTGGTATCGCCCCGACAACACCGTGCTCTCCATCGTCGGCGATGTCGACATCGACGAAGTCCGCCGTGAAGTCGTTGCGCGGCACGGACAGCTGGACAACCGCACGCCGCCGCGTGAGCCCGGCCCGATCGAAGTGGCGCCACCGGGATTCCGTTTGCGTGAGTGGAGCGGCGACATCGCGCAGCAGCACGTCGCCTTCGGGTGGCGCACACCGTCGCAAGATCATCCCGATACGCCGGCGCTCGATCTCGCCGGCCTCGCCCTCGGCTCCGGGCGCGCCTCGCGTTTCTATCGCGCCATTCGTGAGCGCCAGCTGGCATCCGCGGTCTCGGCGTGGGACTACACCGCCGGCGACATCGGCGTGTTCGTGGCGCACGCGGAGTCACCGGCCGAACATGCCGTGGCTGCCACGCGCGCGCTGTGGCGCGAGCTGCAGGCGGCGCGCACGCAGGGCTTTCGACGCAGCGAGGTCGCCCGCGCCCAGAGTATCATCGAAGCGCGATGGTTGCGGCGGCTCGAGAGCATGGATGGTCAGGCCACGTATCTCGCGTCGTGGGAAGCCGAGGGCGGACTCGATCGTGCCAGTCGCTACTACGACGCCCTGCTGTCACTGCAGCCGCGCGATCTGCAGGGGGCGCTCGAAACGCACCTCGATCCCGATCAGGTCGCGGTGATTTCCTATCGTCCGAACGGTGCCGCACCGTTGGCCGAGCACGAGGCGGCCTTGCGCGGGATGTTGCGGGCCGTGGAAGGGCAGGGCAGCAGCGTGCTGGCCGATCCCGACGTGCTCACGCCGCTCTCCAGTGACCTGATCGGTGACGCGATCGGCGCTCCGGCGGTGCACGTTGGCGTGCGCGCCGAGCGCGTGGAGCGCGACGTGCACGTGTATCGCACGTCGCAGGGCGTGCCGGTGCTCGTGCTGCCGCGACCGGGATCGCCACTCGTCAACGTGGGTGTCTTTCAGCGCGGCGGCTCGTGCGTGGAGCCGGCGCTGCACGAGGGGCTTTCGCGGATTACCGCGCAGGCGATGCTGAAGGGCACCGAGCGGCGCAGCGGCGCACGCATCGCTGAGCTGGCGGAAGAGTTGGGCAGCAGCATCGGCGTCAGCGCCGCGCTCGAGAGTGCTGGCTGGACGATGTCGGTGCCGGTGCGGCACTTCATAGCGGCCACGACACTGTTGGGCGATGTGCTGCAGTATCCCGTATTCCCCGACGAAGGGGTGAGCACCGAGCGCGCGCTCGCGCTGGCGGAAGCAACGCGTGCACGCGACGACATGTATCGCTGGCCTATGCGACTGGCGGCGATCGCGGCGTACGGCGCGCATCCGTATGCGCGATCGGTGATCGGCACCGAGGCCTCGCTGGCGCTGGTCGACAGCGCCCGCGTGCGTGCGTTTCACGCCGATCACATTGCGCGCGGCGCGTCCGTTATTGCAGTGGTGGGTGATGTGTCTCCCGACGATGTCGCGGGCGTGATCGAAGGCGCGTTTCCGCGGCTGCGTTGGCAGGATGAAGTCGCTCCAGCGCTGGTGTCGTGGCCGCACGAGGCGCACGTGCTGCGCGAGGAGCGCGCAAAGAAGCAGACCGCGCTGGCGATGCTGTTTCCCGGTCCGTCGCGCTATCACGACGATCGCTTTGCGGCGCGAGTGCTGTCGGCGGTGGCGAGCGGACTCGGTGGACGCTTCTTCGAACAGCTGCGCGACAAGCAGTCGTTGGCGTACACGGTGAGCGCTTTCCCCATCGAACGGCGCGCTGGTGGTGCCTTCGCGGCGTATATCGCGACGTCACCATCGCGCGAAGACGAAGCACGGAGCGGATTGCTGCGCGAGTTCGCCAAGTTGTGCGAAGCCGCGCCGACCGACGAAGAGATGGATCGCGCGCGGAGTTATCTCATCGGCATACACGCCATCGCCCAGCAGTCGGGCGGCAGTGTGCTGGGCGAGGTAGTCGACGCTTGGCTATTCGGTGAAGGACTGCACGAACGGCACGAAGTCGTCGATCGGTTGGCGGCGGTGCGGGGCGACGACGTATTGCGCATGGCGCGCGCCGCGTTCGATCCGTCGTGCGTGGCCGAAGGAGTCGTGCGCGGGCTCGCGGGATAAGCTCAGGGCGGCGATACCGGTCGCACGTCGCGCATCTGACGCGCGGCGAGCGACAGCGCCGGAACGCTGCTCCGAAGGCGGCCGTTGGCGGCGCGCAGTCCCACCCATTGGTCATAGTCGGCTGGTTCGCCGATGATCGCGGCGCGTACCCACGCGCGACGCGATCCCCACGCGAGCGCGTGCCGAATCGCCGCCAGCTGCGCCGCATCGCCATGCGCATGTGGAAGTCCACCCACCGTGACCAGCCAATGGGATTGCGCCCCCCCGCCACTGGTGACGGCGCGTTGGTGCCATCGGTCGAAGGCCCGTAATCGCGCGTCAACCGCTGGCAATCCGGAGAACGACGGAAAGGACACGGCACCCAGCAGTGTCACCGGTGACGTCGAGGTCGATGCCCAGGCGTACACGGCGCTGTCGGTGGCATCGAGTCGCGACGCGCTCCAACCCAGCAGGGTCCGCGGACGCACGCGCTTCACGGTGGCGGCGCTCCGCAGCAGCAGCGCACGCCACCAATCGGGCGAGTGCAGTGTGGTGCCGAGGATAGACGGCAGGGGGTCGATGAGTCCCGGGAAGATCACATCGGGTCGGATGCGCAGCAGCACACGCTCCACGGCCGCCTGTCGCTCCGCGTCGTCAGGTGCGGTCACGCCGCGGGCGATGCGCAGGGCGACCGCGATCTGCACGCTGTCGTCACGCAGTGGCTGAAGCACCCGCGACAACGAGTCGAGCGCGCCGCCTCTCCAGCCGTCTTCGTCGATCACGACCAGCACCACCTCCGGCACGAATTGCTCTATGAGACGC
>JBBQXC010000198.1:0-8130 GCA_038210005.1 Gemmatimonadales bacterium
GCCGGCCGGTGGCGCGTCATAGCGCGGACCGGTGCCACCCGGATACGAATACTCGAGTGCCACGCGCGGCAGCGAATCCACCTTCCGCATATCGAACTCGCTGTCCTCGCCGTGCCGCCGTGTTGGCGCGAACAGAAAATCAGGTCCGTTGCCGCCCACGACGCCGAGCATTCCCATCTCGCCACCGGTGAATCCACCGGTGCGCTGGTAGATCTTGCGCACCTCGCGCGCCGAGATGATGCGGTCGTCCATCACCACCATGACACCTTTGCCGACGGCTTGCGGTGTCACCGCCACGCGCACCGCGGCGAGCAGATTGATCGGACCATCGGGACTGATGCCGGTCGCCGGTCGCTGCGCGCCGACCACGATCACCGGCTTATCGGAACGCACAGTGAGATAGAGAAAGAACGCGGTTTCTTCCAGTCGATCGGTGCCGTGCGTGACGACCACGCCGGCCAGATCATCGCGATCCTTGAGCACTTTCTCCACGCGTTTCGACAGCGCCAGCCACTGCGCCGGCGTAATCGACGTGCTTGGCACGTTCGAAAACTGCTCCGTCTCGATTTGTGCGAAGCGTGTGAGCTCCGGCACCGAGGCAATGATCTGCTCGGCAGTGAGTGTGCCCGCGCGATAGCTGCCAAGTGAGCCGGGGGTGTCCTGCACGCCGGCAATGGTGCCGCCGGTGGCGATCACGAGTACCTTGGGAAGACGCGGGTTCGGTTTTGCCGGACCTGACGGCTGTGCCTCGATCGCGACCGCCGAAACGAGCAGGAGTGCAACCAGTCGCATCGGAGTGCGGAACAGTGCCAGTGTCGTAACCAGTGTCATAGCCTGGGTCATAGCCGGTGTCAGAGGAGAAGACGGGTGTAGGTCGCGAACGTGACGCCGGTGGTTTTCCCGTCGGCGTCTTCGCGCATGTAGATCACGGCGATGGTTTGGTGATCGGGTGAAAGCACATTGGTGAGCCGTTGTGTTACGCGGCCGTTGTTCGTGTTCACGATCTCGTTCACCAGCGAACTGATGGCACGCACGGCTGCGTGCGTCTGACTCGCGTTGCCGGTCACGGGCATAGCGCGCGCGTCGAACTCGGTCGTGTACCACCAGCGTGTGGTATCCCCCCGCGCGTTGACCGCCTGGATGGTGACCTTCATGCCCATAGGGCCGTGAGGCTCGTAGGTCATGATGTTGCTGGCAGGGGCGGGCGCCTCTGATTTCAGCAGCCAGCGTCCGAAGCGTGGGTTGGACGTCTGGGCGCTCGACTGCGCGTACACGCCGCGCGCGCCGGAGACGAGAATGGTGACGAACAGGAGCTGTTTCCACGACCGGGACATCAACGCGCTCACGAAGAGGGATGTGGCCATTCTGCAGCCTGTCGCAGCTCCCAACAAGGAGCAGGCGGGATCGCCGTCTTCGTGAGGATGACCGATCGGTGTACTTTGACAGTCTGTTTCGTTTCCCTGACCGTTCAGCCAGAGCTCTCCGTGGCCAACATCCTGCAGCGCCTTCCTGTCGGCGAGAAAGTCGGCATCGCCTTCTCCGGTGGTCTCGATACCAGCGCCGCCCTGCATTGGATGCGGGAGAACGGTGCCGTTCCGTACGCGTACACCGCGAATCTGGGACAGCCCGACGAAACGGACTACGACGAGATTCCGCGCAAGGCGATGGCCTATGGCGCCGAGAAGGCCCGGCTGATCGAGTGCCGCGCGAATTTGGTGGCCGAAGGACTGGCGGCGCTGCAGTGCGGCGCCTTCCACATCACGACCGCCGGCGCGACGTACTTCAACACGACGCCGCTGGGTCGCGCCGTCACGGGGACGATGCTCGTGGCCGCCATGCGTGAAGACGACGTCAACATCTGGGGTGACGGCAGCACCTTCAAGGGCAACGACATCGAGCGGTTCTACCGCTACGGCCTGCTCACGAACCCGTCGCTCAAGGTGTACAAGCCGTGGCTCGACCAGCAGTTCATCGACGAACTCGGCGGACGCACGGAAATGTCGGAGTACCTCATCAAGAGCGGCTTCGACTACAAGATGAGCACCGAGAAGGCCTACTCCACCGACTCGAACATCCTCGGCGCCACGCACGAGGCGAAGGACTTGGAATTCCTGAACAAGAGCATGCACATCGTGCAGCCGATCATGGGCGTGGCGCACTGGCGCGACGATGTGGAGGTCAAGCGCGAGACGGTCACGATCACGTTCGTGGAAGGGTATCCCGTCGCGATCAACGGCCACGAATACGGCAGCGCGCTCGAATTGTTCATGGAAGCAAACGTGATCGGCGGCCGTCATGGACTCGGCATGTCCGACCAGATCGAAAATCGTATCATCGAAGCCAAGAGTCGCGGCATTTATGAAGCACCGGGCCTCGCGCTGCTCTACATCGCTTACGAGCGACTGGTCACGGGCATTCACAACGAAGACACGATCGAGCAGTACCGCATGAACGGCAAGAAGCTCGGCCGTCTGCTGTATCAGGGCCGCTGGCTCGACCCGCAGTCGCTGATGCTGCGCGAATCGGCGCAGCGTTGGGTCGCGAAGGCGGTCACCGGTAACGTGGCGATCGAATTGCGCCGTGGCAATGACTACTCGATCATGGACACGAACAGCCCGAATCTCACGTACAAGCCCGAGCGTCTCACGATGGAGCGCGGCGAAGCCTTCTTCACGCCGCTCGATCGCATCGGTCAGCTCACGATGCGCAATCTCGACATCATGGACACGCGCGAAAAGCTCGAGCTGTACACCGGCGTGGGGCTGCTGCAGTCGAGCAGCGCCACCGGCGTCCCGCAACTCCCGAGCGGCGAGAAGTAGGTCACGAACCGGATTGCGCTGACGCTGCGCTGACGGCGTTGCTGCACCGTGAACACATGACCGAACCACTGCTGCACGGCGAGATCACCCACGCGATCATCGGCGCCTTCTACGACGGCTATAACGCACGCGGGTGGGGCTATCCCGAGAACATCTATGCCAATGCCATGCCGATCTTCCTGCGGCGTCGTGGCCTGCGGTTCGAGCGTGAGGTTGTGTATCCCGTTGTCCTGGAGAATGTTGCGCTAGGCGAATTCCGTGCTGATCTGGTCGTCGAACGAAAAGTCATCGTTGAGCTGAAGGCCTGCGAATGCATCGTGGCGGCACACAAAGCGCAGCTGATCAGCTACTTCCGTTCGTCAAAGCGCGAACTTGGGCTACTTGTCAACTTGTCCTAAGCCAGAACGCCGACGGATTATCTGGACTGACGACATCCGGGTGCTCCGAGATCGCTAACAGCCAGAACACGGAGATCACGGAATACACCGAACCAACACAGATAAGAAAAAAAGCGCTATTTGCTTATCCGTGTTGTTTCCATCAAATCTGTGATCTCCGTGTTCTGGCTTTTTCCGATGCCGATGCCGTTGCCGATGCCGTGGCAGTCGCCGCCGGGAGCCGGAACGCCACCGCCGTCCGGCGACGGAGGTGCTTCCTGAAAGCCGTCAAGGGTAGGCTTTGCAATTGGGGGAATGTGGCACAACCCTGTCTCCGAACGCGCCCCACCCTATCGCCAATCCAATTCCGACGCAAAGATTCAGGTTTGCCGACTCGCCGCCATTCGCTGGCGGTCCCACCGAATCACCTCAGGAGCGTTTCGATGAAGCGTACCATGCAGGTCGCACTCGCGACCGCCGCACTCGCCCTTGTGCCACAGTTCGTGCAGGCGCAGGACAGCGAGAAGTCGATGGCCGTGAAAGGCGGTATTCTCGTGAAAGGATGGATGGGCAAGGTCGACGCGAAGGAAGCCAAGGCTGGCCTCTCCGTCGACAGCGCCAAGTTCTTCAGCATGGCGAAGGACCTACACGCCACGACCGGCCCCGCGATCACGTACTGGAACCCCGAGATGAAGGGCAAGGGGGACTACGTCGTGAAGGCCACGTTTACGGAGCGTGAGTACATGGGACTCAACAACCATCCGCACCCGTACGGCATTGTCATGGCCGGCAACGACATGGGTACGGACAGCGAGTCGTACCTGTATTGCGCGGCGTACGGCAACGGCAGCTTCATCGTGCGGGGCATGGGCCCGGCGCCGTTCCAGATGAACGGACCGCGTGGCGGCACGAATGACGCTGTGCGCAAGGCCGAAGCGAAGGGCAAGCCGGTGACGCAGGAAATCGCGTTGCAGGTGAAGGGCGACAAGGTGTCGTGCATGATCAACGGCGCCGAGGTGGCGAGCTACAGCAAGGCCGAGTTGGTCGCGGCTGGCAAACTCAAGAGCACGGATGGCGTGGTTGGCTTCCGCATGGGTCACAACACCGATGCGCACATTGCCGGCTTCTCGATCGGCAAGCCGTGAGTAACACCGACACGGCGGCGCGCCAGTTCGACCGGCTGCGTGTCGCCGTCGTCGGGGCTGGTGCGATCGGCGGCGTGCTCGGTGCCCGTTTGCAGCAGGCCGGCCACGACGTCGTGTTCATTGCGCGCGGGGCCACCCTGGCCGCGTTACAGACACGCGGTCTCATCCTGGAAAGCATTGACGGCGATCTCCTGTTGCCATCGGTGCAAGCCACCGACGACCCCGGCACCGTGGGCGTTGTCGATGTCGTGCTCGTGTGCGTGAAGGCGACGCAGATCGCCGGCCTCGCGCCGTCGCTGCGGCCGCTGGTGGGACCCGCTACGGCGGTGATCCCCGTGCAGAACGGGGTGGAAGCCAGCGAACTCCTGGCCGCCGTGCTAGGAGACGGCAACGTCCTCGAGGGGTTGGGCCGGGTGCTGGTCGAGCAGGTCGGCCCCGGACACATCCGCCACACCGCCGTCACCCCGATCGTCGAGTTCGGCCGCCGTGCTGGGGCGCCGGTGCAATCGGCGGCCTACGCGCAGATCGCCCGATTCGCCGCCGCCCTCAGGGGGGCATTGCTGGTCGCCGTCCTCCCGGACGACATGGGGGTCGCGCAGTGGGAGAAATTCCTGTTTATCGAGCCCATCGGCGCCGTCGGCGCCGCCGCGCGCGTTCCGTTCGGTATCGTACGATCTGTGCCGGAATCGCGCGCGGTCATCGATGCGGCACTGCATGAAGTGCGAAACGTGGGTCGGGCCGTAGGGATCGCGTGGCCAGCCGATGCCATCGACCGGGTCTGGGCGCGCTACGATAGTCTGCCCGCGGACGGTTCGACGTCGTTGCAACGCGATCTCTTGGCAGAACGGCCGTCGGAATTCGAAGCGCAGACCGGTGCCGTGGTGCGCATCGGACGAGCGCATGGCGTGCCGACGCCGGTGCATGATGTGTTGTATGCGGTGCTCCTGCCGACCGCGCAGAGCGCAATGCGCTGAGTGGTACGCGTTCCACCTCGTCGCCCTCCACTAGCGTCAATGTGGAAAGGTCGGGCACGGGCGTTGCAACGTTTTCCAGCGACTTGGACTATTCCGACGTAATGTTCATGGATATCCGGCCCCCTTCCCGCCGGATCATCAAACCGAGTTGGCTGGGCGGCGCCATCGTGCGTCGCAGTCTTCAGGAGTAGCCGGCATGAAGCTTCTGCTCGCGTTGTCCGGAATCATCACGTCGGTGACGATGGTTGCATCGTCGTCGCCGCTGACCGATTCCGTTACGACAAAACCCACGACACCGTCATCGCGCACGACCGGCGCGACGTCGGTATCTACGATGGATGGCACGCTGCCGAACGGCATGTCGCCGAACGGCATGTCGCCGAACGGTAGAATGCCCGCCACGCATCCGGTGTTGCATCCGATGCGCGCCACCAACACCACGGGTCGCGCGTTCACGCGCGAATCCGCCGGTGCGCGCGGCATCACGATGGGTGCGCTCGATGATGTGGTGCAGCGTTATTGCGCGGGGTGTCACAACCCCACGCAGCGTCGCGGCAACCTCGATCTCAAGGGCTACTCCGTCACGTCGGCGAGCGCCACGCTGCCGACCTCGGAAAAAATGATCCGCAAGCTGCGCGCGCAGATGATGCCGCCGCCGGGATCGAAGCGTCCCACGGGCGACACCCTCGACGCGCTGGTCGAAACGCTCGAACGCGTGGTCGATGGCGCCGCGCCGGTCAATCCGGGCACGCGCACCTTCCAGCGTTTGAACCGCCCCGAGTACGAGCGCGTGATCCGCGATCTACTCGGCCTCGAAGTGATATCCGGCGATTGGCTGCCGCTCGACACCAAGAGCGCGAACTTCGACAACATCTCCGATGTGCAGTCGCTGTCGCCCACGTTGCTGGAGGGCTACCTGAACGCCGCCGCCGCCGTGAGCCGCATGGCGATCGGTGATCGCAAGGCGCCGGTCGGTCAGGCCACGTACAAGACGTCGCCGTTCGCGTCACAGCATCCGTGGGATCACGTCGACGGCACGCCGTACGGCACGCGCGGCGGCATGATCATGGTGCACACGTTCCCGGCCGACGGGGAGTATGAATTCCGGCTCAACGTCGGGGGTGGCGTCGGTCGTCCGATGGAAGATATCGACATCTCCATCGATGGCGATCGCGTGGCGATGCTACGCTACGATCGCGGCATCGCGCGCAACGGGGAATCGGCCGATGCACCGCTCGGCGCCGACTACATCCGTAGTGAGCCGATCAAGGTGAAGGCAGGACAGCGCAAAGTGTCCGTCGCCTTCGCGAAGTCGGCGGAAGGTCCATACGAAGATCTGATCAAGCCGCATGAATGGTCGCGTGCGTCGAGCGGCACCGGCGCCGCCGGCACTACCGAGCCGCCGCCGCTCTTGGAAGTGTTCGTGGTCGGCCCGTATCGCGCGACGGGCGTGTCCGACTCGCCGAGCCGCAAGCGCATCTTCAGCTGCGCACCCACGGCCGCCGCGCCGCAGCGTCTCTGCGCCGAACAGATCTTCACGCGTCTCGGCACGCGCGCCTATCGTCGTCCGCTCACCGCGAACGACAAAGCGAGCCTGATGAGGTTCTACGATCAGGGCGCGAAGGCCGGCGGCGACAACGCCTTCGAAGAAGGCGTGCGACTCGGATTGCAGGCGATGCTGGCCAGCCCGTACTTCGTATTCCGCTTCGAGAAGGAGCCCACGACCACCGCGGCTGGCACCGACTACAAGATCGATGATCTCGAACTCGCCACGCGGTTGTCGTTCTTCCTGTGGAGCACGATCCCCGACGATCGTCTGCTGGCGGCGGCGCGCGCAAAGACGCTGCACACGCCGGCGGTGTTCCAGGCGCAGGTGAAGCGGATGCTCGCCGATCCGCGGGCCGACGCGCTGGCCACGCGCTTCGCCGCGCAGTGGCTGCGCCTGCAGGACCTGGAAAAGGTGCACCCCGACGCGTTCCTGTTCCCCGACTTCGATCTCAAGCTGGCGCAGTCGATGCAGCGCGAGACCGAACTGTTCTTCGAGGACGTGGTGCGCAACGATCGTAGCGTGCTCACCATGTTCAGCGCCGAGTCGACGTTCGTGAACGAGCGGCTCGCGCGTCACTACGGCATCCCGAACGTGACGGGTGAAGCCTTCCGCAAGGTGGCCTACGCCGACGATCAGCGCCGTGGCGTGCTGGGTCACGGCAGTGTGCTGGTGCAGACCTCGCTCGGCAATCGCACCTCACCGGTGTTGCGTGGCAAGTGGGTGATGGAAGTGCTGCTCGGCACACCGCCGCCGCCGCCGCCGCCCAACATTCCCGACTTGGAACAGACGGTCGGAACGAAGGAAGGCAAGCAGCTCACGACGCGCGAGCGAATGGAGATGCACCGCGCCAATCCGACCTGCCGTTCCTGCCACAACTTCATGGATCCGATCGGACTCGCGCTCGACAACTTCGACGTGACCGGAAAGCTGCGGTACCGCGAATTCGGCGCGCTGCTGGATACGCGTGGTCAGCTGTACGACGGCACTGCGCTGACCACGCCGATCGATCTCAGCAATGCACTGCTCAAGCGGCCTCTGCCGCTGATGCGCAACTTCACCGAGAACCTGATGGCGTACGCGCTGGGCCGTCGTGTCGAAGACTATGACCAGACCACGGTGCGGACGATCACGCGTGACGCCGAACGCAACAAGTACAAGTTTTCATCGTTCGTGATGGGTGTGGTGAACAGCAAGGCCTTCCATAGCAAGCGCGCCGAGCCGGTGTCGGCTGATGCGTCTCATAACTGATCGAACTTCCAAGGAGAT
>JBBQXC010000199.1:0-8070 GCA_038210005.1 Gemmatimonadales bacterium
GGTTAACGGCACCGATGGTGTCACCAAGCTCAATTTCCGCTTCCGCGTGCAGCAACTGACGTCGGCGACCAGCGAGAGTGAGACGGACTATGGCGTCAGGCGCACGAACCTGGCGATTCGCCGGATGCGGCTGCGCTTGGAGGGCACACTGCGCGACCCGCGTTTGCGCGTGAACGTGCAGCTGTCGTTTGCACGCGCAGACATGGACCAGGAGAACACCAACTTCGCCAACGTCTTGCGCGATGCGAACGTCACATGGCAGTTCACGCCGCATCTGGCGGTAGCGTTCGGTCAGGCCAAGCTCCCGGGCAACCGGCAGCGTCTGGTGTCGTCGAGCGAGCTCCAGTCACCCGACCGATCGCCGGTGAACGCCCTCTTCACGGCCGACCGTGACGTTGGCGCATTCCTTTCCTACTCGCGCGGCATCGGCAAGGCGCGCTACGTGATCCGTGGTGCCGTGTCGTCGGGCGAAGGACGCAACCCGCAGGCGGGCGACGGCGGCCTCGCGTACACTACGCGATGGGAGCTGCTGCCGCTTGGGGCGTTCACCAACGGCGGTGACTACGTCGAGGGCGATCTGGCGCGCGAGCCCACGCTCAAGCTGTCGTTCGCCGCGGGGCTCTCGCGGAACGATCGTGCGATTCGGACCGGTGGGCAGCTGGGGCCGGCACTCTTCGCGCCACGTGGCATCACGACGTACTTCGCCGACGGGCTTCTGAAAAAGCGTGGAGTCGCGGTGGCGGTGGAATACGCGCATCGCGTGTCGCCCGATCCGATCACGCGGAGCGGCACGAGTATCCGCCACGTATATGCGGGGCAGGGCGTGAATGTTCAAACGAGCTGGCTGCTTCCGAATCACAGCTGGGAGCCGATGCTACGCTACTCGGCGGTGACGCCGGCCAAGAGCATTCAAGCCCTCAGCACGGTCGAGGCCCTGCAGGAGAGCGCGCTCGGACTGGCGCGCTACGTGAACGGACACCGCATCAAGATGAACGGCGAGTTCTTCCACACGCGTTATCGCAAGGCGGCAGCGGATCGTCGGCGCGGCGACTGGACGCTGCGGTTGGGCGCGGAAGTGGGGATCTGAGCCAGTCCGGCGGCAACGGCGCTATTACTCGCCGTCGCCGTCGTCGTCCGCGCTGATCTCGGTGCCGTCCGGCGCGACCACGACGATCGGTCGGCCGAGGAGTTCCTCGAGTAACTGGCGCTTACGGCTCGCCCCCCAGCACTCGAGGCGCACGTTGGTGGCGCCTTCGGCTTCCGCCACACTCACACGCAAAGCGTCGTTGCTCATTTTTATGTGCAGCGCCCCAACGGCCGCCACATGGCCGCGGTCCATGCCGTCGGCGAATCGCAGCAGCGCGGACAGCTTGACGACCTTCTCGCGCGACGCGCGGTCGAGCTGTGCAAAGCCGCGATGCTTCATCTTGGGCGGCGTGCCACGGTGGTAACGGGCCACGTGCGCCACGACGATCTGCTCGGCAGGCGTCATGCCCAGCAGGTCGGCGTGCGATATGAGGTGAAAGGAATGCTTGTGGTGTTTCTCGTAGTTGATGTGGTACCCCACGTCATGCAGCAGCGCCGCGTCGGCGAGTAACTGGCGATCGCGCGCGACGAGCTGCAGCCGTGGGGCGAGCGCGTCGAACAGTTGCAGTGACAGCGTCTGCACCTGACGCGCATGCGGTTCCTCGTAATGACAACGCTCGGCGAATTCACGGACGGAGCGCTCGCGTGCCACGCCGGGGTCGGCGACCACCGGCGCCACGTGCGCCGCTTCCAGCAACAGCCCTTCGCGAATGCCGTAGGCCGACGCCAAAAGGTCCCGCGGATCGAAACGGCAGAGGACTTCGGCGGCCACGGCGAGCCCGGCCACGATGATGTCGGCGCGCGCCGGGTTGAGTCCCGGCACGTGTGCGCGCTCATTGGACTCGAGACGCTGCAGCCAGTCGAGTACATGCTCCAGTTCCACGCGGGTCACACGCGTGCCGTGCGGCGATTTCACGGCCACCTGCTGTCGCGACAGTACGATGCCGGCGAGGTTCGTGAACGTGCCGCCCGAGCCGATGATCTGCGCGCCACGCCAGTCCTTCACCGGCACCGCGCGTTTGAGGCCGTCGCGCACATGCGCGCGCAGCGCGCGTACCCGTCGCGGGTTCACTCTGGGTGTCAGGAAGCGTTCGGTAAGACGGACCGCGCCAAAGGGCAGCGACGCCACGCGCTCGATGAGTCCGTCCTTGGCGAGCACGAGTTCGAGCGAGCCGCCGCCGATGTCCATGACCACCGTACGGCCAGCGCCGAGTTCGAAGTGCGCCAACGCGCTCCGGAAGCAGAGCAGCGCTTCCTCCTCGCCGCTCAAGATACGGACCTGACGGCCGGTCAGTGCTTCGACGCGCCCTGTAAAATCGTCGGCGTTGGCCGCATCGCGCACGGCGCTGGTGGCCACGATCTCGATGCGGGCGGCTCCCAGCTGACCGGCCAGCGTCACCATGCGTTGGACGGCCGACACGGCCGCATCGATGGAGGTCGGCGAGAGCGCGCCGGTGGCCTCGAGTCCTTCACCAAGCCGCGGCATCGCCTTCATCTCGTCGACCACCCGGATCTGACCCGTAGGAGACACGTCCGCCACGATCTGGCGAACCGAGTTGGAGCCGATGTCGATCGCGGCGATCCGGATGTCGGTCGATGCGGTCGTGATTGGTGCCGTCATGTCGAGTCGTTGGAAGAAGGCGTCGGGGCATCCTCGTCGAACCGATGGCGAATCTGCTTCCCCTCGGCAAGATACACGGCGTCTTCCCCGATGTTGGTCGCCAGGTCGGCGACCCGCTCCAGATTCCGACTGACGAGTAGCAGTTCGAGCGACGGGGCAATGGTCTGCGGATCACCCATCATGTCGGCCAAGAGCGCGCGGAAGATGCTTTCGTGCTGTGCGTCCACGTCGTCGTCGGCTTTGCCCACCGCGCGGCCAAGGGTGCCATCGCCGCGAATGAACGCGTCGAGGGCATCGCTGAGCATGGCACGGGCGCGCCGGGCCATGTCGGCCAGTGCGGGGACGGCCGGCACCGCGGTGCGCTGATCGACCAGACGCACCGCGCACTGCGCAATGTTGACTGCGTGGTCACCCACGCGCTCGAGGTCGTTGGACACCTTGATCGCGCCGATGAGGAAGCGTAGGTCGCGCGCCATGGGCTGCTGCAGCGCCAGCATCGCGATCGCCTGATTCTCGGCCTCCACCTCCAGGCGGTCGAGCTCTTCGTCGGCTTCTATGACGGCGATGGCCTTGTCACGGTCGCGCTCGATGAGCGCTTCCACCGAGAGTGCGACCAGCGACTCGGCCCGCTCGGACATGTCGAGCAGCCGCTGCTTGAGCAACGCGAGGTCGTCGTGAAAATGCCGGTACCCCGCTGGAACGTTACGCATCAGCCGAACCTCCCGGTGATGAACGCTTCGGTGCGCGAATCTACCGGGCGCGTGAAGAGTCGGTCGGTGGCGGCGTCTTCCACGAGCACGCCGTCGATCAACAGCGCGGTGCGGCGCGAGACGCGCGCGGCCTGATGCAAGTTGTGCGTCACGATGATGATGGTCAGGTCCGGCTGAAGGTCATACAGGAGCTCTTCGATGCGTTGCGTGGCCTGCGGGTCGAGCGCGCTGGTGGGCTCGTCGAGCAGGAGCACCGTCGGCCGATTGGCGAGCGCGCGGGCGATGCAGAGTCGTTGTTGCTGACCACCGGAGAGTGTCAACGCGTTCTCCTGCAGCCGATCCTTGACCTCGTCCCACAGGGCGGCGCGACGGAGCGCATCTTCGATGGCGTCATCGAGCTCACGGCCTTTCAGTCCGGCGTTGAGTCGCGGACCATAGGCCACGTTGTCGAACACGGAGCGGGGAAATGGATTGGAGCGTTGGAATACCATGCCGACGCGTTGCCGTAGTTCGCTCAGATCCACGGTGGGCTCGTACACGTTGTCGCCATCGAGCAGCAGTCGCCCGCTACTTCGTGCACCGGGCAGTGCTTCGTTGAGGCGATTGATCGCACGCAGCAACGTGCTCTTACCGGAGCCTGATGGACCGATGAGCGCCGTGATCGACCGGGGGCGCACCGCCATGTCGATGTTGTGCAGCGCCGGCGCGCTCCCGAACCATGCCGAGAAACGCTCGAGCACGACCGCGCCGGGAAGACGGTGGATGTCGGTGGTCATCCGAACCGACCGGTAATGTACGCTTCGGTGCGCGCGTCGGACGGCGTGGTAAACAGCTGCCGCGTGGGTGCGCTCTCCACGATGCGGCCATCGAGCAGAAATACCGTGACGTCGGAGATGCGCGCGGCCTGCTGCATGTTGTGTGTCACCATCATCACGGTGACGGTATCCCGCAGATCGTACAGCAACTCTTCGATGCGTTGCGTGCCCATCGGATCGAGCGACGCGGTCGGCTCGTCGAGCAACAGGACATCGGGTTGTACCGCGAGCGCCCGCGCAATACAGAGTCGCTGTTGCTGACCGCCGGAGAGTGCCATGGCCGAACCGAACAACCGGTCCACCACCTCGCGCCAGAGTCCCGCGCGTTGCAACGCCACTTCAACGAGTGCTTCCAATTCGTTCTGGGTGATGTGGCGACGACGCGCGCGAATTCCGGCGGCCACATTGTCGAACACCGACAGCGTCACGAAGGGCGTGGGGCGCTGAAAGACCATCCCCACGCGGCGCCGCAGCGCGACGACGTTGGTGGTCGGCGCGTAGACCGAAAGCGCGCCGATGTCCACCTCGCCGCGCACGAACGCGCCTTCGTCGAGTTCGTGCAGACGATTGATGCAGCGCAGGACGGTGCTCTTGCCGCAGCCCGATGGACCGACGATGGCGAGCACACGTCCCGCCGGCGCCTCGACGCTGAGCGTGTGGAGTACGCTGCGGTCCGCGAAGCCGGCCGAGAGATTGCTGAGCCGCACGTGAGGCGCCGAGGCGTTCGTCGCGTGCGGCTCAGTCATCTGTGCGCCCCACGCGAGGGGTGACCGCCGACAACAGCGTGGCGCGTGCACGCACCACGGCGCGCCCGGCGACACTGATCATGGTCACGAGGATGAGCAGCACCAGCGCGCCGGCCCACGCCTGCGCGCGCCATTCGTCGTACGGACTCTGGGCGTACGCGTAGATCTGCAGCGGCAACGCGGCGATCGGGCGCGCGGGATCGACCGACCAGAACGGATTGCCGAATGCCGTGAACAGCAGTGGCGCCGTTTCACCGGCCGCGCGCGACATCGCGAGCAGCATCGCGGTCACGATGCCCGGCATGGCGGTGCGCAGTACCACCGTGAGCGCGGTACGCCATCGCGAGAAGCCAAGGGCAAGCGCGGCTTCGGTGAGGGCGATGGGCACCAGACGCACCATCTCCTCGGTGGCGCGCGCGACCAACGGCAACACCAGCAAACCCAGCGCGATCCCGCCGGCCCACGCCGAGAAATGTCCGGAGGGTCGGACGATCAGTTCCCACGCGAAGATGCCGAGCACGATGGACGGCAAGCCACTAAGGACATCGGCCAGCAGTCGTACCGCCTGCGCGAAGCGCCCGCGACGATGCTCGGCAAGATAGAGTCCGGCGCCGATGCCCACCGGAACGGCCACGGTCATTGCGATGGCGACCAGTATGATCGAGCCGACGATGGCGTTGGCGACGCCGCCGCCGCGCACGCCGGGGGGCGACGGCAACTGCGTGAAGAACCTCGGCGTGAGTTGTCCAAGTCCATTCACCAGCAGGTGCGCGAGAATGATCGCGAGGGGGATGATCGCCACGATGGCGGCCGTCCACGTGAGCCCCGTCATGATGCGACTCGTTCGTTTGCGGTGCTGCGAGCGGGCGCTCATGACCAACGTCCTCCGGCCAGTCCGGTCGCGACACGACTCACCAGCCAGCGCGCCAAGAGATTCACCAGCAGGGTGATCAGCAGTAGCATCGCGGCGACGGCCATCAACGCCGAGAGATGCGCGTTGCTCGATGCTTCGGCGAATTCATTGGCCAGCAGCGACGCCATCGTGTACGCCGGATCGAACAGGGAATCGGGAATCGCGTGTCGATTGCCGATCACCATGGTCACCGCCAGCGTTTCACCGAGCGCACGACCCAGCCCCAGCATGACGCCTCCCACGAGTCCCGAGCGGGCGGCGGGGAGTACGGCATCGCGCACCACTTCCCAGTGGGTGGCGCCGAGTGCGAGCGCCGCTTCGCGTTGCGCCGGCGGCACGGCAAGCAGAACGTCGCGGCTCACGCTCGCGATATACGGCAGGATCATGATCGCAAGCACGAGGCTGGCGGCGATCAGGCTCGGGCCGTAGGCCGGGCCGCGAAAAAGCGGAATCGCAGCGCCCAGCGGCACCAGCGCCGGCATGACCGTATGGCGCAACCACGGCACCAAGACGAACACCCCCCAGAGTCCGTACACGACCGAGGGAATCGCGGCGAGCAGATTGACGAGGAACGACACCGGGTCGCGCAGGCGTGTCGGTCCGATGTCGACGGTAAAAATGGCGACGCCGATAGCCAACGGCGTGGCGATGACCAGCGCGATCAGCGAGGAGAGCAGGGTGCCGACGGTCGCCGGGAGGGCGCCGAAGCGGGCGTGTGGCACGTCCCACGTGGTGCCGACGGCAAGATCGCGGGCGTGAAGCGAAAGGGCCGGCCATGCGGCGTGCAGGACCACGGCGGTGAGCAGCACGAGCACGAGGGGGATCGCGGCGGCGCACACCGTCGTGACCGTGCGGTAGAGCCGGTCACCGAGCGGGGTCTGCATGAAGTGAAGCTAGGATTTCACGCCCCGTCACCGACCCGTCGTGTGTAACGGATCTGTCACGGCGACCCCGGCCGTCCACCGGCCAAGGCGGCATCGAGGCGGTCGACGATGCGGCTGGCGGCTTCGGAGGGCAATGGCACGTAGCCCAACGTACTGGCCATATCGGGATTGTCGAGGAGTGCCCATCGGATGAAGGCGGCCAGTTGTCGGCTCTTGTCGGCGCCGATGGCCGACGGGGCGATGAGCATCCAGGTAAACGACGCGATCGGGTAGGACTGCGCGCCCGGTGCGTTCACGAGCGAGACGCGTAAGTCGGGCGTGCCGTTGCTGGCGGACGCGGTCAGCCTGCGATCGGCCTCCAGCACGGCAGTCGCGGCCGAGGCGATCTCGAAGGGCATGGGCGAGATGAAATGGCCGGCGGCGTTGCGCACGTGCACCACCGGCAGTCGGTTCTGTCGCGCGTAGACCACCTCGAGATAGCCGATGGCGCCCGGCATCTGCCTCACCTGACCGGCCACGCCTTCATTGCCCTTGCCGCCGATGCCGACGGGCCACGGCACGTCTTTGCCGCGCCCGGGGCCCGCGGCCCACGCGGGGCTGACGGTGCTCAGGAAGTCGCTGAAGATGTACGACGTGCCGCTGCCATCGGCGCGATGCACCACGAGAATGTCGGTGTCGGGCAGCGTGAGCTTGGGGTTGTCGAACGCGATGCGCGGATCACTCCAGCGGGTGACCGTGCCGAGAAAGATATCGGCAATCACGTCAGGGCTGAGATTGAGCGGTCGTGTACGTCCTGGGAGGTTGTATGTGATGGCGACCGCGCCGATCACGGTCGGAATGTGCAACACCGGCATGCCGGCGCTCGCGAGTTCTTCATCGGTCATCGGGACATCAGTGGCGCCGAAGTCGACGGTGCGGGCGACCAGCTGTCGGATGCCACCACCGGATCCGATCGACTGATAATTGATGCGGACGTTGGTGAGGGTGGCGTACTCGTTGAACCACCGCGCGTAGAGCGGATACGGGAAGGTGGCACCGGCGCCGGTGAGATCGACGCGGGTGCCGGGAATTGCGGCCACGCTGTCCGACGCACCATTCGCCGGCGGCGCGGCCGGGCTGCACGCGCTGAGGAGCAGCAGCGCGAACGACAGGGCGCGCCGGAGCTGCGGGGGGCGATTCTGCGACCCTGACGCCGCGCGAGGTCCGCGTGTCATAGCGCGTTCGCGTAGCCGACGAACTTGAAGCGACCGTCGCGTTCAAAAATGGTACCGAACAGGCGGGCTTCGGCCGGCGCC
>JBBQXC010000200.1:0-8057 GCA_038210005.1 Gemmatimonadales bacterium
AACCTGCTGGAGTTCGTAGAGCAGCCGGAATCGATTGAGTATCTGCAGAGTGTCCGGTATTGGCCGCCGAGCGTGCCACAGATCGGGAGCAATCAACTGCCCGTTCCGCCCGGCACCTCCACATCAACAGCGGTCCACTTCACGTCGCTTGTCTAGCCTATGCGGTGGCGGTATTCCGGCGGTACCATATGACTACCACGCGGCTGTTTCGGGAACGGTAAGTAAATGGCCGTTGGAGCGTCAGTCGTGCAGTGAAGGTGAGCCTTCGAGGGAGCGACAGATGCGCAGATTGATCCAGAAATGGCTTGGTACGCAGACACCAACTCAGGTTGCGTGGGTGCCCGCCTCCACCTCCACCCGCCACGAGAAGAGCCTGCGCCTTCCGAGAAGAGACCTCGCCTCTGAAGTACGGCGATGCACGCTCGGCTCGAGCGCGAGCGAAAGCCCGAACTGTCAACGCTCCGGCAAGATGCGAGACTCCAGTGGCCGCTTCTTCTTCTTCTGGAGTAGGTCCGTTGCTGGTCGGCGTGGCTCGACAATCCAAGCTTCGACACTGCTGCGCGCGCGGCCGATATGGGTTTCTATGGCCCCACAGGGGTTTCTGAACTGACCCATAATCCGTCTCAGAAGCATCTGTCGCCGACAAGTGTCCGGCGCTGACACGTTCGGACTTTTGGCGGACCCTTCGGGTCAAGACTTTCGAGGGTGCGCAGCAAGATACGATCATCGCCATGGATGAAGATTCTTTCGGCGGGACCGATGATTCTCGGCGCGTGTTGCGGTCTAAGTCTGTGTAGGCTGCTTACAGTGCACTCACTTTCAATTCACGAGGCACGACGATCATGAACGAAACGCAACCCATTGCGCCGAGGATCACGAATCCCGGCACGAAGCCGACCACGCCGCGAAAACTGTTCGTCAACATTCCGGTCTCCGACGTACAGCGCTCGATCATCTGTTTCGAACAGCTTGGCTTCACGTTCAATCCGCAGTTCGCGGACGCGTCCGCCGCGGCGATGCTGGTTGGTGAGGATGCGTTCTTCATGCTTCTCAGTGAAGAGCGGTTCAGCAGCTTCAGCAACCGGCCGTCAGGTGACCGGAGCACGGAGACGAACATGCTTCTCGCGCTCGGCGCTGACAGTCGCGCGGGAGTCGATGCAATGGTGCACAAGGCGATCGCCGCCGGCGGGTCGCATGCGGCAGACACGCAGGATCATGGGTTCATGTACGGCTGGAGTTTTCGCGAGCTGGGCGGCTACCACTGGGAAGTGTTCTGGATGGATCCGTCCTTCGTGAACGGATAGCGCCATCAACCCCGGAACGCCGAGACTCGCATGCGAAAACTCAAGATCATGGAGCACATCGGCTTCATGTTGCTGGACGCCGCTGCTATGGACGAGGTACTCGCGTGGATTCTGAAGGGTGCCGTGGCCTTTCTCGGGCCGGTCGAAGTGCGCGAGCTGTTCTACCAGCCGGATCCGACGAAGGAATCTGAGCGGGGGCTATGAGCCGAGCTTCTGGGGCGTCCCACACGGGATTCGCTTCAAGGCGCTAATGTAGTGAGCATGAAGCTACCCGCGAAACTCGTCCGCTTGTTCCCCGCCGTGATTCAGGAGCGGGGAGACGGGTACGTTGCCTCTGGCTCGGTAAAAATCGCCAGCACCACAGGTCTTCGCGTCCTCGCGCTGGCGCACGGGGCGGCCACCTACACCCTCGACCTCTCAGCGCGACCCGGACAGCTGTCGCTTGCATGCACGTGCCCGTATGCCGCCGAGTGGGGATGCTGCAAGCACTTGTGGGCGCTGCTGCAGGTGACGAACAGCAGCGGGAAGTTGGCCAGACTGCTCAATATCGTTGGCGCAGCCGGAAAGTATCGGTTCGCGGTCTCAGCGCCACCGGACGACGTGGACGACGATCTGTACGACTATGTCGATGATTTCGATGACGACGACGATGACGACGACTTCGACGATGACGACGACTTCGACGACGACGCGTTGATCGATCTGCTCGTTGGCGACGCGCCAGCCAGTGCCGTGTCCCGCGTAGGCGCCGCGCGTCAGCCGAACCGGCGTGCGCCGGCTCCACCGAAGCCGGCGTGGGTGGACGTCGTGCAGCAGTCGCTCTGGCAGATGCAGGCCGCGAAGGCGTCGCAGCCGCCTACCGCGCGCTCGGAGGTGTGGCCCGCCGACCGTCGCCTGGTGTACGTCATCGATCTCGACGCCTCCGCCCAAGTGCCGGGACTCAAGATCGAGCTCGGCACTGAAAAGCGCGATCGCCACGGTGTGTGGAGCACGGCGAAACGTTTCCAGTATTCGCATGGCGTATGGCTCAATGCGCCCGACGCCGTCGACCGCCAGATCGCCGAGATGCTGCTTGGTCCCGCTGACTTGCGCGGTGTGACCGGCGTGCCGACCGGTGGTTTCTTCGTGCGCCCGAGGGCCTTCGCCACGACGCTCCGGCTGATGAGCGAAACCGGTCGTGCTCGCACACGAAGCACGCGCGCTGAGTTGCACGATCGCCCGCTGCAGTGGGACGATGGTGAGCCTTGGCGGTTTCGCTTACGCATCACACGGTCGTCGGATGGCGACCACGAGCTGTCGGGCGTGTTCTATCGGGGTGATGACGAACATGCCGTCTCGGCGCCGCAGTGGGTGCATGCGGCCGGCGTGCTGCTGATGGCGGATGCGGTCGCGCCCTTCGATCATGAGGGAGCGTTCCCGATGGTGGCCGCCTTGCGCACGGCCGTGACGCTGCCGCTTGGTCAGGATCCGTCGGATTTCCTCGAGCAGGTGCACCGGCTGCCGCACATCCCGGCGCTGGAGCTTCCGAAAGGCGAGGCACTGAGCAATAGCGACGTGGTCCCTACGCCGTGCGTGACGATCACCAGTGGCGCTCCGTCGTGGCGTGCAACGCTGCCACAGCTGGCGCTCCGATTCCGATATGGTGCCGTCACGGTCGATGCCGCCGAGACGGCGTCCGCCGTCTTTGATCGGTCGGCCCGGCTGGTGTATCGCCGTCGGGAAGACGCCGAGCAGCAGGCGCGCGAGCGTTTGCGTGCGCTCGGTGCGCGCGACGAGTGGAGCTACACCGCCAAGGCTCATGGTCTCGTGGTCTCGACGTCCAACCTGATGCCGATGGTGCGTGCGCTGGTGACGGAAGGGTGGGAGGTGAACGCCAACGGCATCGCGTATCGTGCGGCGGGGCGGATTCGCGCCGAGGTACGGTCGGGTGTGGACTGGTTCGACCTGTCAGGGACGGTGCCCTACGGTGACATCGACGTGTCGCTGGCCGCGGTCATCGACGCGCAGCAGAAGCACGCTGGTATGGTGCCGCTGGCCGACGGCGTGATGGGATTGGTGCCGACCGAGGCGCTGGCGCGCATGGGCGTGCTCCTCGGCGCGGGGACACGTACCGATGGTGCAATTCGTTATCGACGATCGCAGCTTGCGCTGCTGGATGTGCTGTTGGATGCGTTGCCCGACGTCGACGTCGACGCCGCCATACAGCGTGCACGCGGCGAGCTGGCGACGTTCCGGAGTATCGCCGCTGCCGATGCGACGGATGGCTTTACCGGTACGCTGCGACACTATCAGCGCGAGGGGCTGGGCTGGTTCGACTTCCTCCGGCGCTTCGAGCTGGGTGGCTGCCTGGCCGACGAGATGGGACTCGGCAAGACGGTGCAAGTGCTGGCACTGCTCGAGGCGCGTCGCGCAGCCGGGGCGGGCCTCTCGTTGTTGGTGGTGCCGCGTTCACTGGTGTTCAACTGGCTGCGTGAAGCGGCGCGTTTCGCACCATCGCTACGCATGCTCGACTACAGTGGCACAAGTCGTACGGCCGATGCGCTCGACTCCGGCGAGGTCGACGTGGTCATCACCACGTACGGCACGTTGCGTCGCGACGTGACCACACTCGGCGAGCGTGAGTTCGACTATCTCGTGCTCGACGAGGCGCAGGCGATCAAGAATGCCAGCACCGTCACCGCGAAGGCCTGTCGACTCGTGCGCGCGCGCCATCGTCTGGCATTGAGTGGAACACCGATCGAGAACCGCATCGAGGAGCTGTGGAGTCTCTTCGAGTTCCTCAACCCCGGCATGCTCGGCGCGTCCACACGCTTCAGCGTGGCTGCACGCGCCGCGTCGGTCGGCATCGAGGGTGTCGCCGAGACGGGGAGTGAGAGCGTACTGTCACGCGCGTTACGGCCGGTGATCCTGCGACGCACGAAGGCGATGGTGGCACCCGAACTGCCAGCGCGCATCGAGCAGACGCTGGAAGTGGAGCTGGAACCCAAACAGCGCGCCTTCTACGACAAGTTGCGTCGCCAATTCCAGGCCAGTGTGCGCGATCGGGTGGAACGCGACGGGATGCAGAAGTCGCGCATGCACATTCTCGAGGCGCTACTGCGCTTGCGGCAAGCGGCGTGTCATCCAGCGTTGGCAGACAAGTCACGTGGCGTGTGGCCCTCAGCCAAGCTGGACGCGCTACTCCCTGCACTGCAGGAAGTCGCGGCCGAAGGTCAGAAAGCGCTGGTGTTCTCGCAGTTCACCTCGTTTCTGGCACTCGTGAAGGAGCGGCTCGATACGGCGGGCATTGCGTATGAGTACCTGGATGGCCGCACCAAGGACCGCCAGGCGCGGGTCGACCGATTTCAGTCGGACGGGAGTTGCCCGGTGTTCCTCATCAGTCTCAAAGCGGGTGGACACGGGCTCAACCTCACATCGGCTCAATATGTGTTCCTGCTCGATCCGTGGTGGAATCCGGCGGTCGAGGCGCAAGCGATCGACCGCGCGCATCGCATCGGTCAATCGGGGCGAGTGATGGCTACGCGTCTGGTGGCGAGCGATACCATCGAGTCGAAGATCTTGCAGTTGCAGCAGTCGAAGCGGCAGTTGGCCGACGCGATCCTGTCCGAAGATGCGGGCGCGCTGGGGTCGATCGGACGGGAGGAGCTCGACTTGCTGCTGAGTTGACGGAATGTGTCGCGTTCGCGAGTGATGTTCGGCGCAGGCATTTCGCCATGCGACGCTGTCGCCTGTCACGCGCAGCCACCCCGTGCTCGCCGTGCTCCCCGTCAGGGATCTGGATGCGGACTCCAGCCAACCGTATCTCGCCGCCGCATTGACCGACCAGCTCATCGTCGACCTCGGGCGGTTTCCGGAGCTGCGCGTGATCGACCGGCGGACGATGATGACCTTCCGCGAACGCATCCACAGCACGAGCGAGATTGCGCAGCTCCTCGGCGCAGACGCGATCCTGCAAGCCACGGTTCGTCGGGTGGGCGACCGCGTTCATCTATCCGTCGAGCTGTCGGGGGCCGGCGATGAGCGCCGCCGCTGGACGCACATCATTTTATCGCGGCGCGATTCGCTGCGTCAGCGTAAATATGTGACGGCGTACGGCATCGCGACGGTCCGCACGACAGCGCTTTCCCCGGCGAAAATGCCGATTCCGCCCTGCATAGCGCCGACTATGGAAACGGCAGGGGTCACGCCGCTGACGACCGACGATTCGTCGTGTCGACGTCGGGACCAACCAGCCCCAGCATTCGACTGAGTGCACGGACAACGTGCGCGTTCGGACAAGGCCCCGTATATTCGCGAAACACCTGCGCTCTCGGTTCGCAAGTCGGCGGCTGTTTCAGCTGCGGCGGCTCGGGGAACGCCTCAAATTCGAGGAGATGTCATAACCGGTTGCTCGTTGTTCCGCGCTGTCCTACGAGGTCGCACGTTGCGATATCTCGCGTCGAGCGCGATGTTGGCGCTTCCTGTGCTCCAGCTGCAGGCCCAGCAACACATCTACAATTTCAACGGCTCGTTCGCCGATGTATACGGCGGACCGAGTCTCTCGCCCATCGGTAGCGGAGTACTCGCGGCAAATGGATACACCTTCGGCTTCAACGAAGGCTTGAGCCTCACCGGTGTCGTCGTCGGTCCGACGTACACGATCGCGATGCGTTCGCGATTCGACGACGTGACGAACTTTCGGCGTATGGTCGACTACAAGAATCGCATCACCGACAATGGCGTATACAACTACTCGGGAACGGTAGAATTCTACCCGTACACGCTCGGCCCGGACGTGGTGTATGCGCCGGGGCAACTCGCTCTGTCGATCTTCACGCGCGATGCCACCGGCCTCTTCTCGGCGTATGTGAACGGGGTCTTCCAGTTCTCGTTCACCGACGTCCTTGACGATGCCATTGTCGATGCCTCGGGTACGATCACCTTCTTCCAGGACGACCTCGTCGTTTCGAACGAGGCATCGTCGGGCTTCGTGAACTACATCGCCACGTGGGATCGAGCGCTGTCAGCCCAGGAGGTGCTCTCGTTCCAGCCTACGGTCGTTCCCGAGCCGGCGTCGCTTGCGCTGTTCGGGGTGGGCTTGGCGGGTGTGCTGGTGATGGTGCGACGCCGCAAAAGGTCACGCTGAACACTACGAGCGATCGGTACACGAACGTCCGTCGGACGTTCGTCGAACACCCAACGGGGACCCGCGCCGGGTCCCCGTTCACGCTGATGCGCCCGGCATGGGCGTCGTTCTCCCCTCGCTTCCGATAGCAACAGCGCGCGGAGGTTCGGTGCGTGGACCACCGACTCGGCTGCTACGATGGTCGTTCAACGAACAACGCCGCGCTCCCGGCTCGACGAATACGTCGAACGACTCGCTTAGAAGGACTCAGACTCATGAGCAAGCAATTCACCTGAGATCCGACACTCGATTTCGCCATCAAACGGTTCATCGACGCGCCCACGCGGTTCGTCTGGGTCGCGTTGACGAAACCGAAGCATCTGGAGCAGTGGTACATGCCCAAGTCATGGGGCCTGTGTCACGAGCCGAGATGGACGTGCGACCGGGTGGCATCTTCAGCATCGACATCGCCATGGAAGACGGTCATGAGTCTCCCAACCTCGGCTGTTTCCTGGACGTCATTCCGATCACCGCCATCGCTACGATGGAACCTGTGGGAACCGGCGCTCGCTACGTCTTCACGGCGCGGCACCGGAATGCGGCGGGCCTCCGGACAAACAACGCGTCGGGCTTCTACCAGGGCACCGAGATCGACGTCGATCAGGTCGTCGCGCGCGTGCAGTGGATGAAATAGTGCGACGCCTTCTGCCGACGTTTCTCGGGGCATCGAGCCGGAAGCCCGATCTCCTGAACCACTCGGCTTTGCTGCTCGAAGTGCGCGGTCCCGACGGCGCGGCAGCAGTCGAAGCGGCAGTTGGCCGACGCGATCCTGTCCGAAGATCCGGGCGCGCTGGGGTCGATCGGACGGGAGGAGCTAGACTTGCTGCTGAGTTGACGGAATGTGTCGCCGCCGTCGTGGACGATCTGCTTGTCGGGCATGGGGAACGACGGCGTTGCGTTCATGTGCAATAACACGTATACTACCTGCAGTACACGTACACGTATACGGAGGGTCATGCCATGAAAACCAAGTTGACGGTCACGATCGACCGAGACCTGCTCCCCAAGGCCAAGCGCTACGCCCGCGAGCGCGGCATCTCGCTCTCCGAGCGGATCGAAGCCAACTTGCGGCATGTCAGTAGCGAGAGCGACTCGCCGTCGTTCTCGTCGACCTGGCGAGGGAAGTTCATCGCGCGTGATGGCGATGGCGATGGCGATGGCGATCGCGACGACGACCGCTATCGCGCGCTCGCGAAGAAGTACCTGTGATCGTTCTCGTCGACACCGATGTGCTGATCGATGTGGCCTTCGATCGTGCGCCATTCGCGGACGACGCGGCCGCGTTGCTGGATGCCTTGGAGCGCGGCGCCTCGAAGGGGTTTGTCGCCTGGCACAGCATCTAGAACTTTTACTACCTCGTTTCGGCCAGACAGGCGCGAGCAGGAACGCTGCAGTTCGTCGAGGCGATCACGCACTTTCTCGATGTGGCGCCCACCACGCGCGAGCACCTGCGGCGCGCGCTGACGTTACCGCTCAAGGACTTCGAGGATGCCATGCAGGTGGCGGCGGCGACCGCGTGCGCGGCGGACTTCATCGCGACGCGAAACATCCGCGACTTCCGAAAGTCTCCGATCCCGGCACTGACGCCG
>JBBQXC010000201.1:0-8022 GCA_038210005.1 Gemmatimonadales bacterium
CACGTGTCCCATCCAGCGTGGCCGTCCTTTGCCGGTGGCCCAACGGCCGTTGCCGTCCATGATCAACGCCAGATGTTGCGGTACACGCGTCATGCGTCCCCCACGCGCTTGATCAGCGCTTCCATGTGCGAAAGATACCGCCCGAGCGCAGTGCGCCCGACGGTGGCGAGTCGATACACGGTGCGCGGAATGCGACCGTCAAAGCCCTTCGTGCACGTGATGTAGCCAGCGACTTCGAGCTTGCGCGCATGCACCGACAGGTTGCCGTCGGAGGTGTCGAGTAACGCTTTGAGATCGTTGAACGTGAGCGATTCGTGGACGGCCAGCGAGCTCACGATGGCCAGACGCACATGCTCATGAATCAGACGATCGAGGGCCATCGGCGTCGCGGCATTGCCTGCAACGGCGTTCAAAGGTGTGCCTTTCCGCAGGCCGCAGCAACCGGAGATCCGACCGGACGCGCGTGGAGAGATAGGGGGGCCATACCACAAAGTATCGACGGCCTGGCCATAACGATCAAGTACTTTATGATACAAAGTGCAGTCAGACCCCTCGTACGCAACGTCAGACGGGGCGCACGAACGCCGCATCCGGCAAGTCTTCCACAATGTGTAGCAAATCCGCCTCGGTCACGATGCCGACGAGCCGCTGGTCCTCGAGCACCGTCAGGCAACCGATCTTGAGTGACCGCATGAGGTGCGCGGCACGCTGCACGCGTTCGTCGGGCCCGATGGTCGCGATGGGATGATGCATGAACTGTCGCACTTCGATCGCCGAGATATGCTGCGTCCGCTCGACCTCCGCGATCCTGACCTGCAGCGTGGACACCGCTGCACCCATGAGATCGCGGTGGCTGACGATGCCCACCAGTCGCCCATGGTCGTCGATCACGGGCACGTGCCGCACGTGCGCCCAGTTCATGATCTCCTCGACCGCGCGAAGGCGCTTGTTCGGTTGAATGGTAAAGACTTTGGTCGTCATGATGTCTTTGACGCGCAACGGCATCTCCGCGATGGGCTGGTGATGTCGACCATGTGATCGACACACCCAATCTTGCGGTGCACGGCTCGGCTCGCATGGGGGAATTGCCGTACAACCTCTCAGGCATTCGCGGTCCACCGCCTCGCGCCGCAACCTCCCCTATCGGGGCTGCGCGAGAGGCGGCCCGCGAGAGGCGGCCCGCGAGAGGCGAAATGCCCGTGGTGCCGCGCGGCGCGGTGGCGCATACTTCCACCCGCCCACTCGTCGAGTACGACTCCATTACGCGAAGGACGAAGTCCAAGATGAAAGTTGTCGTCACAGGAGCTGCCGGTATGGTCGGCAGCAACATCGTGCATGGTCTGAACGCGATCGGCATCGACAACGTGATCGCCGTCGACGACCTGACCGATGGCCAGAAGTACCGCAACCTGGCCGGCACGAACATCAGCGACTACTTCGACAAGACCGACTTCTACGAGCGCTTCGCGCGTCGCGAGTTCGGTCAGGTGGATGCGGTGCTCCATCAGGGCGCGTGTTCCGACACCATGGAGCACAACGGCCGCTTCATGCTCGACAACAACTATCGTTGTTCGAAGGACCTGCTCGACGCCTGTCAGGCCCAGGGCACGCGACTGCTCTATGCCTCATCGGCGGCCACGTACGGCGGGAGCGCCTCGTTCCGCGAGGAGGCCGAGTTCGAGCAGCCGCTCAATGTGTACGGCTACTCAAAGCTGCTGTTCGACGACGTCGTGCGCCGCATGCTGCCGACCGCCGGCCCGCAGGTCGTGGGCTTCCGCTACTTCAACGTGTACGGCCCGCGGGAGCAGCACAAAGCGCGCATGGCGTCGGTGGCATTCCACCACTTCAACCAGTTTCGCGAGAGCGGCAAGGTTCGCCTGTTCGGCGAGTACGGCGGCTATGCCGCAGGCGAACAGTCGCGCGACTTCGTGTTCGTAAATGACGTAGTCGCCGTCAACCTCTGGTTCCTCGAACACCCGGATCGGAGCGGCGTCTTCAACCTCGGCACGGGTCGCGCCCAGCCCTTCAACGACGTTGCCGCGTCCACGGTGAACGCGGTCCGTGCGCTGCGTGGGGAAGCCGCGTTGCCCATTGAGGAGCTGATTGCGCAGGGTCTGCTCGAATACATCGCATTTCCTGACGCACTCAAGGGCAAGTATCAGTGCTTCACGCAGGCAGATCTCACGCAGCTGCGGGCCACTGGCTGCGATCACCAGTTTGCCGATGTGCAAACGGGGATCGCGAAGTACGTGACGTGGCTGGCGGCACAACCGGCGGCGTAGCGACGGGAGTCTTGCACTTGCAAGGAATATCGTGTATTCTTTCATGTCATGCCCGCGCATACTACGCTTCGCACCAAGCCGGATCCGGCGGCGGTCGTCGCCCAAGCCGCCCTCGCCGCCGCTGAGCGATTGGGGCTCACCAGTCGGCACCTGGCCACGGTTATCGGCGTCAGTGAAGCCTCGGTATCCCGCATGCAGCACGGGCGCGGCGTCGATCCGGCCAGTAAGGAAGGCGAGCTCGCCCTGATGTTCGTGCGGCTCTTCCGGTCGCTCGACGCGCTGGTCGGCGGCGACGATACCAAGGCGCGCGCGTGGCTGCACGCCGTGAACGATCATCTGAGCGGCGTACCCGCCGAACGTATCCGAACCGTCGAGGGGCTGGTGGATGTCGTCCAGTATCTGGATGCAATGCGCGGGCGACTCTGAGCTTCGTACGCTGCGGCTGGTCGCGTGGCGCGTAGTGGAATCGCAGCACGAGGTCTCCACGCGCAAGCTGGTGAGTTCGGCCGCGGAGCAGGAGTTGCTCGAGGAGCTCATCGATCGCGTGAAGCCGCCGGTGTCGGTGGGCGCGCGCCTGCACTACCTGCTGTTCACGCCGTTCCGGTATCCGCCGCTGCGCCACGGTTCGCGCTTCGGTACGCGGCACGAACTCGGCATCTGGTACGGCTCGGAGCAGCAGCGCACGGCGTTTGCCGAGGTGGCCTATTACCGGCTGCTCTTTCTCGAGGGCACGCAGGCGGTCCTGGAGCCCGTCAGTACTGCGCTTACCAGCTTCACGGTGCGCATGCGCAGTTCGCACGGCATCGACCTCGCGGCCGCGCCGTTCACGGCGCACGCGGTGGCGATCTCCTCGCCCGTCTCTTACCACGCGTCGCAGGCGCTCGGCCGCGCCATGCGCGACACGCAGGTCGAGCTGTTCAGATTTTCCTCGGCACGCGACGCGGATGGGGGCACGAACGTCGGGGCGTTCTCACCGGCGGTGTTTCATCAGGCCACGCCGCAGCACTTCGAACGCTGGCACTGTACCGCCACGCGGAGCGCGGTGGACTTCACGCGCGGCGACCTCACGCGAGCGCGCGACACGCACGTGTTCGAGCGCGCCCAGTTCTTGGTGGAGGGCCGGTTACCCTGGCCGTCGCTGTGATCGTGCGATTGTGCTCGTCGCGCGTGCCGCACCCTACAACACGACCACCGACGCCGCTGTTGCCCCCCGTACGGCGCTGAGTGCAATCGACCGATCGAATGTCACCAGCACGCCACCACGGCTGACGGCGAGCGCCAGCAGGTAAACATCCGTCAGCTGCCGCGGTCCATGAATGCGCGTGGTATCGATCATCTGGTCGTTCAGCACGCTCACATTGTCAGGCCAGAACTCGTGAACGCGCTCGAGGCTCGCGCGATGAAGTCGCCCCACGATTTCGTTCACGGTATGCGCGTTCGGATAGCCGGGATGGCTTATAATCCGCACGCACCCGTTTTGCGTGATGGGGCACGACGCCCAGCCGTACTCCGCATTGGCGCTGAACCAGCCCATCGCCGCGTCATGCAACGTGTGATCGGCATCGAGCAGCGCGATGAGCACGTTCACATCGAGCAGGGCGCGCATCAGTACGCGTCGTCGTTTCGGAGCCGGTCGATCAGGTCGTTGGTCACCACGGCGCCTCGACGCGCGAAAGGTTGGACGCCGTAGAGCACGGACGGTTCGCGCACGGCTGCTGGAACAGACTCCGCGGGCTCTCGAGGAGCTGTGAGCGCCTGCCGCATCAACTCCGAAACAACCTGCCCCATCGACTTGTGCTCGCGCCTCGCGCGCTCCTTCGCCGCGGCAAGCACGTCATCGGCAATATCGAGGGTGGTCCGCATAACACTGATGCTAGCGCATCATGCATCAGATGTCGAGTGCCGTTGAGCCCAATGCGCTATCGCGAGACTAGCGCCCCGCACGTGCCGGCGCCGCCACTGTGCCGGCCAGCAACCCTCCATCGATATTGAATTCCCCGCCCGTGCAGTACGCCGACTCATCGCTGGCGAGATAGGCCACGAGCGCCGCCACCTCGTCGGGTGTGCCGAAGCGCTGCAGCGGCGACGCCGCTACCGCCGCGGCGATGTTCGCCTCACGATCGGAGCCGGTACCGAGCATCGGCTCCCAGAGTGGCGTCAGCACCGCGGCAGGCTGCACCACATTGCAGCGAATCGCGAGACCCTGCTCGGCGCACCAGAGCGCGACGGTTTTTGTGTGGTTGCGCACGGCAGCCTTGCTGGCGGCATACGCTGCCGCGCCGGGAATGCCAACCACGCCGGAGCGTGAGCCGATATTGATGATGCTACCACGTCCCGTGGCGCGCATCGCGCCGATCGCGGCTTGGCAGCCGAGCATGACGCCCTCGAGATTCGTCGCCATTACCGCTCGCCACGCCTCGAGCGACACGTGCTCCGGATCGTGTGCACCGGGATGCGATTCGAACCCGGTGATCCCGGCGTTGTTCACGAGCACACCGAGCCGGCCGTGGTGCTGCATGCACTCCGTGACCACGCGCTCCCAATCGGAGGGCTCGCGGACATCCAAGCGCCGGTACACAGCCGATGCACCCAGCTCGGCGGCCGCGAGCGCGCCCTCGTCATCACGAATATCCGTGAGCCACACCTGCGCCCCTTCCATGACCAGGCGACGGGCCACGGCCAGCCCGATCCCTCTCGCGGCGCCGGTGACGAGTGCCGTTGTTCCCATGAGTCGTTGCACGGCGTTCCTTTGCTTGTAAGTGACTATTGACCGTCAGTAGCATCCTGACGTTTTGGCATTGGAAGGGGCACACCATCATTCTGCTGTTCTTCGCGTCGCTTCGCGTTCTCCGCGGTCTTCGCGCGAACCCGCTGACTCTCCGATCGCTCCGTGGCAGCCGCCAGCACTAGGGCTCGCACGAAGACCGCCACGACCGCGAAGGTCCGCGAAGAACAGCACTGACAGAGAGTATCATTTGGCTCCCGTCATCGGGAAGTGGTTCGCGGGCGACCGGCGGCAAAGGTACCGAGGGGGCCTCGAGCCGGCGCGAGCGGAAAGCGGTGCTGGCACCATGGCGGATCGACCACGCGCGAGGAGGAACCGCGGTGACCCGTTGACATGGCGGATGCGGCAACCGTGACGCATACTCTCAGGAGACGATGTGATCCTCCTACGCCAAGCGACGCCCCATGTCTTTGCATACGGATGTCAGCACGCCCAACCACTACCACAAGGTGGTGGACTGCCAGTGGGCCTGTCCCGCGCACACCAACGTCCCGGAATACCTCCGACTCATTGCGCAGGGGCGGTACACGGAATCGTATCTGCTCAACCGCGAATCCAATGTTTTCCCCGGGATTCTGGGGAGAACTTGCGATCGCCCCTGCGAGCCCGCCTGCCGACGCGGCCGCGTAGACGGCAAGCCCGTCGCCATCTGCCGCCTGAAACGGGTGGCTGCCGATCTCCGCGACGACATCAGTGAGTATCTGCCCAAACCAGTCACCGACCGCAACGGCAAGCGCATTGCGCTTATCGGTGCCGGCCCGTCGTCGCTCACGGTAGCCAATGACCTGCTGCCGCTGGGCTACGAGGTGGTGATCTACGAAAAGAACGCGCAGGCCGGTGGACTGATGCGCGTCAATATCCCGTCGTTCCGCCTGCCCGAGCAGGTGCTCAACGAAGAGACCCAGTGCATCATCGACATGGGTGCGGAGGTGCGCTACAACACGTCGGTCGATAGCCTGCGCACCCTCCTCGATGAGCAGTACGACGCGGTGTTCGTGGGAAGCGGCGCTCCCAAGGGCAAGGAACTCGACATCCCCGGACGATGGAATCCGGCCGTGCGCGACCAGATCCACATCGGCATCGAGTGGCTCAGCTCCGTGCACTTCGGCCACATCGAATCGATTGGCCAGAACGTCCTGATCATCGGCGTGGGTAACACCGCCATGGATTGCTGCCGCACGTCACGGCGACTCGGTGGCACGAATACCAACGTGATCGCGCGACGCGGACGCAAGTTCTTCAAGGCCTCGCCGTGGGAACTCGACGACGCCGAGGAAGAGGGCATTCACATCATCGAGAATCACGCGCCGAAGCGTTTCGTGATTGAAGATGGGAAGCTGGTCGGCATGGAGTTCGAACGCCTCGAATGGAGCGAGTCGAACGGGCGCCAGATCAGTACGGTGGTCGAAACGATCATCATGCCGTGCGACACGGTGATTCTGGCCATCGGCCAGGACAATGCCTTCCCGTGGATCGAGCGCGACATCGGGATCGCATTCGACCAGTGGGACATGCCCGTAGTCGACAAGGCGTCGTACCAGTCGTCGCGACCGGACGTGTTCTTCGGCGGCGATGCGGCATGGGGACCGCAGAACATCATCTGGGCCGTCGAGCACGGACATCAGGCCGCCATCTCGATCCACAAGCATTGCCTCGGCGAAGACGTTTCGAACCGTCCGGCCCAAGGCATGCATCTGAGCAGCACGAAGATGGGCATGCACTCGTGGATGTACAGCAACGAGTTCAATCCGTCGCCGCGCGCACAGATGTCACATGCTGAACTCGTGAAGCGATTCGCGAGCGTGAGCGAAGAGGTCGAGCTGGGATACACGCCCGAGCAAACCGCCACCGAAGTGCAGCGCTGTCTCAATTGCGACATCGAAACGCACTTCACGGCTACGCTGTGTATCGAGTGCGACGCCTGCGTGGACGTCTGTCCGGTGAACTGTCTGACGATCGCGCCGGTGGCCGAATCGGAAGCGGAGCTCCGCACGAGACTCTCGGCCCCTGCGGAAAACCTGACGCAGGACCTCTACGTGTCGACGGCACTGCCGCAGACACATCGTATCATGGTGAAAGACGAAGATATCTGCCTGCATTGCGGGCTCTGCGCTGAACGTTGCCCCACCGCGGCGTGGGACATGCAGAAATTCTCCCTCGTGTTGCCCTACGCCTTCAGCGCAGCGGGCACCGTCGTTCCGGTAAGCGTATGAGCGTCAGCGTATGAGCGGCATCAATGATTTCGCCTTCAAGATGGCGACCGTGAACGGCACCGGCTCGGCCAGCGCGAACAGCTTGCTGATGCAGGCGATCTTCCGCATGGGCATCCCGGTCACGGGCAAGAATATCTTCCCGTCGAATATTCAGGGCCTGCCCACGTTCTACGAAGTGCGGGTGAGCAAGGACGGCTACACCGCGCGCCCCGAGCATGTGGATCTCGTGGTCGCGCTCAATCCCAGCACCTACGCCAAGGACGTGGCCACCGTGCGTCCGGGTGGATACCTCGTATACGATTCGTCGTGGCCACTGGAGTCCGAACTCGAGCGCGAAGGCATCACGATTCTCGGCATTCCCTGCGGTCGGATGTGCGTGGACACGTTCGTCGGTGATCGTGACCGCACGCTGTTGCGCAACATCGTGTACGCCGGCGCGCTCGCGGCGCTGCTCGAGATCGACATGGATCTCATCGGGCAGATGCTGCACGAGAAGTTCTCCAAGAAGAAGAAACTCCTGGAGGCCAATCACACGGCCATCAAGCTGGGCTACGACTACGCCAAGCAGCACTTCGCCTGTCCCCTGCCCTTCCATCTCGAGAAGATGGACGCCACGGGCGACTCGATCCTGATCGATGGGAATACCGCCGCGGGACTGGGTGCGGTATACGCCGGGGCCACCGTGGGTGCGTGGTATCCGATCACGCCGTCTACGTCTCTGATGGAAGCGTTTCGCGGCTTC
>JBBQXC010000202.1:0-7929 GCA_038210005.1 Gemmatimonadales bacterium
GTAGGCGAACGCGGTACCGCCCTCGAAGTGCAACACGTGATTGGCCATCACCGCGAGGAAGGCGCGATCGTGGCTGATGCAGATCACGGTGCGATCGGTGTCGCGCAGATACTGCTCGAGCCACGCGGTCGTTTCGAGATCGAGGTGGTTGGTCGGTTCGTCGAGCAGCAGAATTTCTGCGGGCGTGGCCAGCTGACGAGCCAATGCCACGCGTCCACGTTCACCGCCGCTCAGCGTGCCGATGCTGGTGGCTTTCGCCGCTTCGGGATCGAAACCGACGCCCATGAGAACGGCATCGACCTTGGCCGACATTTGATAGCCGCCCTCGCGTTCGAAACGTTCGAGGTCACGGCCGTACTTCTCCATCGCCTCTTCGCCGTGATCGTGCTCGAGATTCGCCGCCTGCCTGGCCAGCGACTGCTCGAGCACGCGCAGATCGCCGAAGGCGTCGGCCACGATCTCCCAGAGCGTCATGCCGTCGGGGAACTGGCGATGCTGGTCCATGAGTGCCACGCGCAGCCCGGGCATGCGCGCCACGGATCCGCTGGTGGGCTGCAGGTCGCCGGTGATCAGGCGAATGAGCGTGGTTTTGCCGGTGCCGTTGCGTCCGACCACGGCCCAGCGGTCGCTTGAACCGACGGTCAGCGAGATGTCACGAAAGATCTCGGTCGCGCCGAAATCGACCCGCGCGTTACCGATCGAAATAAGAGTCATGCCTGCGCCTGCAGAAGATGTGCAAATACGTTCATTCGTGAGAGTAACCGGACTTCCACTCCACGCGAAGCGCCTCAGCCACACGCACGAGTTCGGCACGCCGAGCGGGCGGCCAGCGCCGCACCCGCCACACCACAACGTGCCCACGCCAGCCATCACGCCACGCCACAGCCACATCGGCGGCCGTGGGTAGTTGCGTGATCAGCAGCAACAGGACCACGAGCACGGGCCAGGAGGCCCCGGTGGCCACGAGTATTGAAATGGAGACGACCGCCAGCAACAGATACCATACGGCCACGACCTGAAGCCCGGGCACGATCGCCCTAGCCACCAGATCCGCGCGTGACTTCGCGTACCGGTGGGCCACGCGCCACACCAGCCAGAAGATCGGCGCATGCGAGAGCCATCCGATCAGGGCGGCCGGCGTCATCAGCAGTAGCGCCCAAATGGGCGTCATCCGCGCCTCGGCTTCGAGGCCGACGCCGGTGAGAAGCCGAGCATGGTCGCGCGCGGAGGTCCGAATGCCGCCGGCTTCTTGCACCATTTGCGACAGTTCGGACACGAACGTGTGAACCCGCGCGGCGTGCGGAATGGCACCATCTGAACGGCGGCTCGCGACCAACTGCTCGGCGACTGGCACCAGGCGGGCTGCCCGCTCCAGCAACGGCGCCTGCGCTGCGGTGATGGCCGGCGGCTGGATGGCGGCCACGGCGGCCACGAGTTCGTCGCGCTCCTGGGACGACTCCCAGTCGGGGGCATTCCGCGTGACACCCAACAAAGAGGTGCGGATCTGGTCGGTGAGCGCCGAAACGCCAGCCTCGAGTCCGTTGGCGAGCCGTTCGGTGCGCCAGCCGCGGAGCGACCAGCCGCGCCCGACGACGACCATGGCGTCACTGTGCGGGGTGCGCGCGGCTTCGTACTGCACACCGAACGGTACCACCGCCACATCTAATACCGAGCCATTGTCAAGCGCTTCTAGCGCCATCATGGCAACACCCGTTCGTAATCTCCCGATTTGCGGAGCATCGTGCACGCCACCCTGCGGGAACACCCCGACCACGTGACCGCTGGCAAACGCGAGGGCCATTCGGCGTCCTGCTTCGGCGTTCACGGCGGCCATGTCCACTCCCATCGCCCGCATCTTCCGCGCGTCGCGGACGCGGGTGACCGGGATGACCCCCATGGCTTGGTAGCCTTGGCCGGCGGCGCCGCCAGCCCCGGCGGCGATCGTGGCGAGGTATCGCACATGCCGAGGGCAGGCTTGAAAACCAAGGAGCACATCGGGGAGGTCGTTGGGATGGTTGCCGATGAACAGCACCGGGCCCGAGGCCGGGACGACCCCCTGCTGCACCACCGTCGTTTCCCGATAGAACCATCGCAGCGCGCGCCGCGACGACCAATGCAGGAAGGCGCGGAGCGGGCTGAAACGTTCAGGGTCAAACCGTGGGAGCGGCGCGGGCACCATACCCGCAAAGAAAGCGCCCGCGAGCGGCTCAGACAATGAACCGAGCCTTAAGGCCTTGTCGGTCCCTTGTACTCCACGCGATACACGCGGCCGCCGGCGTCGTCGGTGATGATCAGTGAACCATCGGGCATGGCGCCTATACCGACCGGCCGATGCTTCGCGCGATCCGGCTGTATTTCATCGGCGGGGAGACCTGCGAAGCCGTCGGCAAAGGTGATGTACTCACCGCCCGCGAGCGGTTGGAACACCACGCGATAGCCAGCCTGTGGCGCGGGCGCGCGATTCCACGAGCCATGAAATGCGATGAACGCGCCAGCGCGGTACATGTCGGGGAATTGGCCCGTGGTCGGATAGATGAACAACGACATGGGCGCCCAGTGCGCGGGGTATACCGCACGCGGCTCCTTCTTGCTCGTGCAGCGCGAGGTCGTCTTGCCGTCGCCGCCGTACTCGGGCGCGTCGACCAGGTGGCGCTCCACGATCGAGTAGTAGCAGTGTGGCCAGCCGAAGTCATCGCCTTGATTGATCTGAATCAGCTCTTCACCCGGATTCTCGGCCTGATACGCCACGTCGGGAAACACGCTGGGCCAGCTGTCGTGCAGCTGATCGCGGCCGTGCTGCGTGCCGTAGAGCGTGCCCTCCTGCGTGATGGCCAGCCCCATGCCGTTGCGGATGCCGGTCGCGTAGCGCGCCGCTTCGTTGAAGCGCTGCCCCACGCGATTCGCGTCGAAACGCCAAATGCCGGCGCGGGTAAGCAACTCGGTGCACGGATCGAGACCCGGCGACCCCAGCGTGCGGTCTTTCACCTGACAGCTGTTGGTGGCCGAACCGACGTTCACGAACAGCGATCCGGTGGTATCGATGGCGAAATTGCGCGCGCGGTGACCGGGGGTGAGTGGGAATCCATCGACCACGACTTCACGCTTGCCGGCCGGCACGAGGGCAGTGTCGGCGCGGGCATAGCGCACGATCGCGGCGCCTTCGTCCACGTACACGTAGCCGTTGGCGACCGCGATGCCGGTGTTGCCGAGTGTGCCGATGCGACGCATGAGATCGGCGCGGCCGTCGCGGTTGGTGTCGCGCAGGGCGACGAACGAGGTCGGCGGCACTGGCCGGGTGCCCGCGGGCAGCGCCTTGGGCGTGGGATTCGTGCCTTCGATCGCGATGTAGACATCGCCGTTGGCGGCCACCGCGACATGACGCCCGTGGGCGACGCCTTCAGCGAACACCGAGGCGCAGAATCCCGGGGGCAGCGTGAGCCCGGCATTATTGTCGGGACAGGCCGCCGCCGAGCTATCACTGAGCGAGGCCGCGCCCTGCGTGGAGTCGGACGGTGAGCGGTCGGAGGCGTTGCAAGCGGCGATGAGAGTGACCGTGACGGCCACGGAGGCGATGGTGATTCGTTGGGATGAACGAGTTGAAAACATGGACGGTTCGCTCCGGTGCAGGGACATTCTCGGATCACCAAACATTCGTTCTCTCTTGTCCTCTTTTTCTCCTTGTCTCTGTGCGATCAGTTCTGCGGCCTTACGGCATGCGGTGGCGAACTGATCACACAGAGACAAGGAGGAAAGGAGAAAAGGAGAACTGCAGCAGTACCGTCGAGCAAGAACTGCACCGTTGGCTTTACCATTCGCCGAGCGATCCATGTCCCGTTGGAGCTTTTTGTGGGTAACCGTGCTGGCGGCAACAACCCTGAGCGTCTCCACGATGCAGGCACAGCCGCCGAATCCTGATTGGGCCAATCTGGCGCGCTATCACGCCGACAACGCGCGCTTGGGGCTGCCCAAGACCGGTGAGCAGCGCGTGGTGTTCATGGGCAACTCGATCACGGAAGGCTGGGCGCCGCACTTCGCCGCGATGTTTCCGGGCAAGCCGTACATCGGGCGTGGGATCAGCGGGCAGACCACACCGCAGATGCTGGTCCGCTTTCGTCGGGACGTCGTGGCGCTGAAGCCGGCGGTGGTCGTGATCCTTGGCGGCACGAATGACATTGCCGGCAACACGGGGCCGTCATCACTGGAAATGATCGAGGACAACATCGCGTCGATGGCCGAAATCGCGCAGGCGAACGGCATTCGCGTAGTGCTGTCGTCGGTGCTGCCGGTGTTCGACTATCCGTGGAAGCCCGGCCTTGAGCCGGCACCGAAAATCGTGGCACTCAATGCGTGGATCAAACAGTACGCGCGCACGCACCACGCGGTGTATCTCGATTCTCACACGCCGATGGCCGACCAACGCATGGGACTCGAGCGCGAATACGGTGACGACGGGGTGCATCCAAACATGGCCGGCTATCGCGTGATGGCGCCGCTGGCCGAAGCGGCGATTCGTGAGGCGCTGCAGATAGCGTTGCCACCACGCGCGCGGTGACCGTCAGCGAAACGCTATCGGTCACCGCACGGTACATCCGGGTTAGAACCCCAGAAAGTTGTCGTCATCGGGATCGTCCGCCGGGCCGACAGACACGGCGACGGGCTTCGACGGCGCACGCGTGGCCTTTGGACGTGACGGGACGCGCGACGGCGCCGCGACGGGTCGCGCGTCGCTGGCCTTCAGTCGGAACGAGCTGACCGTATCGCGAAGCGTGCGCGCCTGACTGCCCAGTTCCTCGGCAGCGCTTGCTGACTCTTCGGCGTTGGCCGCCACCTGCTGCGTGACGAGGTTCAGCTGCTCGATGGCCGCGTTGATCTGCGTGACACCCTGCGCCTGCTGGTCCGCCGACGTGGCAATTTCCGACACGACGCTCGTCACCTTCACCACCTGCTCGTTGATCTGGCGCAGACTCTCCTGCACTTCGTTGTTGAGGGCCACGCCACGCTCGGCGCTGCTCAATCCGCGCTCGATCAGATCGGCGGTGGTCTTCGACGCCTCGGCGGAGCGAATGGCGAGAGCACGCACCTCGTCGGCGACGACGGCGAATCCTCGCCCGGCATCACCAGCCCGCGCGGCCTCGACCGCCGCGTTGAGCGCCAGCAGATTCGTCTGAAACGCGATCTCTTCGATGGTCTTCACGATCTTGGCGGTCTCGGCGCTGGTGGACTTGATCTCGGCAACGGCTCCGGTGAGACGCTCCATGCGGGCCGAGCCTTCGCCGGTGTGGGCCAACGCGCGCTCCGCCATCTCGCGCGCATCCGTCGCGTTGCCCGCGCTCGATTTGGCCATGGTCGAGAATTCTTGCACGCTCGCCGCCACCTCTTCGAGATTCGCCGCCTGTTCACTCGAGCTGCTGGCCAGCGACTGGCTGCCGCTCGTGATCTGCGCACCAGCCGCCGCCACTTGCCCGGCGGCAGCATTCACCTGCGCCAGCGTGTCTGACAGACTCTCGACGGCCGAGTTGATGGACTGCTTGATCGTCGCGTACTCGCCGAGGAAGTTGCCGGTCATGCGCGCGGTGAGATCACGATCCGCGACGCGCGCCATCACGGCCTGAGCTTCACCAATCGGCGCCGCGACTGCAGCGAGCGTCCCGTTCAGGCCCGCTACGAGTTCGCGGAAATCGCCTTCGTATCGCGCGGCATCGGCGCGCTCGGCGAGTTCACCCGCCTGTGCAGCCTGCACGAGCTGTCGCGTTTCGGTGAGCACCTCGCGAAGCACCTGCTGCGTCTTCGTAAAGTCGCGAACCGTCGCTTGCACGTCCGCGATCATTCGGTCGATGGTGCGTGAGACATCACCGATCTCGTCCTGTGCGCCGTCACCGATAGGGTTTGTGGCGGGTACCACCGCCACGCTCGTATCGCCGCTGGCCAGAGCCGCAATGCCTTTGCGTAGATCCGAAATGCACGCGCTTTGCAGCGACGTTGCACGCTCCAGCACGACGTGGAATTTGCTGGTCATCTGGCGCGCGACAGCCGTCACGAACCCGAACCCCAACACGATTGAGAGGATCACCGCCGCAGTCAGCCACCTGAGCGACGACCGATAGATGGCATCGCCGCGCGCGCGCGCTGCGCTTGATCCGTCGTGATTGAGCTTGATGAGTGCAGCAATGTCGGCGCCTACCGCGTCGAAGCGGTTCTTCGACTCTCCAGTCACGGTGGCAATCGCCTTCCCGAGGTCGTTGCCGAGCGACGCGGGACGCACGACATCGCGCCAGTTCGCCAGGTACGCGTCAAGCTGCTTTCCCAGCTCGTCGTACGCCGCGCGTTCTTCCGGCGCCGTGATGAGCGCTTCGTACCTCTTGCGGGAGGCGGCGATCACAGTCAGCGTCGAGTCCAGCATCGCTTCGATACGCTGCTCCTCCTCACGCGATTCGCTGGCGACATGCCTCCAGTGCTTTATGCGGAGATCGCTCACATTGTAGTTGAGGCGGCCGAGCTCTTCGACGCTCGGCAGCCAGCTGGTGGCGATGTCGGTCGTCTGAGCGTTTACCACGCGCAGTTGATACGCGGCAAACCCGCCAAGCATCACCGTCATTGTCAGTACGGCACCCATCATTACGCCGAGCTTCTTGCCCAGTCGCAAGTTATTGAACCAAACCACTGTCGTGCTCCTGTGTACGTGTCTTGGACTCGAATCGTGCCGAAACGGCACGGAGTCCGTGCTTGAGTTGGTCGACGCGAGCACGCGCTGAGCGGTGGACGAGGAACGCCCGTCCGTTAGAGTTTCTACTGACTGTTATCGGACGGCATAGTCCGGCACTTGAGCGCGCCGGTTGTGCGCGTCAGGAATCCGGACACCGTACCGTCTGCGCCGCACGGCGTATGTCAGCGCGCGGTCGGCCTACTTACCATTGAGTGGATGCCCGCTCGTTCAAGCCTCCAGCGCCGGTTCGCCGCCGAACTACTGCTCACGATGTCGCTGGTCCTGTCGGCGTGCGATACGGCCGCCGTGAACAACCCCTACGCCGGGCGCGCCGTACCGACGCCGGTCACGGTGAATGGCTCGCGACAGTACACGCGGGTGTCGGCCGGCTTCTTTCACAGCTGTGCGGTCACCACCGGCGGCGACGGCTGGTGTTGGGGGAGCAATGAGTATCAGCAGCTCGGCGCCGCCAGTACACCGTCCCGATGCGAGCAAGTCAGCTGCAGTCGGACTCCGCTGCGGGTCGCGGGATCCCTGGTGCTTTCCGACATCGCCGCCGGCGTGACGTCCACCTGCGCACTGACCATGGTGGGACGGACCTACTGCTGGGGCGCCGGATATCCAGGCGTCGTGTTGCAGCTGGGTGACAGCGCCCTCACGGCGGGTGGCACGGCGCTCTGCTGGGGCGGGAATCAGTTCGGTCAGATCGGTAACGGCTCCTTTGCGTCGCGTGCTACGCCCGTGGTGGTCAGCAGCACGCTCCGCTTCGCGTCGATCTCGGCCTCGAGCACGACCACCTGCGCCGTGGCCGTCAGCGGCGTCGGTTACTGATGGGGCTCGAATCGCTGGGGACAGATCGGCGCGGGAGAGGTGCCGTACAACTCTTTGGGACGCTCGGAGCCGCGTCCGCGGGAAATCAGCGGCGACCTGCGGTGGACGCAGATCGCGGCGGGCTTCGATCACACGTGCGGCGTGACCACCAGCGGTGCCGCGCTGTGCTGGGGACTGAACGAGAATGCCGGGCAGCTTGGCGACGGGCTGGGGGAGTAACTACTTCGGTGGATTGGGCAACGGCCAGACACAGGCGACCGGCATGAACCATCCCGTCAAGAACATCGGCGGATCATTCCGCGGCGGCGAGGCGGCCAGACACCACGGCGTGGGGCTGGGCGGTAGTCATGGCTGCGCCCTCGAGACCGACGGATCGGTGAGCTGTTGGGGCGACG
>JBBQXC010000203.1:0-7923 GCA_038210005.1 Gemmatimonadales bacterium
CCGCCGCTCGGACGGCGCGCACGGCGCCCGTGCGAGAGACAGGGCACGCCGCCGCCCCTCACGCGGTGCTGGCGAGGTCGGCGATCGCGCCGTACGTTCGACGAATAGTCGACCGACCCCGATTGAAATTCCTATCCCGCATTCTGGACGTGCTGCTCAATCAGTTTGGGCTGTACGAGTCTCTGCGGGGCGAGGCGCCAATTCCCTAACTGCTGTCGGTGAAGCAACCGTGGGCCACCCTGATCGTCTCGGGTGTCAAGAAATTTGAATCTCGCAGCTGGCCACCCAAGTGACGGGGCCGGATCGCGATTCATGCGTCCGGGACGCTGCTGTTTCAGGGACGCACGCGTGTGTCGCTCCGTGAGGTGTACGAGGCGTTTTCGGCTCGTCTCACCCCGAAAGCGGCTGTGCCCGTGTATCTCGTGCCTTTCTTGAGCGCGGAATAGTTCGTCGGGAGGAACTGGCAATGGGTCAATAGCTCCGAAAGAGAACTGACCCAGTCAGGAGCGGGAAACGTCCCTGCTGGTCAAGCGCCATGATCTCCCACACGCTTTGGTGCATCGCCTGTCAGACCCGCTCACCAGTATTCCCGGAACACCAGGTCGCGCCTCATTCCATGTCGTGCCCCGTATGTTCATTATCGGAGTGAACAATCCATGTCCAGAAAGCGCCTTGCCATAAGTCGCGTCGTTGGTCGCGTTGAGGATATCCAGCTCCCTTCAGGCAGCCTTCGCAGTCCCAAAGGACCGCGCGCCGTCTCATTGCTGGTGCATATCGAGGGATCGGAAGGCCCCACCTATGATTGGCTGCCGGTGGCGAGCGTTCTGCGCGCTCGCGTGCACGGACTTGCCCAACAGAAGGGGGTATTGATGGGGTCGAACTTCGCGTTCGAATTGAACGAAGACGGCTATATCGTCGCTTTCTCTCCCGTCGGGCCGTAGTATTTTTCGGAGGGGCACCATACCTCGATCGGCAGGGAGTCTTGGCCCAGAGCCCCACCTCTCAGCGGGAGCGGGAGACAAGTCGACGCGGCACAGGAACGATCCCGCGTCTCTCGGGTCTGCGAAGATGAAGCTCGCGTATGCAGTGCTGATCTCGTGACGCCAGAGTCTGCAAACATGAAGGTCGTATTTGCAGCGCTGCTGTTGTTGCATGGACTCATTCACCTCATGGGTCCGGCGAAGGCGTTTGGTGTGGCGGACATGCCGCAACTCACGCAGCAGATCAGCAAGCCGATGGGACTCGTCTGGCTGTGTGCCGCGTTGTGCTACGTCGCCACGACGGTCGCGTTGTTTGTCTGGCCGGAGCGCTGGTGGCTGATCGGTTCAGCCGCGATCGTCCTGTCGCAAGTCGCGATTCTGTCCTCGTGGACGGACGCGCGTTTCGGAACGATTCCCAATGTGATCGTGCTGGTCGGGGTGATCATCGGGTTCGCGTCCGTCGGCCCGTGGAGCCTGCGTGCGCAGTTTCGGCGAGAGGTGAACGACGGCATGCGTCGCGCCGCAGCAATGCCGCTTCTTGGCGAAGCGGACATCGCGCCGTTGCCGCCCGCCGTGCAGCGCTACATCCGCCTGAGCGGCGCCGTGGGGCAGCCGCGTGTGCAGAACTTCCGCGCGCACTTTCATGGTCGGATCCGAAGCGGCCCGACGGCGCGATGGATGCCGTTCACGGGCGTTCAGTACAACTTCTACGATGCGCCGTCGCGATTGTTCTACATGGATGCGACGATGTTCGGCGTTCCGGTGAAGGTGTTCCATCGTTTCGTCGGACCATCCGCGACCATGCGCGTGAAGCTCGCGTCACTGTTCCCGCTCGTCGACGCGAGCGGGCCCATCATGGACCGGGCGGAAACCGTCACGCTCTTCAACGACCTGTGTGTGTTCGCGCCAGGCGCGCTGATCTCGCCGAACATCTCGTGGCAAGAGATCGATGCCAGCACGGTCAAGGCCACTTTTACCAACCTCGGCCACACGGTCAGCGCCGTGCTGTCGTTCAACGCGGCGGGCGAACTGATCGACTTCGTGGCCGACGGTCGCGGCGCGGTGAGCTCCGACGGGAAGTCGTTTGTCGAGATGCGATGGTCAACGCCGCTCCGTGACTATCGCGCGTTTGGCGTCCATCGCATGGCGTCACACGGGGATGGCGTGTGGCACGCGCCGGCCGGCAACTACTCGTATCTCGAGTTCAACATCGATGATGTCGAGTTCAATGTCAGCGCCACGGCGCTGTGGCCAGCACGCTAAGGCCTCGTTCCTTTCAGCTGAGACACCGCATGCCAACGCGTCGACAGTTTCTCTGGTACACGGCTGGCATCAGTGCGGGATCGATCGCACTCGTGGCTGCTGATGCTCGGCGGGGCCGGAGTCGCTACGAACAGGCCACGGGTGAACTGTGGCGCGAGCCCATGTCGCGCGCCACCGGATTGCCTGCGACACAGCTTGCCCTGATCCGCGCGGCAACCCTCGCACCATCGAGTCACAATACGCAGTGCTGGAAATTTCGACTGGCGCCCGATGCCATCACGATTCTTCCTGATCTGACCAGGCGGTGCCCGGCAGTCGATCCCGACGATCATCACCTGTACGTGTCGCTTGGCTGCGCCGCAGAGAACATGGTTCACGCGGCGAGCGCCAACGGATTGCGCGCGATCGGCGCACCGGCTGCACCAGATGCCGGCTACCGCCTGCAGCTCTCCAGCGACACCGCGCCAGCGTCGCCGCTGTATGCTGCCATCACGTCGCGCCAGTCGGCACGCAATGTGTATGACGGTCGCGCCTTGGCACAGCGCGAGCTCGTCGCTCTGGAGCGAGCCGGCTCCAGCGAGCGCGTGTCGCTGATGCTGCTCACGGAACGGCCGGCAATCAACGGCATCCTCGACGCTGTGGTATCCGCGAACGCCACCCAGATGCAAGACGCGGCCTTCGTGGCCGAGCTCCGGCAGTGGATCAGGTTCAGCCGCCGCGAAGCGCTTGATCATCGGGACGGTCTGTTCTCGGGGACCACAGGGAATCCATCAATCCCGCGCTGGCTTGGTGAGGCGATGTTCGGCATGGTCTTCACCGAGAAGGGCGAGACCGCGAAGTACGTCGAGCAGATCAAAAGCTCGGCTGGCATCGCCATCTTCGTCGGTGCCGAGAGCGATCCAACGCATTGGATTGAAGTGGGACGCTGTTTCGAGCGGTTCGCGCTCCAGTGCACCGTGCTCGGCATCAGTACCGCGATGATCAATCAGCCGGTGGAAGTCTCGGCGATCCGGTCGCAGTTTGCCGCGCATCTGGGCCTCGGTGGGAAGCGCCCCGACCTCGTCGTGCGGTTCGGGCGGGGACCCGGTATGCCGCGCTCACTGCGACGGCCGGTGAGTGCGGTGATCGAGTGACGGAGATGGCACCATGACGTGGCTGTACGCCGTCCAGTTCGCAGCGCCGCTGATCCTGATCGGCTGGCTGGCCTTGGCGCCTGCGCGCAGTGGTCCGGGGTTTGTGGTGCAGGTCTTCGGCAGCGTGGCGGCGATGGCCGTCATGACGCTGCAGGGCATCTGGCTGCTGCCCCCTTGGTGGGCGCCCTTCGTGTTCGCGGCCGCGCTTGGGGTGGCGGTGTGGCGTGGTTGGCGCCGCGTCCGTCCGTTGTCGACGGCCGTGCCGACCACTTGGGGCGCGTGGGTCGTGGTGGTTCTCTTCATTGCACTGGGCGTTACGTCGACGTACGGCACAGTGGTCGCGTTGGGAAGCCGCATCGACACGGCAACTGGAGTCGTGAATCTGGCCTTTCCACTGGAGCGGGGTCGCTATCTCGTCGTCAATGGCGGCAGCAGCATCAGCACCAACCTGCACCTCGAAACGCTGGATACCGACGTGCCTCGCTACCGCGCGTGGCGGGGGCAGTCGTATGGCGTCGATATCGTGGCCTTGGACGGGTTTGGACTGCGTGCCCGTGGTGTGCAGCCGGCCGACCCACGCGCCTATGTCATTTATGGCGCGCGCGTGCTGGCGCCCTGCGCGGGACAGGTGATCATCGCCGTGGACGGTCTGCCCGACATGCAGGTACCCGAGGTCGATCGCGATCACCTGGCCGGCAACCACGTGCTGCTGCGCTGCGCTGACGCGGATGTACTGCTTGGCCACCTGCAGCCTGGCAGCGTGCGGGTCCAGGTTGGCGTCAATGTGGTCGTGGGGGATTGGCTCGGTTTAGTGGGCAACTCCGGCAACACCGGCGAGCCACACCTGCACGTGCACGCGCAAAGCCCAGGCCCGATCGAGGCACCGCTGGGTGGTGATCCACGGCCCATCCAGTTCAATGGACGCTTTCCGGTGCGCGGCGACCGGATCGTGGTGCCATGAGTATCGCAGTACGCCGAGCGGTCGTGAACTCCGCTCCCATTGTGCACGACGGCGAGACACGCTCCGAAGCAGCGCTCTTGATCTTCTTCGCCCTCGCGTTCGGCTGGTCGTGGACATGCTGGTTGCTTGCGTCTGCGGTGCAGTTGGACTGGCCGGTCGCTTCAACCGCACTGTCGTTCGCGGGCGGCTTTGGGCCGAGCCTCGCGGCGGTGGTGGTGATTGTGTACGGGGGCGGCCTTGCTGGCCTGCGCCGTTGGCTGCGGCAGCGCCTGCGGTGGCGCCTCGGCTGGCGCTGGATTCTCTTGGCCTTCGTGGTCCCCGGTGTTTTCATGGGGCTGGCGGCGGCCGCCCATGTTGGGCTGGGCGGTAGCTTACCGCCTTCACCGGCTGCGACGCATGTCTGGCTGGCGGTAGCGAACGTCTTCCTGATCTTCTTCATCGGCGGCCCGCTGGGCGAGGAACTCGGCTGGCGTGGGTACGCCCTGCCGGTTCTGCAGACGCGTTGGGGATGGCGCGTTGCCGGCGTATTGCTGGGCCTGGTTTGGGCGGTCTGGCACCTGCCGCTGTTCTACAGCGCAGGCACCGTGCAGAGCCATCTGCCGATGGCATTGTACGCGCTGAGCGCAGTCGCCACCTCGGTGCTCTTCGCGTGGTTGTTCAACCGCAGCCGGGGAAGCGTGGTGCCCGTGCTGGTACTGCATACCGCAGTCAATGCCTGGCCAATGGTCATCCCCGTAGTGGTGCTGCCGGACGGCAGCAACCTGCGGCCGTTTCAGTTCGTCGTCGGCATTCTGGTTTTGGCGGCGGTCGCGCTGTTGTGCCGTGGCGAACGCGTGCCCAAACAGGCTCTGGATTCCGAGTAGGATTTCGCCGCACATCAACACGGAGCACCGGCATGTTGCCCTTCACGCGTGAGCAGTTTCTGGCCGTCTTCGTCGCCTACAACGAAGCCGTGTGGCCGGCTCAATTGCTGGCGTACCTGCTGGGACTGCTCTTGATGCTGCTTGTCATTCGCCCCTCGCTGCAGCGCAGCCGTTTGGTCGCTGCCGGGCTGGCCGCAATGTGGCTGTGGACCGGCATCGCCTATCACGGCATGCACTTCTCGGCCATCAGCAACGGAGCCTGGGGTTTTGCCGCGCTGTTCGTGGTTCAAGGCCTGTTGTTCATCGATGCCGGCGTGCTGCGTTCTCGCCTCGTCTTTGGCCCGCGCAAAGGCTGGACCGGATGGATGGGCTGGGCGCTGGTGGCCTACGCCAGCATCGGCTATCCAGTTCTGGGCCAACTGCTCGGGCACGGCTATCCGGCCATGCCGATGTTCGGCATCACGCCATGCCCCGTCACGATCTTCACGTTCGGGCTGTTTCTGCTGACCACCGAGCCGATACCGCGACGCCTGCTGGTGATTCCGGTCGTGTGGTCAGTGATCGGTGGCAGCGCGGCCTTCCTGTTGGCGATTCCGCAGGACTGGCCACTGTTGGTCAGCGGGTTCACCGTGCTCGTGCTGCTGTGGCGAGATGCGGCAAGCCGGCGCACTGCAAATGAACGGCGCCGGGAGCGGGTCCGCACAGCCCACTCCGACCCGATATGACAACGTCACACGGGTTCAGCCGCTTCGCACTCAGCTGCGGGTTGCTCCTGATACCAGCTATTGCATGGAATCTGGCGTTCACGAGCACGCTCATGCCTGCCTCCGCCATGTCGGAGTTCTGGCGCGACATTCCGACGCCATTGATGTTCATCGAGAACGTGCTCCGAGCGCTGGTCTTCGGACTTCCATTCGCCATGCCATTGCGCATTGCGACCAAAACAGAGCGACGTGCTCTGTTGGTGTTCGTGCTCGGGACGCTTGTCTACTTTGGCAGTTGGTTGGCCTTGATGTACGGGCCCGATAGCGCGTGGTCGTCCAGTCTTCTCGGTTCACTGGCTCCGGCCTACACGCCGATTTTGTGGCTTCCCGCACTTGCCGTGTTGGGCCAACGCTTCTTTTGGGGCCACTTCTATCGCTGGTGGATGTATCTGCTTGTCTGTCTCGGCTTCCTTGCCGCGCACATTGCGCACGCCGTCTTCGTCGCGATCCGGTCAGCATGAAAGCTGGCGGCGTCCCGGACTGACCTCGCGCATCGCCGCTCGGCATGCCTGGCCGCCCTGATGCTCCTCACCGCCGCGCCACTGCTGTTCCCGCGCCTCTCAGTCGGGGCATAGCTGCTGGTGTGGGGTACAGGGATGTGCTGGTGGCGGTCGGTGCATGGCGTGGGTTCGTGGACCGCTCATCGCCCCCGTAACGCCGATCGTATCGCACCGCCATCGTATTCGAAGCACGGGAGTTCAGAATGATCCACTCAAGCAGACGAACTTTTCTCTTTTCCGCCGCGTCGCTCGCCGTCCTGCCGAGCGCCGCACTGGCCACACTCAACGCCTGCTCCGGAGACACCGCCATGTCCAACAACGCTGAAGGCACGGAGCAGACTGGACAGGAGGCCGTCCGGAAGCTCGACAAGCCGGAAGAGGAGTGGAAGCAGCTGCTCAGCGAAGGTGAGTACGATGTGCTGTTCGACGACGCGACCGAGCGGGCGGGCAGCAGCCCGCTGGACAACGAGAAGCGGGCGGGCGTCTTTGTGTGCGCGGCGTGCTATCTGCCACTGTTCGAGTCGAGCGCGAAGTTAGACAGCGGAACTGGATGGCCGAGTTTCTATCAGCCCATTACCGGGCATGTGGAGACCAAACGGGACTTCAAGCTCATCTGGCCGCGCACCGAGTATCACTGCGCGCGCTGTGGGGGACATCAGGGGCACATTTTCAACGACGGCCCACCGCCCACCGGCATAGCGGCCAACCGCGTTTCTCGGAGCGCTTCATCGTTGATCGGAACGCGCCACAGCCCGCCGCCGCTCACTCCTTTAAGGTCTGGAGCAGTGACCTGCTTCTCGATGGTCCAAGTGTCTCGCTTCTCAAAGGGAAGCATCAGTTGAGTTTTCGAATCGACCGACGCAGCATTGTAGGTGGATGCATCCGCATCGTGCAGAAGGAGCGAGTAGGCACGCACCGTGAACTCATCTCCGTCCAGTCCATCGCGGTTTCGTTTTGCCGGATAGCCGCAGAGCATAAAGGGATCGCGACCAACAACAGGCGCTGCAAGGTCGAGATCAGCAAGCGTTGCTACATTCGCATCATCAATGCGCTTGGCTAGCGGCTCATCGAGACGCACTAGGGCGAGATCGAGTCGATCCTCTCGCGACCCAGCAGTGGCGGCCTCGGTATGTGCGGTACTCAGCTTGCCTTTGACGTGCAGGAACTCGTCACCAGCGTTGATGGCGAGACCCGGCCAGTCCTTAACGACGTGAGTCGCCGTGACAAGCAGCCGACTCGGACCAATCTGCAAGAGGATTCCGGTTGCGACCTGCAATGGAAGGCCTTCACCGTTAGCCACGAATAGCGGTGCCGATACGCGCACGATCCGCGGCAGCGTCTGGTCACCGAGGTACTCAAGGATCGAACGTCGGGAGTCTACGTCTTCACCGAACGGATGCGGCATCTAAAGTCTCAATAGGTCGTATAACGAGGCTGTAGAAAAAGTCCCGATGCGTGC
>JBBQXC010000204.1:0-7804 GCA_038210005.1 Gemmatimonadales bacterium
GCGGACCGGGGCGCGCCGAACCACCACTCAGGTGTGGTGCGGTTCTTCGGCGCACGACGGTCCCGCGCGCCTCAGCGCAACCGACCGACCTGCATCGCCTCGCCGTTCAAATCGAGACCAGACGAAACGACCCCGTTGACCCAGCCCATCAACCACTTACACCGCTCCGACGTGAAAACGTTGGGACACTACTGATGTAAATTACCTGTGTTACTACATGTATGCCATACATGTAGAAGCCCAAAACGCGAAGCACAGCGATTCACTGTTCTCTTTTCGTTGTTCTTCGCGTGCCTTCGCGATCTTCGCGTACTTCGCGCGAACCGACGATCCCGCCCACGTACGAGGCTCCCCGAAGCGAGCGGATCGTGCGACGGACGATTGCTTGAACCGATCGACGCGAAGCTCGCGGAGGACGCGAAGCCACGCGAAGAACGGCAAAACAATGACACGGCGATACCTTATACCTATGTCTACCGACTCCACCTTCCTCGGCGATCTACCGCCAAACGAATTCCGCGCGGCGGCTCATGCCGCGGTGGACTGGATCGCCGATTACCTCGAGCATGCCAGCCAGCTGCCGGTCAAGAGCCGCGTGCAGCCGGGCGATATCCGCGCCGCGCTGCCGGCGTCGGCGCCGGCCCAGGGCGAGCCGCTCGAGGCGATGCTGCGCGATTTTCGCGACACCATCATGCCCGGTATTACGCACTGGAATCATCCCGGATTCTTCGCGTACTTCGCGAACAGCGCGTCGTATCCCGGTATTCTCGGCGAGTTGCTCGCGGCCGGAGTGAATGCGAACGGCATGCTGTGGATCACCAGTCCCGCCGTGACCGAACTCGAACAGGTCTCGCTCGACTGGCTGCGTCAACTCATGGGACTTGGACAAGGTTGGTTCGGCGAGATCACCGATACCGCGAGTGTGAGCACATTCTACGCGCTGGCGGCGGCGCGTGAACAGGCCGGCTACAACGTGCGCATGCAAGGCATGGCCGGCCGTGCCGATATGCCGCGCCTGCGTGTGTATTGCAGCGAGCACGCGCATTCGTCGATCGACAAAGCGGTGATTGCCCTCGGACTCGGCCACGAAAATCTCGTCAAGATTCCGGCCGACGAGAGCTTCCGCATGCGCCCCGACGCGCTCGAGTCGGCGATCCAGGCCGACCTCGCCGCGGGCTTTCACCCGATGGCCGTGGTGCCGTGTGTAGGCACCACCAGCATGACGAGTGTGGATCCGGTGCCTGCGGTGCTGCGCATTGCGCGGGCCCATGGCTGTTGGGTGCATGTCGACGCGGCCTATGGTGGTGTGACCGCGATCGTGCCGGAAATGCGCCATCTCATGGATGGCACCGACGACGCGGATTCCTTCGTGGTGAATCCGCACAAGTGGCTGTTCACGCCGATGGATTGCTCGGTGCTCTACACGAAGCATCCCGAGGCGCTGCGTCGCGCGTTTGCGCTGCTCCCGGAGTATCTGATCACCAGCACGCAGAGCGAGACCGTCAACCTGATGGACTACGGCATGCAGCTCGGGCGTCGGTTCCGCTCGCTGAAGCTGTGGATGGTGATGCGCGCGTACGGCGCCGAGGGCATCGCCGAGCGTATTCGCTTTCATTGCGATCTCGCGCGCGACTTCGCGGGCATGGTGCACTTCGAGAGCGGCGGCTGGGAGCTCACGGCGCCGGTTCCGATGTCGCTCGTGTGCTTCCGATACGCGCCGGCCGGTATGAGTGAGGCCGAGATCGCGCGAGTCAACGCGACGATCATGGAGCAGGTGAACGCCGACGGTCGCGCCTATCTCTCGCACACGAAGTTGAACGGGAAGTACACGCTGCGTCTGGCCATCGGAAACATCCGTACCGACCGAAGCCACGTGGAAACGGCGTGGGCCGATCTCCGGGCCGCCGCCGCCGCCGCCATGGCCGTGGCCCTTCCGGTGACGTAGCGGGCGGATCGTGTAGCGGGAATGCTGACAGGATCTCGGGGAAGCACCTACCACGCTCGTCCCACTGGACGGATAGAAATCGGTATGTGATATCAACCTTTTCTTTCTCCAGCATGCCCATGATCCGTTTCTGCAAACTTCCTGCGGTCGCGCTGCTGCTGCTCGCGGCCTGCACCACGGCCACCGACAAGGCCGAGCCGAGCGCCAGCACGCCCGAAGTCGCCGCCGCCAGTGGCGGGCAGGACGCGGTGGAAGACACCGTATCGCAGCCCAATGTGGTGCGCGTGGCACTGGGCTCGAAGGACCATACCACGCTCGTGGCCGCGCTCAAGGCCGCCGATCTCGTGAGTTCGCTCGCCAACGCCGGACCGTTCACGGTGTTCGCGCCCACCAACGCCGCCTTCGACAAACTGCCCGCCGGTACGGTCGAAACGCTGCTCAAGCCGGAGAACAAGCTCCAGCTCAAGACAGTGCTGCATCATCACGTGACGACCTCCGCGCTCGACGTGACGGACCTGTCGGATGGACAGGCGTTGGGGATGGTGGACGGCGTGAGTGAAACGATCACCAAGAAGGACGGCGCGACGTACATCGGCGGGGCGAAAGTGATCGCGTCGGTGCGCGCCTCCAACGGCTGGGTGCACGTCATCGACGGCGTGCTGGTGCCACCCGCGAAGTAGCGCGCGGTTCGTCGGTAGAGAAGGCCCCGTCCACATCATGGTGGACGGGGCCTTCTGCGTGACCATCGACAAATCGTCAGCTCGGTCGCTCGCCTTGCACGTCGGTCGGCATACCCCCATGAGATTCGTTTCCGCGACGTCCGAAGCGCGAACGCACTTCAGCGGCGGTGGGGCGACGGTTCACCGAACGCTTCTTGGGATGGAATGCGTCGCCGGTGAAGACCTTCTGGATTTCGTCGAGCTCGGGCAGCGCCGCCTTGGCGTGCACCTTGCTCTCGTCGAAGCCCCAGTCGATCTCCGACTTCCGACCCCAGAAGTTGATACGACCGAGATCGTAGAACTTCCGTTCCATCGCACATCACGCAGCACGTCGTCGCGCGACATGGCATCGGGCTGAATGATCGGCGTCACGAAGTTGTACTTCGCGTAGTCGCGCACTTCGACTTTGTCAGCGAGCTCCTGAAAGAGATCGGAGAACGGCCACGGCGTTTAACAGTTCCAGTTCACCAGATCAGGATTGCAGTCGAGCGCCATGTTGTACGTCTCTTCCAGCGTCTCCGGTGTTTCACGCCGAGGTCGCGCCGCACCAGCTCTTCACACAGCTCGACGAACTTCTTGGGATCGCGCGTGCGATACGTGCGCCAGAACTTCCACTGCGAGCAGAAGCTGCAGGGGAACGGACAGCCGCGGGCGAAGTTCGGGACGGCCAGGCGGCAATTGAGCGGGATGTACTTATAGTGCGACCAGTCGAGCATGTCCCAGTCGGGCGTCAGCGAATCGAGATCCTCGATGGGCGGCTCGAGCTTGGTGGTCACCACCACGGCGTCATCGACGAAGGCGATGCCGCGCACGTTGTGGCGCTCCGTGTTCCAGTGGCCGGCCTCGATGCGGCCAATTGCCGGCGATTTCCGCACCGCCAGAGTGGTAGTTCGGATGAATCAAGAGAATACGCATGCACATTATTCCCGCAGGAACGTTCCGCGTCATCGTGGCGCGAGCATCACAGGACTCGGCAGAGAACGTCGGGAATTTCGGGGGCACGCGGTGCAGGCGAGATCCCTGAAAGTGCTCAGGATTTACTTGATAAACCGGACGGCAACCGGTCCGGAAGGGCTACGGTTTGGTGTGGCGCGCGGCTTTGCGTTCGCGGCGAACGCGCTGCCAGCGCACGAAGCCCAAGACGGCCAGCGTGACCAGGACGGCGCCGACAATCTCGCCGGCGCGATCGAGGTGGCCGAGAGTGCGGACCGCGGCCTCACCGGCGGCGTATCCGACGAGCGTGAACACGACGGTCCAGAGCGCCGAGCCGATCAGCGACAGCGGCAGGTAGATGTAGAACGGCACATTGGCCGCACCGCAGGCCATCGGCAGCACAATGCGCAGTCCGAACGCGAAGCGGACCAGGAGCGAGGCCGTGAGCTGATTGCGCCGCACCACGCGCAAGGCCACGGTGGCAGTGGCGCGCACCCGCGGGAAGCGACGGCGGATGAAATCCCACTTCCAGCGGCCCAACGCGTACAGCAGCGTGGTCGCGACCCAGCCGCCCAGTGTGATCGAAAGGATCACCCGAACGATCTGTAGCTCGCCTTCATGCGCCGCGATCCCGCCGAAGATTGGCGAGAGCTCTTCGGTGACGATCGCCGACGCACCCAGAATCACGTAGGTCCAGAAGCTGTCGGTCACCGCTTCCAGCCACTTGGTGACGTCCATGAGGGCGGCGACGACGCCGAAACCCGATCCGCCGGACAGCACCACGTTCACCACCCGCAGCAGGAGCGCGGGGGCGAGCGTGGTCGCGAACAGCATGGAGGAAATCGGCGGGATCATACCCCGCGAATCTAATCGACTACGTCAGTCGCCGGCCTGGGCAGCCGGCAGTTCGAGGGCACGGAATTGACCCGTATGCGGCGGCGTGAGCCCAACCCGTCGGGAGACCCACGAGCGCATGTTGTCGAAGATCTCGTAGAACGTCGGGATCACCAGCAGCGTGAGCACCGTGGAGGTGATAACACCACCGATGACGGCGACGCCGAGGGGGGCGCGGAACTGGGCGCCTTCACCACGACCCAGGGCTACCGGGATCATACCGGCGATGAGGGCGAAGGTCGTCATCAGAATCGGACGCAGACGAATCGCGCCGGCTTCGATCAGCGCCTCGCGCAACGGCATCCCTTGCCGCTCACGGGCATCCTTCGCGAAATCCACCAGCAGGATCGCGTTCTTCGCCACGATACCGCACAGCAGGATCACGCCGATGAGGCTCATCAGGTTGATCGTGTTGCCGGTGATCGCGAGCGCGCCCATCACACCGATCAACGACAGCGGCAGCGAAATAAGAATGGCGATGGGATCGAGGAACGATCCGAACTGCACCACAAGGATGAGGTACATCAACGCCACCGCGACACCGAGCGCGACGAAGATATTACCGAACACCTCTTCTTGCTGCTGTACTTGACCGCCCGACGACAGGCGAACCCCGGGTGGCATCGTGATCTCGGCCGTCTTGCTGTCGATCTCGGCCTTCACTTCGGTAAGCGACCGCCCGGCGACATTCGCTTCCACCCGGATCACGTTGTCGCGATCGAGGTGATTCACGACCGCCGGCCCGAGCTCGCTTGTGATACGTGCGACCTGTTGGAGCGGGATGAGTGTCGCGTTCTGACCCGTACCGACGGCCACCGGTAGCAACGCGAGGTCGTTGGCGCGCGCGCGCGCTTCCGGCGAGAGTCGCACAATCACCTTGCGCGTCTCGTTCGTCGGATCGACCCAATCTCCCGCGTCGAGACCGGCGAACGCCGGACGAATCGCTTGAGCCACCTGGGCGACATTCAGGCCGAGTGCGGCCGAGAGCCCTCGGTCCACCTGCACCGTGAGTTCGGGCTTCTGCCCCTTCGTGCTGAGCCCCACGTCCACCGCGCCTGACACCGAGTTGACCGCGGCCAGATATTGGTTGGCCACGGCTTGCAGTGCCGCCTTGTCATTGCCGCGCAACTCGAGGGAGATCTGCTTCTGCTGTCCGCCGAAGTCGCTCGTGAACACCGAGACGGTCGCGCCGGCAATGCTCTTCACTTCCTCGCGCATCACGGCACCGAGCGCCTCAGCGTCCAGCTGGCCCTTCGCGAGACGCTCGCCTTTCGGCCTGAGCTTGAGGTAGATGCTCGCTTGGTCCACGGCCCCGCTGGCTCCACCGGCACTGACGAAGCTGTACAAAACCTCCGGGTGCTTCGTGGAGTCCGTGATCGCGAGGGCCTCCTGCGTCTTCTGTCGCAGATAATCGAGATTGGCACCCGGTGGCGTTTCGATCGCCAAGGTCAGCTCCGCGTTGTCCTCGAGCGGAAAGAAGCTGCCGCCGACGAGTCCCGTCGCGGGCATCGCAATGGCGAGGACAAAGGACGCGACCGCCAGGATCACCATGCTCTTCGGATGATCGAGTGCCCAGCCGATCACCTTGCGATAGCCGTTTGCCAGTCCGTTGAACCAGTGATTGAACTTGTCGAGCTGCTTCGTGATCCAGCTTTTCTCGTGCTCCTCGAGATGCGGATCGGGCCAGTAGGCCGAGAGCATGGGATCGAGCGAGAAGGACACGAACAGCGACACCAGCACGGAACAGGCGATGGTGAGTGCGAACGGCTTGAACCACTGCCCCGACAGTCCTTCCAGAAACGCGATCGGCACGAACACGGCGATGATCGAGAATGTGGTCGCCGCCACGGCAAGCCCGATTTCCGAGGTGCCTTCCCGTGCCGCCGTGTAATGATCTTTCCCCATCTCGACATGGCGCACGATGTTCTCGCGCACCACGATGGCGTCGTCGATCAGGATACCGATCGCCAGAGAAAGACCCAAGAGTGACATCGTGTTGAGCGTGAAACCGAAGGCCCACACGGCAATGAAGCTCGCGAGCACCGACACCGGCAGCGCCAGGCCGGTGATCACGGTGGAGCGCCACGAATTGAGGAACAGGAAGACCACGAGCACGGTGAGTAATGCGCCTTCGATGAGCGCACTCTGCACGTTGTCGACGGAGTTCTCGACGCGCGTCCCCTTGTTCTTCACCACCTCGAAATTCGCGCCCTTGGGGAGCGTCGGCCGTAACTCATCCACGCGCTTGATGATCGCATCAGCCACGGCCGTCGTGCTGTAGCCCTTGGTTTTCTTGATCTCGAGGCCGACCGCGTCGCGACCATTGAAAAGCGAGAGCGTCCGCATCTCCTCGATGCCGTCGGCGGCCGTCGCCACGTCGCCCAGTCGCACCACGCGCCCGCCCTTCTCGGCGACCACGAGCTGCATGAAATCCTGCGGCCCGTCAAGGCGTCCGCGCAGTCGAATCGTCCGTTCGTCGAGCGTGCCGCTCACGCGCCCGACGGGAACCGCCAAATTGCCTTGCTGAATCGCGCCTACGATTTGCGGGACACTGACGCCCGATGCCTGCATGCGCTGCGGATCGATGTTCACGGTCAATTCGCGCTTCACGGCACCCGTCACCGACACGTCGGCAACGCCGGGGATCGCGCGCAGCTCGCGCGAGATCGCCGGATCGGCCAGCATCGTGAGCTGCGCGGGGCTCAGCGTGTTCGACCACATCGACAGCGTCACGATCGGACCATCGGTGTCGTTGAACTTCTTGATGATCGGCTCCTCGAGCTCCTGCGGCAGGTCCTGACGTTTGGTGGCGATCGCGTCGCGGATCTCCTGCGTCGCTTCCTGCAAATCCTTCGAGAAGACGAATTCCACACGAACGAGGGCAAACCCGTCGCGCGCCTCGCCATTGATCGACTTGACACCGGAGATCGATTGAATGGCCTCCTCGATCGGCTCGAGGACCTCGCGCTCCACCTGCTCTGGCGAGGCGCCGGGATACACCGCCGTCGTGACGACGATCGGCGGCTGGACCTCAGGGAATTCATCGGTCTGGAGCTGCGTGAGCGCCACGACGCCGAAGCCGGCGATCGCCAGCATGGCGACGACGGTGAGCAGCGGCTTCTTGATGGCAAAATCAGAAATGAACATGGAGCAACCTGGAAGGGATGGTTCTGCCTGACGCTAGTTCTTCACGTTCTTCACGTTCTTCTGCACCGGCGTGGCGTCCTTGGGCGCCGACACCGTGATCATCGTGCCCACCGAAATGCCGCGCGCCGCACCGAGCAGCACCGTATCGCCGCTGGCGATCCCGGTC
>JBBQXC010000205.1:0-7742 GCA_038210005.1 Gemmatimonadales bacterium
CGCCGCCGTGTTTCTGCGCGCGGCCGAACTGCTGACGACCACGTGGCGCGACACGATCAACGCCTCGACGATGCTGGGGCAGGCCAAGACGGTGCATCAGGCCGAGATCGACGCCGCCTGCGAGATGATCGACTTCTGGCGTTTCAACGTGCAGTTCGCGCAGGATCTGTATGCTGAACAGCCGCTGTCCGACCACAGCATGTGGAACCAGCTGGATTACCGTCCGCTGGAAGGCTTCGTGTACGCGGTCACGCCGTTCAATTTCACGGCGATCGGCGGCAACTTGCCCAGTGCGCCGGCGATGATGGGCAACGTGGTGCTCTGGAAGCCATCGGCCACGGCAATCCTGTCGTCGTGGTACACGATGCAGCTGCTGGAAGAAGCGGGTCTTCCGCCGGGCGTGATCAACTTCATCCCGGGCGACGCGGCAATGATCTCCGACATCGCGCTGGCGCACTGTGACCTGGCCGGCGTACACTTTACCGGCTCCACGAGCGTGTTCAACAGCATGTGGAAGACGATCGGCTCGAATATGGGCACGTACAGGTCGTATCCGCGCATCGTGGGCGAGACGGGCGGCAAGGACTTCATCGTGGTACACCCGAGCGCCGATCCGCAGGCCGTGGCCGTTGGCATCGTGCGGGGCGCTTTTGAATACCAGGGGCAGAAGTGCTCGGCGGCCAGCCGCGCCTACGTGCCGAAGTCGATGTGGCCCGACGTGAAGGGACGCTGCATAAAAATGATGGCCGAGATGAAGCAGGGCGACGTGCGCGACTTCTCGAACTTCGTGGCTGCCGTGATCGACAAGAAGGCGTTCAATCGCCTCAAGGGTTATCTCGATGACGCGAAGACGTCGGCAACGATCGTCGCCGGCGGCGGCTACGATGATTCGAAGGGCTGGTTCATCGAGCCGACGATCGTGGAAACGGACGACCCGAAGCATCGCATGCTGTGTGAAGAGCTGTTCGGCCCGGTGATCACGATCCATCCGTACGACGACGACGCGTGGCGCGAGACGCTCACGCTGGTAGACACGACGTCGCCGTACGCCCTCACCGGCGCGATCTTCTCACGTGATCGCGGTGCGGTGCGCGAGGCAATGAGCGTGCTACGGCAGAGCGCGGGCAATCTGTACATCAACGACAAGCCGACGGGGGCCGTGGTGGGTCAGCAGCCGTTCGGCGGCGCGCGTGGCTCGGGTACGAACGACAAGGCGGGATCGAAGCTCAACTTGATGCGCTGGGTCAGTGCGCGGAACATCAAGGAGACGTTTTCGAGTCCGTTGGACTGGCGGTATCCGTTTCTTGGGTAACAGCAGTCAGGGGTAGGGAGTAGGGGGTAGGGAGTAGAGACGTTCCCACCGCTACCCCGTACCCCGTACCCCGTACCCCTTTCTCCATACTGTTTTTTATGATTCGCATTCGGTATGTCACCTGCGACGTCTTCACCACTGAGCCGTTCACGGGCAACCAGCTCGCCGTCGTGTTCGGCGCCGAGGGGCTTCCCACCGAGACGCTGCAGGCCATCACACGCGAGTTCAACTACGCGGAAACGACGTTCGTATTCGCGCCGGAGGATCCGTCGCATACGCGGCGGGTGCGCATTTTCACACCGGAACTCGAATTGCCGTTCGCGGGCCATCCGACCATCGGCACGGCGCACGTGCTCGTGGCCAGTGGTGAAGTGCCGGCGGCGGGCAACGAAATGACGCTGGTGCTGGGGGAAAACGTGGGTCCGATACCGGTGCGCGTGACCCTCGCGAACGGGGTGCCCGTGCATGCGCAGCTCACCACGGCCCAGTTGCCGGAGGAGCGCGTGGAAGTCACCGATCTCGATACATTGGCGAGCATGCTGTCGTTGTCGGCGTCGGATCTGGTGGGGGGCGCACATGCACCCACCGGCGTGAGTTGTGGAGTGCCCTTTCAGTTGATTGCGCTGAATAGTGTCGAGGCCGTGGAGCGCGCGCGGCTCCGCACCGACGCGTGGGACGCGGTGCTCAAGGGCACGTGGGCGTCGTGGCCGATGGTGTTCGCGATGGCGCGCGAGGGCGGCGCCGATCGTGATACGCTTCGTGACGCGCGATTGCCGGCGCATGTGCGTGGTTGCGATATCCGTGCGCGTGTGTTCGTGCCTGGCTCCACGGTGCCTGAAGACCCGGCCACGGGATCGGCCAACGCGTGCCTGGCGGGCTACCTCGCCAAGCGCACACCGCGCGACGGACTGCTCACGTGGGAAGTCGCGCAGGGGGTGGAGATGGGTCGTCCCAGTCGATTGCACATCGAGGCGCACAAGAGCGGCGGTGTGATCGACGCGGTGCGGGTGGGTGGCGCGACGGTGCTGGTGAGCGAAGGGACGATGTCGGTGCGGTAGGGCGCGCGCGTCGGACCTTACACAGACACCGGCGGGAATTCTCCGCTGGTCTGTCCCAATCGCAGAGCGTCGAGGCCGTGCGACCAGAGGACCACGCGATTGCGACCGCTGCGTTTGGCGGCGTACAACGCCTCGTCGGCGCGGGCCCGCAGCGCTTCCGCAATCGACTCGTCGGGCACCGTGTCGGACACCACGCCCACGCTCACCGTGACCGCGACCTTCGCCTTGGGCTCGGCGAAGGTGCGACGGCGGAACGCTTCGAGCACGCGCAACGCGAGGTGCTGCGCGCCGGCGGCCGAGGTGTTGGGCGCGAGGATCATGAACTCCTCGCCACCGGTGCGGGCCACGATGTCGTCGGTACGCGCACTGGCGCGCAGCAACTCGCCGGTTTCGGCGATGACCTGATCGCCCACCAGGTGGCCGTGCGTATCGTTGACCTGCTTGAAGAAGTCGAGATCGATCGCGATCAGCGCGACGTCGGTTTGGGTGCGTGCGGCGCGCGCCAGCTCACGGCGGTACTGCTGCTCGAACCCTCGACGGTTGTAGCAGCCCGACAGCGGGTCGGTTTGCACAATGCTGGCCAACTGCGTGCGCATGCGGTTGTAGGCGCGCCCCACCGTCGTGATCGCGTCGGGGCTCTTGTCGGCCGCCACGTCGTACGAGTGGGTGAAGTCGCCCTCTTCCGCTCGCTCGAAGATCGACACCAAGGTGCCGAGCCGCTTGTGCAGCTTGCTCTGCACGCGGATCACCAGCAGTGAGCCCAGTCCGAAGAGGCCGAGCGTCGTGAGCGCCTCGGGCCACGAGACATCGTTGCTGTAGCGCTGGGCGATGTCGTTGATGAGCAGGAACGCCACGGCGATCGCGGCCAACATCAGGAGCGCCGGCGCGCGTCCGAAGTACACATGCGTGAGCTGCAGCGAGAACAGCGCCAGCAGCAAGCCGCGATGGTAGTCGCTGGGCTCGGCCAGCAGAAACACCAGCAGAAAGACCACGACGAGGTCGGCCACGACCATGAGCGTGGAGAGCGTTCGGCCGGCGGCGCGCCGACGCTGCACGAGGGCCCGGATGCTGAGCACGAGCACCACATACGTCGCAGCCACGAGGCCGAGTACGCGATCGGCCGAGTCGGGTCCGACCGTGACGTACGCCACCGACGACAGCGTGAGAATGCCGGCGCTGCGCAGGCCCACCGCAATGATGCCGGCGACAAGCGCGAGCACGAGCCGGTATCCTGTCTGCCAGCGCAGGATGTCGGCGTTGGCGACGTCGGTGCGGGGGGTTTCGTTGCTCATCGGGTTGTGTGGCCAGACAATAACGCTCCGGCGTCGTGTCCACCAACCTCAATTACACTCCTGCTCGCTACCAGATCCTTGAATGCGTGACGTGGGCCACACAGGCGCTACGCGGACCTCGGAACGGGGTCCGACGTCGCCTCGACGGCGCCGGCCTCGAGCACCCGCCCGTCGAATAGCTGGACGGTGCGATCCGCGTGCTGCGCATAACGGGCGTCGTGCGTGACCATGCAGATGGTTGAGCCGTTGCCGTGCAGTTCGCGCAGCAGATCCATCACCGCCTCGCCGTTCTTCGAATCGAGGTTGCCGGTGGGCTCGTCAGCCAACAGGATCGCGGGATCACCGGCCACGGCGCGGGCCACCGCCACGCGTTGCTGCTGACCGCCCGACAGCTGCGGCGGGTAGTGCTTGGCGCGGTGGGTCATGCCCACGCGCTCCAGCGCCTTCTGCACGCGCTCTTTGCGTTCGGCTGCATCCATCTCGCGATACGTGAGCGGGAGCTCCACGTTTTCCCACACCGTAAGATCGCCGATCAGATTAAACGCCTGGAAGATGAAGCCGATCTCCCGGTTGCGAACACGCGCCCGGTCGGCGGGAGCGAGTTGTCCTACCGGCGTGCCCGAAATCCGATAGTCACCCGACGATGGCGTGTCGAGCAGGCCGAGAATCGCCAGCAGCGTGGTTTTTCCGCAGCCGGACGGGCCCGCGATGGCCACGTACTCACCCTTGGCGATCTCGAAGTGTACGTCGGCCAGCGCGTGCGTCTCCAGCTCGTCGGTGTAGAACACCTTCCGAATGCCTTTCATGTGAATCAGTGGTTCCGACATCGGTGGCTCCGATCGTTGTGGTGAGGGGGGAGAGTGCGTGCTGGCTACGGGTCTGCTACTTGATGCGCAAGCGTTCGACGTTCGCGTAGCTGCTCATGTCCGACAGGATGATGCGATCGCCGACCGAGAGGCCGCGTAGAATCTCGATGGTATTCACGCTGTTGCGGCCGAGCGTGACCGAGACCCGTACCGCCGTTACGCCATCGGCTTCGAGCCGGAACACCGATGTGGTGCCCGAGCCGGTGCTCGACGCCGGACGACCTGAATACCGCACGTTCACCATGCGGTCGATGACGATCGTGCCGTCGACACTGAGATCAGGCACGGCACCCGACGGCAGCGCCCCTTCGAGCGCGACATCGATCGTCACCGAGCCGCCTTGCGCGGACGGGTCTTTGCGTATCACGCGGCCGCTCACGAGTCCGTTGCGCGTGTCGATCGTGGCGCGCTGCCCGAGGTGCACGTCCTTGGCCTGCGACTCGGGGATACGCAACACCGCTTTCAGCTGACCGGGTTGTACCACTTTCGCGAGCGTGGTGCCCTCCGGCACCCACTGCCCGAGCTGCAATGTGAGCTCCTGCAACACACCAGCATCCGGCGCGCGCACCTGTAGCGAACGGAGTCGCGCCTGCTGATTGTCGGCGATCGCGCGCAACTGTACGACGCGTGACGCCTGCACAGCGAGCTGCGAATCAATGGCCTGTCGCATAAGCGACAGACGCTCCTGCTCCACCCGCACACGCGTGGTGAACTCCTCGGCCGATGCCTTGCGGTTTGCAGCCTCGAAGGCGGGCACCAGCCCCATGCGCACCAACGAATCGGCGGCCCGCGCTTCCTGAGTACTGCTCACGTATTGCGTGCGCGTGGACGCTACCGTGCCCTCCTGCGTGAGAATCGCGCTCCGCAGGTTGGTGCGCAGGTTGAGCAGATCGATCTGCGCCTGCTGCACCTGTTGCTCGGCCTGCATGGTTTGAATCTGCAAGTCGGGATTCGACAGCTCGAGCAGCAGCTCACCGGCCTTCACCGCGCTTCCCGACTCGGTGTTCACGCGCTCCACGCGCGCCGAGGCCTGCGCGGTGATCCAGCGAATGTGTTCCGGCACGAGCGTGCCGGGGCCGCGCACCTCGCGGACCACGTCGCCTTGCTTCACGGTATCGATGACCACGGCGGCACTCTGCACGGTGGGCATTGCCGGACCGAGACGGGTGAGCGCGACGGTGAGCAGCACGACACTGGCCATCGCCACACCGATGGTGATGTGTCTTTTGTATGATTTCCTGGATGTGCGAACGATGTCCATAAAGATCGACCTCAGTCGGAGCGCAGCGCGTGCATCGGATCGACCATTGCGGCGCGGCGCGCCGGCAGGTAGCCTGCCGTGAGAGCGACGAGGGTGAGCAGGAGCACCGACGCGGCGAACACGACGGGGTCATGCCCTTCGAGTTTGAAGAGCTGGGACTGCGCAGCGCGGCCAAGCGCGAAGGCGGCGGCGATGCCGAACACCGAACCGACCAGCGTCATCGCGCCCACCTGGCGCATCACGAGGCCGCGTACGTGGCCCGCGTCGGCCCCGAGGGCCATGCGCACACCGATCTCGCGCGTACGCTGCGCCACGGAATAGGCCAGGACTCCGTACAAACCCACGGCCGCCAGCAACGTGGCCAGCACGGCGAAGGCCGAGGCCATGATGCTGATGAGGCGGTCCAGGAACACGTTCTCGCGGATCTGCTGCGGCATCGTCTTCAGATCCTCCACTGGCACGGTAGGATCGAGGCGCTTCATGATCGCGCTGATGCTTTTCAGCAGCTGCTCTGGCGGGATCGAGCTGTTCACGTAGAAGTAGAGTCCACTCACCGACCCGCGTTGGCGCCAGGGCGTGTAAAACACCGGTGGCACGTCGTCCTTCACCTGAGCGTACTTGGCGTCCTTCACGAGGCCGACGATCTGCAGGTCGAGCGAGTCGCTGCCTTCCGACATGAACTTGCCGATAGGATTCGTGCCGAGATTGAACTTCTTCACGAACGCTTGGTTGACAAGCACCACTTTGCCGCTGCCGAGTCGATCGCTTTCGGAGAACTCACGCCCGGCCAGCAGCTGCATGCCAAGCGTCTCGAGGTAAGCGGCTCCGATCGCGTTGAAACGAGCATCCGCATCGACATCGGGACCGTGCGCAAATCCCTGCACACGCACATTCTCGCCCCAGTTGTTGCCGGACAGAAGTGGAACGACCGACGACGTCACCGCGGTGGCGCCGGGGATCGCCGCCAGCTCCTGCTCCACCCGCTCGTACAACACGGCCGCTCGCGTACTGTCGTAGCCACTGCGCATCGGCGTGATCGAGAACGTCGCGACATTGTCGACGCTGAGTCCGAGGTCCACGCGGCTCACGTTCACCAGACTCTTGAGAAACAGACCGGCCGAGATCAGGAGCGCCATCGACAGCGCGATTTGCGCAGTCACGAGCACCGTGCGGAATCGCGAGGCCGAGCGGCCGCCGGCTATCTGCCCGGCGCCGGCGCGAATCACGGTGATGAGATCCGAGCGCGTGCTGTGCAGCGCGGGAAAGAGACCGAAGATCAGCCCGGTAGTGATCGCGGTGACCGCCGCGAAGATCACCATCGGCGGCTGCAAGGTGAGATTGATCGTGGCCGACGCCTCCACCGGCATGAGCGAGCCGATCGCGCGGAGCGTCCAGACCGCCACCAGCAAGCTCACCAACCCGCCAAGCAGGGCGAGCACCAGTGATTCAGTGAGGAGCTGCACCAGCAGTTGACGACGGGTGGCGCCAAGCGCCAAGCGTACGCCCATTTCGGTAGCCCGGGTGGCACCGCGGGCGAGGAGCAGGTTCGCGATGTTCGCGCAGGCAATCAGCAGCACGGTCACCGTGATCGCGAAGAGCATGTACAGCGGTGTCTTCGCTTCGCGGTGAATACTGCTTTGGCCGCGGGCGCCGGGAGCCAGGACCACCGATTTGGCCTTGAACAGCTTCATGGTCGCGTCGCTCATGCCCTCCTGTAACGGCGCCTCGACGTCGGCGAGAATCGGCTTGTAGGTCACGTTGAGCTGCGTACTCGCCTGCTCGATCGACAGGCCCGGCTCGAGGCGCCCGAACACGTAAACCCAGTAGCTCCGGCGATTGTCGAAAGCCGGACGCCAGGTGGTGATGGCCGCCCTCATGCTGATCGGCGCATAGAGCGCCGGCTGCGCGCCCAGCGTGGTACCGCGAAAGCCGGCCGGTGCCACGCCGACGATC
>JBBQXC010000206.1:0-7634 GCA_038210005.1 Gemmatimonadales bacterium
CGGTGCCGGACAATCAGGTCGTGGTGGGTCCGCGGATCGGGATAAGCAAGGCAGTGGAATGGCCGCTGCGGTTTTTCGTGCGCAGTAGGGGGTAGGGAGTAGGGAGTAGGGAGTAGGGAGTAGGGAGTAGGGAGTAGGGGGATCGCCCCGGCTCTCCGCTTCCTTCTCCCTACTCCTCACCCCGTACTCCCTACTCAGCAGTTATCCGTCTGATCGCCAACAACGTCACGTCGTCCGCCGGCGCCTCGCCTGCGGCGTGCGCGTGCACCGCGTCAAGCACACGATCGAGGAGCGCATCGGCCGTATCGGCCGGCGCGGTGAGCAGTGCATCTGTCGCGTCGTCGCCGAACAAGGCCCCGTTCGGCGCGCGGGACTCGGTGATGCCATCGGTCAGCACCACCAGCGTTTCGCCTGGCTCGAGGACAATCGTGCCGGCCGCAAACGGGATCTCCGGCAGCATGCCCACGGCCGGTCCGGTGGGCGGCAGCATCGTGCGTACGGTACCGGTGGCGCGGACCACACGCGGCGGCTCGTGTCCGCCGTTGACGTACGCGATCGTGCCGGTGACGGGATCGAGCGCGCCGACAAACAGTGTCGCGAACATATTTGCACGGCCGTGCGTGTTCGCGATGTAGTCATTCGTGACGGTGACCGCATGCAGCACCCGGGACTCCAGCATGTCCACCGAGTGCGAGCCGATCTGCGAGGCGGACACGGCGCGAATCAGCGAACGGAACAGCGCCATGAACAGCGCGGCGCCGACGCCCTTGTCGCAGACATCGCCCAGCACGAGCGCCACGGCACCATCGGGCAAAGCGAACGCGTCGTAGAAGTCGCCACCCACTTCGCGTGCCGGCTCGAAGCGCGCCGCGAACTGATAGCCCGGCACGGCGGGCAAGCGCTCCGGCAAAAAATCGCGCTGGATGCGCGCACCCACTTCGAGTTCCTGCTGCATACGTCGGGCGCGCGTCTGCTCGCGATCGCGCAGTCGCTTCTTCTCGAGCGATGCGCCCACGCGAGCGCGCAACAGCACGGGATCGAACGGCTTCGGCAGATAATCGTCCGCCCCCAGCTCGATGCATTGCACCACCGTCTCGATGTCGGTGTTGGCCGAGATCATGATCACCGGAATGTGCCGTGTGCTCTCGTTCGCTTTGAGCGCCGTCAACGCGCCCACGCCATCGAGCACCGGCATCATCACGTCGAGCATGATCAGGTCCCACGATGGATCGCGCGTGAGGTCGAGCGCTTCCTGCCCGTCGTTGGCGGTCGTCACCACATGCCCCATGCGTTGCAGGCGACGCGACAACAGATCACGGTTCACTTCGACATCGTCCACGACCATGATCCGTGCGGGAGCCGACCGATCTTCGGTCCTCGGGTTTGTCACGAGCCCGGCGTCGGAAGTGGGCCGCTCATCGATGCCTGCAGCAAGCGCCGCAAATACGGCATCTGTTCTTCGGCGGCACGCTCGCCCTGTTCAATGAGATACGGAATGTGCTGCGTCTCGGTGAGACCGATGTGGCGATCGAGCACGGGCATGATCGGCAGCACTTCGGCGTGGTGCGCTACACTATAGAAGGCGAAGGTAGCGCGAAGCAGGTGATTGGTCACGATGGTGGACGTCCGACCCAGCGCATTCACCAGTGAACGGACCTCGGCGTTCATCTGACTTTCGAAGCCCATCGCCAAGATGATGTCGCAGCCTTCGCGGATCGCGACATCGATTGGCAGCGGGTTCGATGCGCCGCCGTCGACTAGCATACGGCCGTCGACTTCCCAAGCGCGCAGCAACATCGGGATCGCGATGCTGGCCCGGGTGGCGTCGGTAATGCGGCCCGAATCGAGTACGACTTTCTCTCCCGTGCGAAAATCGGTGGCCGACTGCAACAGCGGGATTTTCGTGTCGGCAAAGGTGCGTTCGCCGAACAACGCTTCGAGCACCTTCCACACCTGTCGGTCGTCGACCATCCCCACCTGCTCGTGATAGCCCATGAACATCGGGGCGATCGCGCGCAGCAGGGAACGGTAGTGCAGCTTGCTGAAGAGGTCCTTCCACAGCACCAGCGTCTGCCGCTCGATATCGGCAGCACTGTCGCCGAGGGCATAAAGGGCGCTGTAAATCGCGCCGCCACTGCACCCCACGGCGATGTCCACCGGAATCTTTTCCCGCTCGAGCACCTTGAGCATTCCGGCTGCGGCGGTGCACTTGATCCCACCGGACCCGATTACCAACCCAATGCGTGCGCGGCGTTCGCCAAAGTCGCCGAGCGAACGCTCACCAGTGGCGCCGAGTCGGATGGACATCAGCGCGCGGTCATGCCGGCAGGGCGGCCAAGAGCCGCCGCAGATACGGCAGCTGTTCGCCCATCGCGGCGTCGCCCTCGTCGACCAGCAGCGGAATTTTTCCCGTGTCGAACAGCCGGATGCGCTGCGAGAACTGCGGAATCACCGCGATCACCTCGCTGTGGTGGGCAAGTCCATGAAACGCGAACGACGCTTTGAGCAGGTTGTTCGTCATGATGCTGCTGAGCTGGAACGCGAAGCGTCCGCCCGACGTGACCCGCTCCTGATACGGGCTCTCGAACCCCATCGCGATGATCACCTGCGCGCCTTCGCGAATCGCCACCCCAACCGGCAACGGATCGGAGAGGAAGCCGTCGATGCACAATCGGCCGTTCACTTCCCAGGGCGCGAACGCAAACGGGATCGCGATGCTGGCGCGTACGGCATCGGCGATGCGCCCTTCGCTGATCGTGACCTGCTCGCCGGTGCGGAAATCCGTGGCGGTAATGAAGAGCGGGATTTTGCAGTCGGCAAACGTAAGATCGCCGAAGGCGGTCGTCAGGCGCTCCCAAACCACGTGGTCCTTCTTGAGGCCGAACCGCTCGGTGAAGCCAAGCAGCTTGGGAAACAGCATGCGCAGCAGCGCGGCGCGATCGGGCTGTGCCGTCACGTCGCGGGTCCACAGCGCGCTGCTCAGCGCCGCCACTTCCTCGGCGTTTTTCCCTAGCGCGATCGCGGCGGCGTAGATCGACCCGCCGCTACAGCCCACGACCAGATCGATGTTGATCGCCTCGCGAGCCAAGCAACGCCAAAGGCCGATCGCGGCCGCGCACTTCACGCCGCCGGAGCCGATCACCAACGCAATGCCGTTCCCGCCCGGTCTCACTTGCTGCCGCCCATCGTCGCGAAGCTGGCCACCGCGCTGTCGACATCGGCAAAGCACTTGAGGATGCTCGTGAATCCGCTCAACTCCAACACCTGTCGCACATTCGGACGGATGTCGGCAATGCGCAAGTCGCCGCCACGCTGGCGCGCTTCCTTGAGCGTGGACAGCAACACCCGCAACCCGGCGCTACTCGTGTACTCGACGGCGCCGAAGTGCGCCACGAGTCGCGTCCGGCCAGCCACCACTTCATCAAGCAGAGCCGTGACCAGCGTATCGGCGGTGAGCGCATCGATACTGCCGGCCACGGCGACGATCGTGACGTGGTCCTGCTGCGTGATCGAAATCTGCATGGCTAGGCTGGTCCTGAAGAGGAAGCGCTGGCGGCGCCGCGTTTGATGAGCGTCAATCGGTTCAGCATGCCCTCTGCACTCGACACCGAGTCGTAGCGCAAATCGTCGACCATCTGCTTCACGAGAAACCAGCCGAGACCGCCGATGGGGCGGTCGATCCAGTCGGACACGAGGTCGGGCGTCGGGGCGTCGGCGGGATCGAACGGGTGCCCGCGGTCTTCGACAACAACGATGGCATCATCGCCCCTCCGCTGCACGGAAACGCGCGTCGGTCCGGGCGCGAGTCCGTCGGTCGCGTGCTCCACGAGGTTCGCGCACACTTCGTCCACGGCCAACACGATCGCATCGGTCGCGCCGGCGCAGCCCAGTTCGGCCAGTGTCACGCGCAGGAACTGCCGGATGTCGCCCAGTCGGTCGAGCGTGAGCGGCGAGAGGGCGAGGACGCGCTCCGCATCGGCGTCCAAAGACTCACTCATGCAGACTCTTCCCGGTCGCGAGCGGGATCTGGAACATGCGGGTATGGAACGAGATCGGTTCGGCGTCGTCGACTTCGTCGCCCGTAGCCGACTCGATGGAGTCGGGCGCCGGCCCCTTGGCGGGGAGCATGACGGTAAACGTCGAGCCGCTGCCCGCCTTCGATGCCACTTCGATGTCGCCACCCATCATGAGAGTGAAGCGACGGCAGAGCGCGAGGCCGAGGCCGGTGCCGCCGTGATCGCGTTGCGTGGTGGCGTCGGCCTGCGCGAACGCCTGAAAGAGACGGCCGAACTGTTCGCGGGTAAGTCCGACGCCGGTGTCCTCCACGCTGAGCGCGAGGAAGGCTTCGCCCTTCCGTTCGGTGCGCAGGGCGCGCAAGGTCACCGTGCCGTTGGTCGTGAACTTGCCGGCATTGGAGAGGAGATTGAGCAGCACCTGACGCACTTTACCGGGATCCGCGGTCATGCTGCCGACGTCGGCCTCGTTGTGCACTACGAACTGGTTGCCCTGCTTCTTCACGACCGGCGCGGCCGTGACTTCTACCTCGCGCATCAGCGTGGTCACATCGACGACTTCGAGATTGAGCTCCATCCGCCCGGCTTCGATCTTCGAGAAGTCGAGCACGTCGTTGATCAGTCCTAATAAATGCTTGCCGGCGACGGTGATCTTCCTGACATCGCTGGCGATCTCGCCCGGCGTCATGTCAGCGGCGTCATCCTGCAGCATTTCGCTGTAGCCGATAATGGCGTTCAGCGGCGTGCGCAGCTCGTGGCTCATGTTCGCCAGGAACATGCTCTTCGCGCGGCTGGCCGATTCCGCCTTCTGCTGCGCCTCGGTGGCCGCATCGCGCGCGGCGCCGAGCGCACCGATGGTGTCGTCGAGCTCTTGCCGCTGGCGCGCGGCCTCACTGCACAGCTTCTGCTCGCGGGTGCGGAAATACACGACGAGCCCGGCCACGGACAACGACAGAATGATACTGACCAGCAGGAGGGAGGCTGGGAGCACGACGGCTACCGATTGAGGGAAGACACGATCACACGTCCAGTCGTTCTCTGTGTTCTCTGCGACCTCTGCGCCTCCGCGTGATCTGGACCGTTGAGGTGCCTGATCACGCGGAGGCGCAGAGCACGCAGAGGCGCAGAGAAAACACTACGACAACAAGCCCACCAGCCTGCCCACTTCCTTGAACGCCGCGATCACCTCGTCGAGGTCGTCCCGGGTATGCGCCGCACTGACCTGGCAGCGCACGCGCGCCTGACCCTGTGGCACCACCGGGAATCCGAAGCCGGTCACGAACACGCCGCGGTCGAGGAGCATCTCGCTGACCGTGATGGCGAGCGCCGTTTCGCCCACGATGATCGGGATGATCGGCGTTTCGCCGGGAAGCGGATGGAACCCCGCGTCCTGAATGGCCGCGCGGAAATACGCCGCGTTGTCGTGCAGCCTGGTCACCAGTTCGGGGTGCGCTTCCGTGAACTCCACGGCCGCGAGCGAACTGGCGGTCACGGTGGGCGGTAGGGCGTTCGAGAACAGCTGCGGGCGCGAGCGCTGCGTCATCATGTCGCAGAGCGCTGCCGGGCCGGCGATGAATCCGCCCGCCGCACCACCGAGTGCCTTGCCGAGCGTCGACGTGATGATGTCGACCTCGCCCATCACACCGAAATGCTCGGCCGTACCACGTCCCGTTTTGCCCAGCACGCCGGTGGCATGCGAGTCGTCCATGGCCACGATCGCGTCGTGATCGCGAGCGATCTGCAGGATCTCGGGGAGCTTGGCAATCGAGCCCTCCATCGAGAAGACGCCGTCGGTCCAGATGATCTTCCGCTTGGCGTCCTTCGCCCCGCGCAGCTTCTCACGCAGGTCGTCCATGTCGCTGTGCTTGTAGACGGCCGTCGTGCACTTCGTGATCGACTTGGCCAAGCGCACCGAGTCGATGATCGAGGCATGGTTGAGCGCGTCGGACACCACGAAGTCGCCTTCGCGGGCGATCGTGGGCGTGAGCGCTTCATTGGCGTTCCAAGCCGACACGTACGACAACGACGCTTCGGTGCCCACGAACCGGGCGATCGCCGTCTCGAGCTCGCGATGCAGCGTGAAGGTGCCGCAGATGAAGCGGACCGAGGCAGTACCGGCGCCGTACTGCTCGAGCGCCTGAATGCCGGCCCGTACCACGGCCGGTTCGTTGGCGAGACCGAGGTAGTTGTTGGACGACAGCACGATCACCTCGCCGCGTCCTTCCATCCGCACGCGCGCGCCCTGCGGTGATTCGAGGTAGTTGAGACGCTTGTACGTTCCGGCAGCCTTGAGCGCGTCGAGCTCGGCCTGCAGTTCAGTCTTGAGTGACATGGAGAAGCCCGGTCTATAGCTGGAAGATGATCTTGCCGGCGTCGCCGGACTTGATCAGGTGCATCGCGTCATCGACCGCTTCGAGCGGGAGGCGGTGCGTGATCACAGGGGTCGGATCGAAGTTGCCGGACGCCACGAACCGCGACATCTGGTGCCAGGTGTCGTACATGCGACGGCCGACCACGCCATAGATCGTGAGACCCTTGAAGATGATCTCGGTGGCGAAATCGATGTCGATGGATTTGGACGGAATGCCGAGCATGTTGACGCGGCCGGCCGGGCGGCAGAGTGCAAACGCCTGATGCACCGCAGAGGGAACGCCCGACATTTCGAGCACGACGTCGGCCCCATTGCCGTCGGACGCCTTCATGACCGCGGCCTTGGCGTCGTCGGGATGGACGGCGTCATGCGCGCCCATGGTCCGAGCCAGCTCGAGGCGCTTGGGGTTCACGTCGGTCGCGATGATGCGCGCGGCGCCGGCGGCCTTGCAGATGCCCACGGCGAAGGCGCCGATCGGACCGCAGCCCGTGATGAGCACGACCGCGCCGGGGATGTTGGCGGTGAGCGCGGTGTGGAAGGCGTTGCCCATCGGGTCGTGAATACCGCCGATGTCGTAGCTGATGGAATCGGCGAGATGCCACACGTTCGTGGCGGGCATCGCGATGTACTCGGCGAAACAACCGTCGCGGTCGACCCCGATGATCTTGGTGGCCGGGTCGGCGTGCGCGTTGCCGGTGCGGCTGAAGAGCGCGCGCTCGTCGACGATATGTCCCTCGGCGGTGACGCGGTCACCGACCTTCACGCTCTCGACGAAGCTGCCGACCGCAACCACATCGCCGGCGAACTCATGGCCGCAGATGAACGGCGGCTTGCAGCGACCGGCGGCCCACGCGTCCCACTCGTAGATGTGCACGTCAGTACCGCAGACGCCGGCGCTGCGTACGCGAATGAGCACCTCGTCGTCGCGGATCGTGGGCTCAGGAACCTCGGTCAGCGTAAGGCCACGCCCGGCCGTTTGCTTCACCAGCGCTTTCATGTCACTCCCAGGAGAACCGGCGCACGCGGCGTTGACCGCGCGCAGCCGGAGAGATCATCGTGCTGTTGGAAGCCGAAAAATCGCACGCGCACGGAGCGCGTGGAAGGCCGAAATGTTGAAGTCGGGTTATGTATTCGCGCGCGTTCTTTATACGCGCTATTGCGCAGTTGAATTATCCACGCGTATATTCGCGTGAATTCAACGACTTGCGTGTTCTGTCCACATCCGGGTCTCCGTGGTTCTCGCAACACGG
>JBBQXC010000207.1:0-7624 GCA_038210005.1 Gemmatimonadales bacterium
GGATGGCGGGCGATCCCACGGCGTTTCTCGACGCATGGATCGCGGCGCAACCCACGTTGCAGCCGCGCTTTCGCGAGGCGATTCGCGAGACGCCTGTGCGCGCGACCGGGCCGTTCGCCTCCCGGGCCACGCGCGCGTGGGCGCCGGGTGCGATGCTGACCGGTGACGCGGCCGACTTCTACGATCCGTTCACCGGGGAGGGCATCTATGCCGCGCTGCGTGGCGGTGAATTGCTCGCCCCGTTCGCGGTGGATGCCGTACACGCGCGCGAACAGGACAACGCGCGCGGCATGCGTGCGGCGCTGCGGGCCTACGAACAGGCGCGGAAGGACACCTTTGCCGGGAAATGGCGGGTGGAGCAGCTCATCGGCGCTGCCGTCGCCATTCCGTCGTTGATGAACTACGCGGCGCGAGTCCTCACGCGCGATCGCGATCTTGCTGACCTGTTGATCGGGGTCACGGGTGACTTCGTCCCGCCGTCGGCGGTACTGCGCCCGCGCACGCTGCTCCGTTTTCTTTCCTGATGATCGATCAAGACTTGTTCCGCGCCGTCCTCGGCCGCTTCGCTTCCGGCGTCACCGTGATTACGACGCGTGATGCCTCCGGGACGCCGCACGGTATGACGGTGAGCGCCTTTTCGTCGCTCAGTCTCGACCCGCCGCTGGTGTTGGTGTGCATCGGCAACGACGCCACGATGGCACCGGTGATGGCGCACGCCACGAGCTTCGCGGTGAACGTACTCGCCGATTCACAAGAAGCGCTCTCGCGGCGATTTGCCGGCAAAGTGGACGATCGCTTTGCGGGCGTGGGCTACGTGGACGGCGAACTCGGCGACGCGGTGCTCGACGATGTGCTGGCGTCGATGCAGTGTCGCATTGTCGCCCGCCATCCGGCTGGCGATCACGTGATCGTGATCGGTCATGTCGAGCAGGCGGCGGCGCGTGATGCGAAGCCGCTGCTCTACTATCGCGGTGGCTACGCGCAGTTGGAACGATAGACTCGCGCCTTGCTTCCATGCTGACACCGGCGCGCCAACGCGGCACCGAGATCCTCGACGACCCCGGTGAGGATCCCGCGCTGGCGTTGCGCTCGCTGCGCGATGTGGCGCTGGCCAATCGATTCTTCGGTGGTCGCCGCGCCGTGTTGGCCGAAGTGCGACGGGTGCTGCAGGCACGGCGCGAGAAACCGTCGGCGCGAGACCGGCCGCAGCCAGTGATATTGCTCGACATCGGCACCGGACTCGGCGACATCCCGCGCGCGGCACAACAGATGGCGCAACGGATAGCGGCCGGCACGTCGGAGCCACTGACCACGATCGGCATCGAACTCGTGCCGGCACTCGCGCGCGCGGCCAGCGCGTCGTGTACGCATGGGCTCGCCGCTAACGCGATGTCGCTACCGTTTGCGGATGGTAGCATCGACATCGTGACCTGCTCACAGGTGCTGCACCACTTCGACGGCCCCGACGCCGATCGCCTGCTGCAGGAATGCACCCGCGTGGCCCGTTCGGCCGTGATCATCGGCGACTTGCGGCGCAGCTGGTTTGCGGTGGCCGGGCTCTGGGCGGCATCGTTTCTGCTAGGGTTCCATCCTGTGAGCCGCCACGACGGGATCGTGTCGATTCTACGGGGCTTCACGCGCGACGAATTGCAGCTGCTCGTGGAGCGCGCCACCGGATGCCCGGTTCGTGCGCACCGTGCTCCCGGATTCCGGGTCGTCGCGGTGTGGTCGCCGCCCACGCCTGCGGGCGCGCGCTCGTAATGTCCTCGTCTCCTTCCTCCGCTCCGGTCATGCACGCGAACTACGAACTGGGTCCGCCGCCAGCGGATCAACTGGTCACACAGATCGACGAACGGCTCGTGCGCGCACCAGTGGCGCGCATCTTCGACATCGCCCGTGAAGTCGAACACTGGCCGGCGTATCTGCCGCACTACCGATTCGTTCGCTTCCGCCATCGCACACCCGATGGCGGTGGCATGGTGGAGATGGCGGCCAATCGCCCGTTCGGCCTGTTCAATTGGCCCACGTGGTGGCTATCGGAGATGGCCGTGAATCACGATGTGCCGTGGGTACGCTTCAAGCACGTCGGTGGCGTCACCACGCGCATGGATGTGGAATGGAGTTTCACGCCCGTGTCTGGCGGCACGCTCACGCGTATCGTGCATGTGTGGAACGGGCCATTGTGGCCGCTGATCGGACGGTTCGCGGCCACGCAGGTGATCGCTCCGGTATTCGTGCACGGCATCGCGTCGCGCACCTTGGCGGGTTTGGCCGCCGTCGCTGAACGGAATCCTTCATGACCAGTTTGCCGCATACGCCCCCGACGCCTGAATCCTCGCTGTCCCGTCGTCGGGTTGCGATCACCGGTATCGGATGCGTCACGCCGATCGGTACCGGCGTCGAGGCACTGTGGCAGGGGCTTCGGGCAGAACGGTCAGCCGTGGTGCCGGCCACGCGCTTCGATGCGTCGATCTATCGCTCGCAATGTGCCGCCCAGATCGAGGGCTTCAATGCCACCGACTGGATCGACGCCAAGCGCGTGAAACGCTTCGACCGCTTCAGCGAGTTTGCCGTGGTGAGTGCCATCCTCGCCCTCGAAGACGGCAAGCTCGATCTGGCCAACGAAGACCGCGAGCGCGTGGGCGCGATGATGGGCACGGCCTTGGGCGGCGTGGGCTACGCGGAGGAACAGGCTGCGCGTTTTCTGCAGGGCGGATTGCGCGCCGTCGATGCCACGCTCGCGCTCGCGGTCTTCGGCGGCTCCGCCAGCTGCAACATGGCGATCGAGTTCGGTGTGTCGGGACCCAACTCCACCAACGCGATGAGCTGCGCGTCGGGGTCGATGGCCATCGGCGAAGCGTTCCGTCAGATCCGCGACGGCTACGCTGACGTGATGCTCGCGGGCGGATCCGAAGCGCCGCTCGCGACGCTGTGCTTTGGTGCGTTCGCGCTCATTCGCGCCATGTCCACGCGCAACGACGATCCGGCGCGCGCTTCACGTCCTTTCGACAAGGACCGCGACGGCTTCGTGATGGGCGAAGGCGGCGCCGTGCTGCTGCTCGAGGAGTGGTCGCACGCGGTGGCACGCGGTGCTCGCATTTACGCGGAACTCGGCGGCTACGGCACCACCAACGATGCCCACCACATGACCGCGCCTCGCCCCGATGGGGCACAGGCCGCGAGGTGCATGCGCAACGCCCTGCTCGACGCGTCGGTGAGCGTGGAACAGATCGACTACATCAACGCGCACGGCAGCAGCACTCCGCTGAATGATCCCACCGAAACGCTCGCCATCAAGCAGGTGTTCGGCGATCACGCGTATCGCATTCCCGTGTCGAGCACCAAGGGCTACTACGGCCACGCCCTCGGCGCATCGGGCGCCTTCGAAGCGGCCATCAGCGCACTCACGATCTCACGCGGCTGGGTGCCACCCACGCTGAACCTGGAAACGCCCGACGTGGGGTGCGATCTGGACTACGTGCCGCAACACGGACGCGAGATCAATCCGAAGGTGGTGCTGTCGAACAGCTTTGGGTTTGGTGGGATCAATGCGGCGTTGGTGCTGAAAAGGGCAACTGCCTAAAAAGCCAACTGCTCAGGGAGCAGGAGGGAGGATCGAGGGAGCAGGATGCAGAAACGGCCCACCGTCAACCTGCTCCCTGCCCCCTTCCTCCTCCTCCCTGCCTCCTAAGCGGTTGGCGGTTCTTTACGCACCCTTCAAGTACACCTCGGTGTACCGATCGATACTCCGCTGAATCACCTTGAACGCGAACTCGCTCTTCTCCCATCCCAGAATCTCGACACGCTTGCCTTCGAGGTCCTTGTAGATACCGAAGAAGTGTTCGATCTCCTTCAGATAATGCGGCGGCATATCGGCGATGTCGTAGATGTCGTTGTGGTACGGATCATCGCTCGGTACCGCGAGGATCTTCTCGTCGGGCTCACCCTTATCGAGCATCTTCAGCACGCCGATCGGGCGGCAGGTGATCTGACATCCGGGAAAAGTCGGCTCGTTGATGCGCACGAGAATGTCGAGCGGATCGTTGTCTTCGTGCAACGTGCGCGGAATGAAGCCATAGTCGCCGGGATAGTGCACGGCCGAATACAGCACGCGATCGAGCTTGAACTGTCCGGATTCCTTGTCGAGCTCGTACTTGTTGCGCGAGCCCGCCGGAATTTCGATGATCGCGGTGACAAGCTCCGGCGCGTGAGGACCGGGGGGCATATCGCGCCAGGGATTGTGCATAACCGTGGGGTATCGAAAGAAGAAAGGTCAGCGATTCCGCAGAGCAGCGGCCGCTTCGAGCGCGAAGTAGGTGATCGTCATGTCGGCGCCAGCGCGCGCGATGGCCACGAGCGATTCCATCATGGCGCGATCGCCGTCGATCCAGCCGCGTTCCGCTGCGGCCTTGATCATCGAGTACTCACCGCTCACCTGATAGGCCGCGAGTGGCATCTGCGTGTCGTGCTTGACGGCGGCGATGATGTCGAGATACGCGCCGGCCGGCTTCACCATGAGAATATCGGCGCCCTCTTCCACATCGAGCCGCACTTCGCGGAGTGCTTCGCGGCCGTTCGCCGGATCCATTTGATAGCTGCGGCGATCGCCGAATGTCGGCGTCGACTCGGCGGCTTCCCGGAACGGGCCGTAGAACGCGGAGGCGTACTTGGCCGCATAGCTCATGATCGGCAGTTGCGTGAAACCAGCCATATCGAGGGTGCGTCGCATGTGGCCGACACGCAGGTCCATCATGTCGCTCGGTGCCACGATATCCGCGCCCGCCTCGGCGTGCGCCAACGCTTCACGCGACAGCAATTCGAGCGTGGCGTCGTTGTCCACTTCGCCCGACGGCGTGAGCAACCCGCAGTGCCCGTGATCGGTATACTCGCACATGCACACGTCGGTCACGACCACCAAGTGCGGGAACTCGCGCTTCACGGCACGCACCGCTTCGGGCACCGGTCCGCGAGGATCCCACGCCGATGAACCAGTCGCGTCCTTCGTATCGGGAATACCGAACAACAGCACACCGCCGATCTGCGCCGCGACCGCCTTCTCGGCGTCGCGCAGCATTTCGTCCACCGACGTCTGCGATACACCGGGCATCGAACCGATCGGTACGCGCAGTCCCTTGCCCGAGCGCACGAACAACGGCCAGATGAACTGCGCAGGATCGAGACGCGTTTCGCGTACCATGCGACGGAGCGCCTCGGTGCGCCGCAACCGACGCAGGCGCATGGCCATTACCGGGCTCCGTGCGCGGCGCCTTTCAATTCCGCCTTGGCGGCGGCCGCCTCGGCCAGCTCCTCGCGCAATTCCTCCAGGATGCCGGCGCCACCGGCCGCGTGTAGCTGTCGCGCGAGCTCACGTCCACTCGACGCCGGATCCGCCGCGCTGATCGGCAATCCGCCGCGCACTACCGACACCCCGTCGATCGAGGCGATGATGCCGTGCAGCATCGGTCCGTATTTCTCGTCGTAGGTCGTGCACGCGCCGATCGGTACCTGGCAGCCCCCTTCGAGCGTGGCCAACAGCGCACGTTCGGCGGTGACGGCATGGCGCGTGTGGGCATGATCGAGTGTGGCCAGAATCGCCGTCATGCGTTCGTCGTTGGCGCGGGCCTGCACGGCGATGGCGCCCTGTCCGGGCGCCGAGATCCAATCGGGCGGATCCATGAACGCCACAATGCGCTCGCCGAGTCCCAGTCGACGCAGGCCGGCCGCCGCGAGCAGTGCCGCGTCCACTTCACCGGCGTCGATCTTCCGGAGACGCGTGCCCACATTGCCGCGCAGCTCGCACACATCGAAGTCGGGGCGCAGTGCGCGCAACTGGGCGCGACGACGCAGCGACGACGTGCCGACCTTGGCGCCCTTCGGCAACTCCAATAAAGTGCGCGCGGTGGTGTTGGGGCCGACCACCAGCGCATCACGCGGATCTTCACGTTCGAGCAGCGCGACGATGCTGAGCCCTTCGGGATCGGCCGTGGGCAGATCTTTCAAGGAGTGCACCGCGCAGTCAGTGCGACCGGCAATCAGGTCGGCTTCGAGTTCGGCGGTGAACAGCCCTTTCTCGCCGATGGCGTTGAGCGGGCGATCGAGAATGCGATCGCCGATGGTCGTGTATTCCACGAGCTCACTGGCGACGCCGCGCTCGGCCAACGCGGCTGCGACCTGACGCGCCTGACGCAGCGCCAACTCTGAGGAACGGGTTCCGATGCGGACGACAAGATCAGTCATGCTACAACTTATTCAGTCAACCGCAGGTTCAGTTAGCCCCTGCACACTACAGGCCTTCACGATGCTGTTCACCCAGCCCTCCATCGTGGCGGCCCCCGATTCCACTTTCACGGGAAATCCAGCCACCTTCGCGGCACGCGCCGTGACCGGCCCGATACAGGCCACCGGCAGCCGGCCGGCATGCTCCGCCGGGAGGGCGTCGAGCAGCGCGTCGACGGCACTCGGTGCCGCCACGGTGACCAGGTCGATCTCGCCCGTCTTCACGAGAGCTCGCACGCGGGCCTGTCCGTCGGGGTCGGGGGCGCTGCGATAGGCGGGTATGCTCTCCACCACCGCCCCCAAAGCGCGCAGCCCGTCAGGAAGCACGTCCCGCGCCGTTGCCGCGCAGGGGTAGAGCATACGCGCGCCTTCGATATCTGACCGTGCGGCCATGGCATCGAGCATTGCGACGGCTTGCGCGTTCGCCGGCTGCACCGTCGGCGTACGCCAGCCCTGCTTGTCGGCGGCGGCGGCCGTCGCGGCCCCAACCACCGCCAGGCGACGGGTGGCCATGGCGGCTTCAGCGCCACGCTCGGCCACCACGCGCGCGAGATGGTCGACGGCGTTCACGCTGGTGAGCAGGATCCAGTCGAACTCGATAAGACGACGCACGGCCTCATGGAGCGGCGCGAGGTCCAGCGTTTCGATGCGGGTGCGCGGCACGTCGTGTACCGTAGCACCCTTGGCCCGCAGCGCGTCGGCCAGCGGCGAGCCGCGTTCGCCGGCTCGGGTTACGGCGATGCGCACGCCGTGTAGCGGCTGCGGCCCAGGCACGCGAGCGGGCTTCGCCGCCATTATCAAAGCACGATCAACGGGCCTGCTTCGCCCGTGCCATGCGACGTAGCAAGAGCACCGTGTATCCACCATACGCGGCCAACGTGATCGCATAGCCGGCCCACATGTAACCGCTGCTGTCAGGTGGACCACCGACCTTCGGCACATAGGCCACTTTACCGGCAGTGTCCTGCACGGATACGGTGGTCTGCATCGGCGAGGCGGCAACCAATGCGTGGACGTGCACGATCACGCCGACTCCATCGCCGCACGCGCGTCACGCAGTGTCGCCCAGCGGAAACGCAGCCGCAACAGTGCGAAGAAGAGCAGCAGAAACGCCACCATCGACAACCCGAAGGATAGCAGCATCTCGGGCGGCATCTTGGGCTTCTCCGGCGCCAGCACGACGGGCTCCGGGTGCATCCCGCGGAACAGCTTCACCGTGAGGTGAATGAACGGCACCAGCAGTGCGGCCAGCGTTCCCATGACCGCCGACAGACGCGCGCGCACTTCGGCCGACTCCACGCCACTGCGCAGCACCAGGTACCCCATCACCAGCAACCAGAGGAACAGC
>JBBQXC010000208.1:0-7599 GCA_038210005.1 Gemmatimonadales bacterium
GCCGCACACGGCTACCGTGTTGGTGGAGATTCTGCTCGCCGCCGGCTTGCCGCCCGAAGTGATTCAGCTCGTGCACGGCAGGGGCGAAGTGGTCGGTAAAGCGCTCGTGGAGCACCCGCAGGTGCCGGTGATTTCCTTTACGGGCTCCACCGAAACGGGACGCTTCGTCGGCGAAACGTGCGGTCGCATGCACAAGCGGCTGTCGCTCGAGATGGGCGGCAAGAACGCGCAGATCGTGCTCAATGATGCCGATCTCGATCTGGCAATCGACGGTGTGCTGTGGGGCGCCTTCGGCACCACGGGACAGCGTTGCACAGCCACCAGCCGTCTCATTCTGCAGAGCGGCATTCATGACACCTTCGTCGAACGTCTCGTGGCACGGGCACAGGCGCTCGTGCTCGGCGACGGACGCACCGCCGGCCACGAGGTCGGGCCGCTGGTCAATGAAGCGGCACGCGAAAAGGTCGAACGCTATGTGCAGATCGGGAAGGACCAAGGCGCCACGCTGCGCTGCGGCGGTGCACGCGCCACGGGCGGTGCGCTCGACGGCGGGTTCTTCTTCCAGCCCACGATCTTCACGAACGTGACGGCGGGATCACGGCTGGAGCAGGAAGAAATCTTCGGACCGGTCCTGTCGGTGATCCAGGTCGCTTCCGTTGAAGAGGCGTTCGCGGTAAACAACGGAGTCCGCTACGGACTGTCGTCGTCGGTCTACACGAGCAACGTGAATGTGGCGTTCCGAGCACTGCAGGATCTCGACAATGGCATCACGTACGTGAACGCACCTACGATCGGCGCCGAGGCGCATCTGCCCTTCGGCGGTGTGAAGGAGACGGGCAACGGACATCGCGAAGGCGGCTGGGAAGTGTACGAGTTCTACTCGGAGACCAAGGTGGGCTACGTGGACTACTCCGGTGCACTCCAGCGCGCCCAGATCGACAACTACTGAGCGCAGTGCCGCGGAGCGCGCCGCACCACGACAACTCGGTCAGAGGCTGATGGCGCCGAAGAAGGATCACCGCGCGAACGCCCTGCGGGCGGCCAACGGCCGCTCGCGTCGGCGCGCGTTCTCGTTCGGTTGGCTCTGGGAATGGGCCAAGGTGCTGCCGGCGGCAGCGCTGCTCTTTCTCGTGCTCCGCACGTTCGCGGTGGAAGCGTACAAGATCCCGTCGGGCAGCATGGAGCGCACGTTGCTCGTCGGGGACTTCCTGCTGGTGAATAAGTGGTTGTACGGCGCCGAGGTCCCCTATGTCGGGCACCGGTTGCCGGCGGTCCGGGCGCCGCGACTCGGCGACATTCTGGTGTTCGAATGGCCCGCCGATCCGACCAAGAATTTTGTGAAGCGACTGGTGGGGCGGCCCGGCGATACGCTCTCCATGCAAGGCGGTTCGCTGCTGCGCAATGGTGTCCAGCTTCGCGAGCAGTACGTGTCGCATGCCGAGCCCCACGTCGATCCGATGACCGACGAATTCCGATGGCAGCGCGGCTACCTCACCAATACGGCCGCAGCGGCAAATTCCGACGCGAGCGCGAGCGCGAACGCGAGCGTCGGGATGCCGCCGATCTATCGCCCGTCGCGGGACAACTGGGGGCCGATCGTGGTGCCGCCGAGGCACCTGTTCGTGCTCGGCGACAATCGCGACAATTCCCTCGACAGCCGCTACTGGGGCTTCGTTCCCGACAGTTTGCTGCGCGGCACGCCGTGGATCGTCTACTACAGCTTCACGCCGGACTCCACCGCGCGTGCGCCGTGGCTCACCCGCATCCGCTGGGGACGTCTCGGGTCCGTTGTTCGCTAGTGCGCTGGCGCGCGATTTAGCGACGGTGTGCGTTGACGAATGATGCCTTGGTAGTTCACCGTTAGGGTGTAAGCCGTTAGTAATTATACGCAGGACGCCGCGCTCCCCCCGCCGCGCGGTCGCATGTCCCGTCTCTCTGCCACACGAGCCGCGCCGCCATGGCTGTGACGTCCACGAAAAAGAAAGTGTCGTACGAGGAAGGCTCCCTCGATCAGTACCTGCGAGACATCAGCGCGTACCCGCTGATCTCGCGCGAAGAAGAAGCAGAGCTCGCACGACGAATCCGGGTTGGCGATCAGGAAGCGCTCGACAAGTTGGTGCGATCGAATCTGAGATTCGTGGTCTCGGTCGCGAAGAAGTATCAGAATCAGGGCGTGTCGCTGTCCGACCTGATCAATGAAGGCAACCTTGGCCTCATTCGCGCGGGCCACAAGTTCGACGAGACGAAGGGCATCAAGTTCATCTCGTACGCCGTGTGGTGGATTCGTCAGGCGATTCTGCAGGCGTTGGCCGAGCAGTCGCGCATCGTGCGGGTGCCGCTGAATCGGGCCGGTACACTGCACCGCATCGGGAAACGGGCGAACACGCTGCTTCAGGAGCTGGGACGCGAAGCGACCCACGCGGAGATCGCCGAAGGGATGGATATCACCGAGGAGGAAGTCGCCAAGACGATGGCGATTTCGCAGGTGCACCTATCGCTCGACGCGCCGCTCACGCCGGGCGAGGACAATCGGCTGCTCGATTATCTGCCCGACCTGAACCACGCCACGCCCGACGAGCAGACGTTCGAAAAGGCGCTGACCGAAGCGATCGAGGATTCGCTCGGCAGCCTCAAGGAGCGCGAGTCGAAGATCCTGCGTCTGTATTTCGGGATCGACGACACGGAGCCGATGACGCTCGAAGAGATCGGTACACTGCTGGGCATCACCCGCGAGCGGGTCCGTCAGATCAAGGAGAAGGCACTGTCGCGTCTCCGGCACGTTTCACGATCCAAGTCGCTCGAAAGCTTCCTGGGCTGAGCCCGTACCGATTCTATGGCTTCTACGTATTCCTTCGACGTCACCACCAGCGTCGACCTGCAGGAAGTGGACAACGCGGTCAACCAGACGCAGAAGGAGATCGCCCAGCGATTCGACTTCAAGGGCGCCTTGGTCGAGGTCGAGTTCAAGCGAACAGACAGCATCGTGAACCTCGCCACCGACAGCGACATGCGCATGGAGGCGCTGTTCGACGCGCTGCGCGGAAAGCTCATCAAGCGCGGTGTGCCGGTGAAAAATCTCGACATCGGCGACGTGAAGCCGGGTGGCGGCGATGTGGTGCGCCGGGAGATCAAGCTCAAGATGGCGCTCGATTCCGATCAGGCGAAGAAGGTGTCGGCTACCATCAAGGACGCAAAGCTCAAAAAGGTCACCGCCAGCATTCAGGGCGACCAGGTGCGCGTGTCGAGCCCCGACAAGGATGCGCTGCAGGATGCGATTGCGGTGCTGCGGAAGGCCGACTTCGAGGTCGAGCTGCAGTTCGGCAACTTCCGATAGAGAGCGGCTGAGCTACCTTTCGAGGATGCTCAAGTTCGGTTTGGTCACCCTCGGGTGCGATAAGAACACGGTAGACTCCGAGCGGTACCTGGCTGATCTCGTCGCCCATGGCGGCGAGCAGGTCATCGATATGCGCGACGCCGATGTGGTGGTGGTCAACACCTGCGGCTTCATCGACGCGGCCAAGGCCGAATCGATCGAAGCGATCGTCGCCGCGGCGCGCCTGAAAGACGACGGCAAGTGTCAGGCGGTGTTCGCTATCGGCTGCATGGTGGAGCGCCACAAGTCAGAACTCGAGGAAGCATTGCCCGAGGTAGACGTCTTCCTCGGCAACTCCGAGACCGACCGCCTGATTCCCGAGCTGGTGGAGCGCGGCCTGCTGGGCGGGTCGCTGGTGGAGCATCCCGGCGTTCGCCTGTTCGGCGGCGACTTGCCGCATGTGCGCTACCTGAAGATCTCCGAAGGGTGCGACCACGGGTGCGCGTTTTGCGCGATCCCGCTCATGCGCGGCAAGCACCGCTCGTTCGCGCTCGACGATCTCGTGAAGGAAGCGCAGCTGCTGGAAGTGCAGGGCGCCCGCGAGATGAATCTGGTGGCGCAGGATCTGGCGCACTACGGCCGCGATCGTCGTGATGGCGTGGCGTTGCCCGAGCTGCTCAAGGCACTGGTGCGTGAAACATCGATTCCGTGGATCCGCAACATGTACCTCTACAGCACCGGCATCACGCCGCGGCTGCTCGAGGTCATCGCTGCCAATCCGCGTATCGTGCGCTATCTCGACACCCCAATGCAGCACGGCTCCGATGCGGTGCTCGCGCGCATGCGTCGCCCCGAGCGTCAGAAAACGATTCGCGAGCGTCTCGCGCAGTATCGCGCGATCGTGCCCGACCTCGCGGTGCGCACATCGGTGATCGTGGGGTTCCCGGGCGAAACGGAAAGCGACTTCGAGATCCTGTGCGACTTTCTCGAAGAGATACAGTTCGATCGCGTCGGCGTGTTCACCTATTCGCCGCAGGAGGGCACACGCGCGAACAGCATGGACGACGACGTGGCCGACTCCATCAAGCAGGAGCGCAAGGAGCGCATCGAAGAGCTGCAGCGCGCCATCACGTCGGAGCGCTACGAGCGGTTCCTCGGCGTTGAAGCGCGGGTGTTGGTGGAGCGCGCCTCCGACGTGGCCGGAGAAATGCTGTGCCGCGCCCCGTGGCAGGCTGATGACATCGATGGCCTGGTGCACGTGCCCATCAATGCGGCGTCGGGCATCATGGCGCCCGGTTCCTTCGCCGACGTGCGTATCGAGCACGTCGTGGATGACTATGATTTTCGCGCCACGCTGTTGCGCGTGGCCGAGCAAGTGGCGGCGCCGATTCGTCGCGCGTCGCGCACCCTGCCGCTGGTCGGCAGTGGCATTCCTGACAGTTCTTCCGTGGGGAGTTTCGGCCGATGAGCAGTTCGACAGAACTCGCAGAGATGTTGACGTCGCGCCCGAGCGCGCGTTCCGCCGAGATCATGGCGCGAGCGCGCGCTCGTTTCCCGGGCGGCGTGAATTCCCCCGTCCGCGCCTTCGGTGGCGTTGGCGGTGAGCCGTTCGTGGCCAAGCGCGGCAAAGGCGCTCGCGTGTGGGACGCCGACGGCAACGAGTATCTCGACTACATCCTGTCGTGGGGACCGCTGGTTCTGGGGCATGCGCCCGATGTCGTGCTCGAGGCCGTCTCGCGTGCGATGCAGGACGGCACGAGCTTCGGTATGCCGACCGAACGCGAAGTGGAGTTGGCCGACAAGATCGCCGAGCGAATGCCGCACATGGAGATGGTGCGGTTTACGTCGAGCGGCACCGAAGCGGCCATGACCATTGCGCGCCTGGCTCGTGCTATCACGGGGCGCGAATACATCCTCAAATTCGAGGGATGCTACCACGGCCATGCCGACGCATTTCTGGTGCGCGCGGGGTCGGGAGTGGCCACGCTCGGATTGCCCGATTCGCCGGGCGTTCCGGAGGCGCTGGCCAAGCTCACGCTGACCTGCCGCTACAACGACCTCGAGGAAGCGGCCCGTATTGCTCGCGAGTTTCCGCTGGCCGCGATCATGCTCGAGCCGATCGTGGGGAACAGCGGGTTTATCGAGCCGCTCCCCGACTTCATCCCGGGATTGCGGAAGATTGCTGACGAAACCGGGGCCTTGCTCGTCTTTGATGAAGTCATGACCGGTTTCCGTATTGCCTTTGGCGGCGCTCGCGAGCGCTTTGGTGTCACCCCTGATCTCACAGCCTTGGGCAAAGTGATCGGTGGGGGACTGCCGGTGGCTGCCTACGGTGGCCGATGTGAACTCATGCAGAACGTGGCGCCGACGGGCAAGGTGTATCAAGCCGGCACGCTATCGGGGAATCCGTTGGCGATGGCGGCGGGTCTCGCCACGCTTGGCGCGCTCACGCAGAGCGTGCACGACGGCATCACCGCGCAGACGGCGGTGCTGGTGCAGGGGATGCGCGACATCGCGGCGCGGCGTGGCGTGCCGTTCTCGGCCAACCATGCCGGATCCATGTGGGGTTTCTTCTTCCGCGATGAACCCGTGCATACGTACGACGACGCGAAGTTGTCGGACACCACGCTGTTCAAGCGATTCTTTCATGCGGCGCGCCGCCGCGGCGTGTCGCTGGCGCCGTCGGCGTTCGAGGCGGCGTTCATGTCGTCGGCGCATGGCGATGCGGAAATCGCCGAAACACTGACCCGACTCGACGACGCGATGGGCGCGGCCGTCGCGCAACGGGACTAGCTCAGGAGTTCATGCGCGCGCTCATCGCTGGTGCGTTCGGTACGCTCGTGGCCGCCGCCGCCTTCACGGTGGCGTGCGCGCCTCGCGGGGGCAGCAGTGGCCCCAGTGCACCGTCGCCCGTCGGTGAGAGCCCCGTTACGGGTGAGGCGCACGGACGATTGGACGGACGCGACCGGATGGCCCGCATCGCGCTGGCCGGGAAGGCGCGTCAGGCGCCTGTGTCTGCCACCGGGCGCTGGCGGATCGACGAACAGGGTGGACGCACGAAGTTGGTGACCGGACAGGGCGCCGAGCATTGGCGGATCGAGCAGCAGGGCGGGTTGTTGCGCGTGGCCGGTGACAACGGCGATGCCACACCGTGGCGCGCGGGGCCATTCGTGGCCCGCGCGTCCGATGGTGGCGCCGCGCTGCGCTACGACAATCGTCGCTATCGCGGTGAACTCGGGTTCTCGCCTACTGACAGCGGCATTCTCGTGGTCAACCGCCTGCCGGTGGAGGACTACCTGCGCGGTGTGGTGCCGATCGAACTGGGCACGCGTCAGCCGGGTGATCGGGCGGCGCTCGAAGCGCAGGCGATCGCGGCGCGGAGCTACGCGTATATCCGGGTGCCCTCGGACGTGTCGGTCGAGCCGCGGTTGGGGTGGCACATGGTGGCCACCGTGCAGAATCAGGTGTACGCAGGCATGGATGTGGAGGCGCCGATCGTGAACGAGGCGATCGACAACACTGCCGGGCTGGTGATCCGCTACAACGGATTGCTGGTAGACGCGCCCTACTACTCGTCGTGCGGAGGACGGACGGCGGCGCCGAAGGAATCGTGGCGGGATGTCCGAGAGGAGCCGTACCTGCAGTCGGTGGACGACACCGATCCGAGGACCGGGCGCCCCTACTGCGACCTTTCGCCCAGGAACCACTGGACGGCGGAGTTCAATGAAGGGCAGCTGAGCGAAACGGTGCGGCGAGCGCTGGTGGCCGCTGGCGCGCGCGATCCGCGTCCCGGTGTGGTCACGGAAATGCGCGTGGAGGGTCGGACCGCGTCCGGTCGGGCCACGGCGCTGGTGCTGCGTACCGATCGCGGGGACGTGACCGTGCGCAACAACGAGATTCGCAATGTGCTGCGTGATGTGCGTGGCGCGATCCTGTCCAGCACGTATTTTTCAATCGACCGCGAATCCCGTGCTCGTGGACACCTCTCCGGTGTCAGCCTGCACGGCCACGGCAACGGCCACGGAGTGGGGATGTGTCAGTGGGGAGCGATCGGCCGTGCACGGGCCGGCCTCGACGCTCGCACGATCCTGCGTCACTACTATCCGGGGACCGTCGTCGGGTTCGCCGACTGATCTGTCATCTCCGGAGGCGTGAATGAAAGACGGCGTCCGTATCGCCGTCGTCGGCACGGGTGCAATTGCCCAGCTGACGCACATCCCTGTTCTGTCCAAGCTGCGCGGTGCCAAGCTGGTCGCGCTGTGCGACAACGATGCGGCCAAGGCGCG
>JBBQXC010000209.1:0-7539 GCA_038210005.1 Gemmatimonadales bacterium
TACGATCGGGGCATCAGTGCGCCGAGTTACACGCGGCCGGCCGGATACCGTGGATTCACCGTGCCCGACGTGCTGGTGGGCGGCGATCATGCCAAGGTCGCTGCGTGGCGCGACGATCAAAGCCTGCAGCGCACACGTAAGGCCGAAGCGCGCGATCGCGAGGCGTGGACTGCGCGCGAGGCGGACATCGCGGCGCGCGAGGCGGTGATCGCCGAGGCGGAACGTGTGGCGGCAGCGAAAGCGCTCAAGAAGGCAAAGGAGAAAGCCGCGAAAGCGCGCGTCCGTGCCCGGTCGGCAACGACGAGTGCATCCGATGCGGCGGAGACCGAATGAGCCTACGCGTTTTCGTGACCGGTGGCACGTTCGACAAAGAGTACGACGAGCTGACCGGTACACTGCACTTCGAGGCCACCCATGTCGAGGAAATGCTGCGGCGGGGCCGGTGCATGCTCGACGTACAGGTCGAAGTCCTGATGATGATCGACAGCCTCTAAATGAAAGAGTCACATCGCCATCGCATCGTCGATGCGTGCGTGAGTTGCGCGGAAACGCAGATCGTGATCACGCACGGCACCGATACAATGGTGGAAACCGCGGCGGTGATCGCGGCCGCTGTGACGACCAAGACCATCGTGCTCACCGGGGCAATGGTGCCCTATGCCTTCGGCAGCTCCGACGGACTGTTCAACCTCGGCAGCGCCCTCAGTTACGTGCAGTCGCTCGCGCCCGGTGTCTACGTGGCTATGAACGGTCGGTGCTTCCGCTGGGACGACGTGCGGAAGAATCGTGACGTCGGCGTGTTCGAGCCGCTGGGGTAGCGCGGTCCCCCGGCGACTCGCGCCGATGCCGACGCTCAGGGCACGGGATTCCGTCCGCTTGGCCATGGATTCGCCGACTTCGGCGAGGTGAGAAACGTGGAGTCGGTGAGGCTATGCAGGAACGACAGCATGTCGGTGCGCTCCTGCGGCGAGAGCTCGAAGCCTTTCACGAATCCATTCTTGAACGGACTCGTTGCCCCGTCGCCGCTGTTCGGTCCTGAGGTGATCAGGCGACCGCCTCTGGCGTAGTGGTCGAGGACTTGGTCGAGGGTCGCGATGCTGCCGTCGTGCATGTAGGGAGCGGTCACGGCGATGTTTCGCAGCGTGGGGGCTTTGAAGGCGCCCATATCGGTTGCCCGTCCTGTGAATTCGGCGAGTCCGATGTTGTTGCCGGGATACGCGCCGCGGCCGTCGACATTGTACAAGCCGGTGTTGAAGAACTCCCGGTCTGCAAAGCCCTTTCCCACGTAGTTCACCGAGTTGGTGAACATCACACCGGCGTGGCAGTGAAAGCACTCGGTCTTTTCACTGAAGAAGAGATCTTCGCCACGCTTGGCCGACGCGGACAGGGCGTTGCGATCGTTGCGGAACTTGTACCGGTCGTACGGAGAATCTCCTGACACCAGGCCTCGCTGAAAGCTCGCGAGCGAACGAACGATGTTGGCAACGGAGACCGGATCGCTCCCGCCGGGAAAGCTGGCGGCGAACAGCCGACGGTATGTGCTGTCCGTTCGCACACGTCGCAGCAGTTCCTGCTCCTGCCCACTCATCCCCAGCTCGACGGGATGCTCGCCGAACATGGGGATGAGCGCCTGTCCTTCGAGCTCGAGCACGTTCGGATTGCCCCAATTCAGGACCGAGGCATAGCCCACGTTGGCGAGCGACATGGAGTTGCGTGGATGCGCCTCACCGGTCGATCCGATGCCAACGGTGCGACGGTCGGTGAAGGCGATCGACTGGCGATGGCACGTGGCACAGCTGAACGTGCGGTTGGCCGAGAGCCTCGTATCGTAGAACAGATGCCGACCCAGCTCGACTTTTTCGGTCGACATCGGGTTCTCTGCGGGCACGACGGGCACGGGGAAGCCAGCTGGTAGATTCCACTGATAGTTGCTACTGCCCTCGGCCCCGGGCGCAAAGAGCTCATCGCCGGCGCAGGCGCTGAGCAGCGGCCACAGCGCCAGCGTTCCGAGCGCGGTCGAGACTGTCCGGCGCGCACGATCGGCGCGCCGGACGAAGCGCTGTTGCCATGACTTCACGAGACGTCTCAGTTGGCGATGACGCGAAACAACGACTGTGTGGACGGCGTGGCGCTCCCGTTGAACGGCAAGCCGAACGACATGAAGATCGGTGCGCAATCGCCATCCGTCGCGGCGCTCATGCAACCAGCTGGGCCACCCAGATTGATGTCGAGATCGGACGATGCGAGAAACGTGGCGACATCCGCCACAACAGTCTGCTTCGCCGCGTCGAAGTTGGAGAAGGTGTAGGTCATGACGTTCCGAGCGGTGCAGGAGGTCGGCACGGTCGTTGCCGATCCCGTAGGTGAGCATCCCGTGCTCCCGAGGTGGACGAACCAGCCCGTCGGCGAGCCGGTGCTCCGCACATCGAGCCGCATGGCCTTGTAGCCACCGTTCCACGACCAGAACATGGCGGTCGCCGACAGCGGTCCCGGGGCTGAGGTGGCGTCACCGTGGTTCCGCGCGAACGGCAGGCCGAGAGTGAATCGCAGCCCGGTATAGGTCGCGCCACCAGGCACCGTGCCTACTACCTGAAGATTGGTTTCGGGCGAGGCGTTCGGACAGTTCGTTCCCGCGCCGCCGGCCGCGAAGTCGAGCAGGGTGATGTTCTCGAGCTGCCACTTAGCATCAGGTGTCAACGTCACCGGTACTGCGGTGCCGTCGGCGCGCAGGAGCGACACGTCAGAGACATACGCCATGAACTCGGTAATCGACGCGGTGCTGCGCGTGGTGCCAAGCGCGGCGTAGCTCTGGCTACACGTGGCCGGCAGATCGCCGACGCGCGCGGCGAACTTGATCGCCACAGGGCGCGGGCTGGTGTCCGGCGCGGTGGTGCTGCTGCCGTCGGCACAGGCGGCGAGCGACGCCAGGAACGGAATGGTGGCGAGCGTTGCGAAACGGCGAAGCATGTGAGACATGGATTGCTCTCTGAGAGAAGTGAAGTGTCGGATGGATGTCGAACGCACTAGGGGAACCGCAGCCCGACACGTACCACACGCGGGAGGCCGGGGGTGATGAAGCCTGATGCGCGGTTCTCGACGTACCGCAGGTTGAGCACATTTTCGAGATCGAGATCGAGCATGGCGGCCCGCCCGCTCCAAGCGGAGGGAAGTGGCAAGCGCACGCCGAGATCGAGCAGACTGGCGGGGCGCGTGTGGAGTCCCGGTTCGCCGATCGGGACAAAGCTGCCGAGCAGTCGATAGCTGACACGCCATCGGGCGCCGTCCACGGCCGAAGCACGCGCGAATGAAGCACGCCACGGTCCATCCGCGCCGATGCGACCGGTGATCGCGGCCACACCAGGTACCCGATCGCCGGGAAGAATCGGAATGTTGTGATCGTGGAACGCGCCGTTCTGCACCGGTCGAACGATCACGCCGCCCGCTGCGGGGAGTTCACCGAGAAACCGCGCATCGTTCAGCGTGAGTGAGCTGAACAGCTCGGTGCCACCAGGAATGCGGAACGAAAATCGCCGTCCCGATTCCTCCGGTGACGCTGCGCGCCACGACGCGCGGAGGTCGAGTCCCTGGCGCCGACTCTGCCCGGCACTCGAGACGCCGAGTGTCACGGGATTGAACACGCGTTCATTCCTCGCATCCAGACGGAACAGCGCGAGGTGCAGACGGAACGCACGACGTTCGGCATCGAGGCCAAGCTCGTGCGACCACGCGGTGACTGGTGCGCGCGTGGGATCGGCAATGACTCCCGGTGCACCACGGAATCCACGGCTCGTCGAGGCGAGCCCGGTGAGCGACAAGCCGGCAGGAGCCCAGGGAAGTGCATAGCGAGCGCCGAGTTTGGGACTGCCGATTACTCGCGTCGCCCGGAGCGGCGCGAGCGCCACGCCGCTGTTCGCTTCGGCCACGCGATCAAGCGCCGAGTAGGTCAGGGCGTCGATCCTCGCTCCCACATCGACACCGATGCGTGAACCCACCATCGTACGCCAGCGTACGAAGCCCGACTGACTGGCGAAGTCGGCATCGTACGAATGATCGAGCGACGATCGAGCGCGAGCGAAGGTCGTGAAGCGTGAGTAGTCGGCGACATCCTGGCGAGCCGACAGGCCGGTCAGGATCTCTCCGACCCGTAGTGGCCAGGCGACCTGCATCTGACCGCCGACGGCGTGCCGAGCATCATTCTCCTCGCTCTGTCGCATGATGCTCCCCTCGCCCGGCACATTGAGATACATGCGCTGTTGCGAGCGTTGCGCCCAACTGGTCGCTTCGAGGCCGATGGCGCGTCCGCGAAGGGTGCCGATGGTCCGACCGTATCGGGCGCTGAGGATGACGCGCCGAGTGCGGCCGCCGTCGGTAGAGTCCACGGGCGTGCGCAGGTCGCGCGTGTTATAGCGACCTACGCTGACGAATCCTGGAGAATTCCAGTCGCTGCCGTACCACTGCGCTCCGCCTTCAAGGCGCCCGCCTTTCACGGCACGCCACCCACGCACGAGCCCGTTCCCGAGACCGTACTGGGCATTCTGCTGCCACCCCTGCTGTCGCCGAACGTCGAGGGCACCGAGCACGCCCCCTCGCTCCCCACGCCGACCGGTGCGAGCCCACGCTGCCACGTCTCCGAAACTCGACGATTGCACCGACGCGCTGGTGCCGCGGGCATCCGCGGCGGTGAACACCTCCATCACGCCCGCCAGCGCGAAATCTCCGTACTGCGGGCTGGCGGCACCGGCGACGAAGCGCATGTCGCTCACGGCCGCGGGAAGGAGCACGTTCCAGTCGGCGAATCCCTCCACGTGGCCATGGATCGGGGAGTTGATGGGGACGCCGTCGATCACGAGCAGCGCGTCGGCGGAGTGATCGGAGTTGAAGCCGCGCACCACCACGTTGGACGTAAAGCCGGGACCCTGTCCTTGCTCGTGCACTTCAAGGCCGCTGACACGACGCACCAGATCATACGCCGTGGTGGACGGCGCCGAGTGGACGGCTGCGGTATCGAGGCGAATCGTGATCACCGGCGGTGGCACCGATCGCTCGCGTCGCTCGGTGACGCGCACCGGCACGAGCGTCGCCTGCCGCGTGGAATCCCGGCTCAGCGAATCCGTACGGGGGCGAACTGGACGGCGTTCCTGTGCCGACAGTGCTGGCGCGGCGACGCACGAAAGCGCGACGAACGAAAGCGCGACCAACGAAAGCGAGACGAGCGCGCCACGGAACGCATAGGAATGCGAGCGTGCGACGTGCTCGGGCTTCCGTCGTGAACTACATGACGAAAACACCTGGGCAGCTCCGCTGCTGTTGCCGGACGCGATGCGCCAAGAGGCACGCTGCGTCGGCGTGAGTGATGGGCCGAGGCCACTGCCGACCGCGCGCCAAGGGCGCTGATCGTTGTCAGGGCGTCAGACGATGGGCGGGGCGGGGGCGCGCCCGCCGACTCGACTCAGGCCGTGGGCGGCGCCGTCGCGAACGGCAGCCGATAGTCGATCGACGCAACAACCCAGCGCGTGACCATCGGGGAGGCGACCGGCGGCGTGACGAGGCGCGTCAGCTCATGCAGGTCACACGGAAAGGCAACGACCGCAGGCTGCGCGGCACAGCACGCACCGACACAATCACACTGATGCGTGTCGTGCGATGGGGCCGACGATTCGTCGGATGCCGACTCCGCTGCCTGGTGCTGGTGGGGGGCGGCGTGGTGCGCCGAGTGGGCGTCTGACGATGCGGTGATAGTGGCCGCAGAGCGCTGCTGCTCCGACACCGGCCGAATCGAGTGCATCGCGCAGGCATGAAGCCACCCTGCGTCCACCATCGAGATGGTGAACCACAGGGCCATGAACGCGGCACTCAAACGGCGCATCGGAGTTCTCGCCATGATTGGAGGCTACTCCAGCCTGACCCGATTTTCAAGGCGAGAGCGAGTTCCTCAGGCGACGTACTGGTCGCGGGCACTCGCGGTAGGGCCGCCGTCGACGACGCGCGTGTACCCGAGCGACTTGAGAATCTGTGCAGCCGACGCCGACCGCGCCCCGCTGGCGCACACCAGCAGAATACGTGCGTCCTTGGCGATTTCGGGCATGGCTGGTAGCGACTCCGCGATCGATTGAACCGGCAGACAAATCGCACCGGACAAATGACCGAGCCAGAACTCGACTTTCGAACGGACGTCGATCACGACATCGATGGGCTTGTGACGAAAAGACGGCATGACGTGCGTCTCAGGGTTTGGAGGGAATGAACACGCTGTAGAGACCGCGGAGATCTCCGGTGCGGAAATCGAAGGCGCGGTCCTTCGGGTAATTGCTCACCACAAACGCGGGCCGGGAGTCGCGCGCGCCGTGGCAGGCAAGGCAGGACGTTTCCACCGTGATGCGGCGCAGATATCGGACGCCCGATTTCCCGTTCATCGAGGTTCTCACCACCAGTGACACCAACGACGTGTCCTGCGCGAAGCGGCGCATGTGCCGCACCGCCTCGGGATCGGCGGCGTTCGTCGGATTCCGATACTTCGTCGCGAGTTGGCGCACGGTCCACCCGTTCGCGGTGCCCAACTGCTGCAGGGACTGGCCAACGGGTTTGCACACCTCGGCGAATGCTTGCTGGTTCGCGGGAGCGCCGGATTGCTGGAACGTGGCGGCCAGCCGCGAGCGAAGCGCGTCAAGGCGCTCGATGTCAGCGACGGCCGTACCGATCGACACGTGCTCCTGTCCACGCAGCGGCTGCGCGCCAGCGGCCATCGTGACCACACTAAGCGCAACCAGCGGCCACCGAGCGCATCGAGCGGTATAGGTCATGCCCATCTCCGTGTGGGACTCACGGCGGGCGCGCGGCTGGTGCCCCGATCCTCCGTGGTGTATGTATAATTATATACGCATATACTGCTTCTCGCCAGTCGTGTTGAGCGCGTCGCGAGATGGCTATCCGGGATCACCAAGTACACTCACCCGGCGAGAAGCACAGAACGGCTCCGAATGCGTTCGTCGTGACGGAGGGGCGAGTGGTGGTCCCGGCGATGCATGTCGACTTGCAGGAATGGACTCCCGAGCCGCAGAGCCTCGATGCAATCGCACTGGTCTACGTCCACCTCCCCGTTTCGTCACGAGCGGCCATCCATCGGGCGGTGCTCGGTGGACTCCGGCCAAGCGGAGTTCTGCTGCTGGAAGCGTTTCATCGGGCGTCGCATCGCTCCACTGGCCACGCAGGGGTTCGATCGGCATTTTGCACGCAGCCAGAACGACGGATTCCCGTCTGCATTTTTCACTGCCCGCACGGGTTCGCGTGCAGGCTTCCGATCGGCTTCCCGGTCGGCTTCACCGGTAGAGACTCCACATGGCCAAGATCAAGGTTGTGAATCCCGTCGTCGAGATGGACGGCGACGAGATGACGCGCATCATCTGGCAGTTCATCAAGGACAAGCTCATCCTCCCGTATCTCGACGTCGAACTCGAATACTACGACCTCGGGATCGAGCACCGTGATGCGACCAACGACCAGGTCACGATCGATTCGGCCGAGGCCACCAAGAAGTACGGC
>JBBQXC010000210.1:0-7538 GCA_038210005.1 Gemmatimonadales bacterium
TACGCGCCGCAGAGTTACGCCAGCACCGAGGAGGCGATCGCCGTGATTTCCGCCGCGAAGCCGTTCGGCGGTGTGTACGACACGCATCAGCGTGACGAATCGTCGTATTCCATTGGATTGCTGGCGTCTGTGCGCGAGACGATCCGCATCGGCTGCGAGTCGGGGCTGACGGCAAACGTGGGGCACATCAAGACGCTCGGTGTCGATGTGTGGGGTAAGGCCGACAGTGTGCTTGGCATCATGCGCGAGGCGCGCGCCAGGGGATGTGTCGTGACAGCCGACCAGTACCCCTGGACGGCGAGCGGCACCGGGTTGAGTGCCGCGTTGCTCCCGCGCTGGGCGCAGGCCGGCGGCACTGATTCGCTCAAGCTGCGCATGGCCGATGCGGCACTCCGCGAGAGGATGCTCGTGGAGATGCGCGACAATCTGCGTCGTCGTGGTGGTGACAGCACATTGCTCCTCACCGGCGGCAGCGCAGCGGCCAAGCCATACATCGGTCTGACGCTCAAGCAGGCGGCCGAGCAGCGGAAACTGCCGGCGGTGGAGACGGCGCTCGCGATGATCAACGAAGGGCTCGATATGAGTGTGGCGTCGTTCAACATGACCGAAGCGGATATCGAAACCTTCATGAAGGACCCGTACGTGATGACCAGCTCCGACGGGTCGGGGGGGCACCCACGGCTATATGGCACGTACCCGCGCAAGATCCGTCGTTACGTGCTCGACAAGCCGGTGATCACGATGGAGCGGATGGTGCGCGCGTCGTCGGGACAGGTGGCGGAGACCTATCGTATTCCTGATCGCGGCGTGCTGCGCGCGGGAGCGTTCGCCGATGTGATCGTGTTCGACCCCAAGACCATCCGCGATGAGGCCACGTATATCGAGCCGACACGATTGTCGAGCGGCATGGTCTGGGTGTTCGTGAACGGGCAGGCGGCGGTGCAGGAACGCCAGATGACGAATGTCTTCGCCGGGCGCGCGCTGCGTCGGTGAGTTGCCGGCGGCCGGCGCGTGCTTCTCCAACGTCTCGACCGCCTTCTTCGTATAGTTCACAGTTCGTCCCGCTCGCATTGCGTGGTGGCAGGCTGTGTCGCGCAGGCGATGCTGCCTGCCGCTGTGTTTAGGTCAGCAAGATCCCCTCGGAGGAAAGATGGTCCCTCGCTTCGCCGCGCATCTGATGCTCGCGGCTTCACTGGTGTTCGGCTTCGCCGGCACTTCGGCACTTCACGCGCAGGATACGGCCCCGGGCCGCGTCGTGGGTGTCGTGTCCGACTCTGTATCCGGACAGCCGCTGCAGTCGGTCCAGCTCTTTTTGTCGCGTGGAACCACGCGTCTCGAAGCGCGCACCAATGCAGACGGTCGCTTCACCTTTCCCGCCGTGCCCGCCGGCTCGTATGGCCTCGAGGCTATCCGACTTGGCTATCGCCGTGTCGTCCGCGCGGGCATCGTCGTGTCGGCCGGGGCGACGCTGACGTATGACGTCACGATGAACGTGGCCGCGCTCAACCTGCAGGCCATGGTGACCACCGGTGTGGTGGACCCCGCCTCCGGTACCCGCGTGCCGTTCTCCGTGGGCCGTGTCTCGGCGGAAGATGCGCCGGTGCCCGCGACCAACGCCCTCGAGACGATTCAGGGCAAGATCGCCGGCGTCAGTGTGATCCCCACCGGACAGGCCGGTAGTGGCACGAACATTCAGCTACGGACGCCGACCTCGATCAGCAAGAGCACGTCGCCGCTGGTGGTGGTGGACGGTGTCATTCAGTCGGCGTCGTTCGACGCCGCCAGCGCTGATCTCCAGTCGATGGACATCGAGAGCGTGGAAGTCGTAAAGGGCGCCGCGGCGGCATCGCTGTACGGCTCGCGTGCGGCCTCGGGCGTGATCCAGATCCGGACCCGCCGCGGCACCGGACTCGCCGAAGGCACCACGAAGTTCACGCTGCGCACCGAGTACGGAAACAACGAGCTCGCTCGCAAGGTGAATTGGGCACAGCAGCACTCCTTCCTGTCGAATGAGCAGGGTGAGTTCCTGAACGCGGCGGGCCAAGTGGTTCCCCGCGAGCTGCGCGTGCCGGATCCCATCTTTGCGCGCTTTCAGGACAACCCGTTCAAGGCGGGCACGTTCTATGATCAGGTGGACCGCTTCTTCAATCCCGGCGACTTCACGCGCAACTCACTGAACATTGCGCAGAACGGCGGCAAGACGAACTGGTTCTTCTCCTATGTGAACCAGCGCGAGGACGGCGTGGTCCTGAACAGCGGCCGCTATGATCAGAACGACTTCCGACTCAATCTCGATCATCGTCCGCGCAGCGATCTCAGCATCGGCGTCAGCGCGTATCACAGCCGCTCAACGCGTCTGAACCTGTACGACGATACCTTTTTCGACCTGATCAACCAAGCGCCTGATGTCGATCTGCGTCAGCCCGATCCGGACGGCACGCCCTTCATTTTCCAGCCCGACTTCGAAGGACGCGAAGAGAACCCGCTGTACGTCCTCTCCACCGAGCGCCGCAATCGGAACCGCGCCCGCACGCAGGGTGCCATGGAAGCGCGCTACACGCCGCGGTCGTGGCTCACCGTCGACGGCAACCTTTCCTACGATCGCTCCGATCGCTCCACCGACTTCTTCCTCGATCAAGGTGTGAAGACGGAAGGCTTCGGCAACGGCGGTCCCGGCGAAATCTCGCGCTTCAACGGTGTGACCAACGCGCTCAACGCCTCGCTCTCAGCCAACCTGCTCAAGCGCCTCGGCAGCTTCACGTTGCGCAGCACGGTGCGCGGCCTGATGGAACGGGAGACGAACGATCTCGTGAATGCGAGCGGTCAGATTTTCTCGACCCCTGGCGTGAACAGTCTGAACAACGCCACCGTCCGCTTCGTCAATTCGACGAGCGAGACGATCCGGACCAATTCGTTCTTCGTGAGCGCCGCCGCGGATTATCGTGGCAAGCTCATCATCGACGGCCTTGCGCGAATGGACGGCAGCTCGCTGTTCGGTCCGGAAGAGCAGGACAACTGGTACTACCGCGGCTCCGCAGCATATCGCATTTCCGAAGAGACCTGGTTCCCGCTCAAGAACATCTTCAACGAGTTCAAGCTCCGCGCGTCGCAGGGTACGGCCGGTGGCCGCCCCGACTTCAACGACCAGTACGAAACCTTCAACTTCATCGAAGGTGGTGGTCTGGTGAAGCAGAACCTCGGCAACAGGTTCTTGAGGCCCGAGTACTCGAAGGAAACCGAAATCGGCATCGACGCCATCGTGAAGAATCGCTACTCGATTCAGCTCTCGCATGCGCGGCAGGTGACCTCCGACCAGCTGCTACTGATTCCGCTGGCTGGCTACTTCGGCTACGCGAACCAGTGGCAGAACGCCGGCACCGTGACGGGCAACACGCTCGAAGGCACCCTCGAAGCGCAGATCGTGCGCAAGCCGAATTTCACGTGGCGCGCCGGCCTCGTGGCCGACCGTTCGCGTAACAAGATCACCGAGTTCAACCGCCCCTGCTTCACGACCAATACGGTGGGCTTCCGGTGCGCCGGTGAGACGCTCGGCAACATGTACGGCTTCCGCTTCATCGGTGACGCCGCAGAACTCCCGGCCGACGCGCAGGCGCGCGCGGGTGAGTTCGCGCGCAACGACGAAGGGCTGCTCGTGTACGTCGGTGCCGGCAATGCCTACACCGACGGCGAGACGAAACGCCTGTGGGGCACGCCGGCGGTCACGATCGGCAGCCAGTCCTATCAGTGGGGCATGCCGGTTCGCGCGACCGATTCGACGGGCAACGCGGCCGTGACCCGTATCGGTGACGGCAATCCGGACTTCCGTTTCGGTGTGTCGAATACGATCGGCTGGCGCGGTGTGCAGCTGTTCATGCTGTGGGACGCGCAGGTCGGCGGCGACGTGTACAACCAGACCAACCAGCGCATGTATCAATACCAGCGCAGTCGCGATGTCGACCAGGCCGGTAAGGCGCAGGAACTCAAGAAGCCCATCGAATACTACGTCTCGCTCTACTCGGCCAACGACCCGACGAGCTACTTCGTCGAGGACGCGAGCTTCGTGAAGCTGCGTGAGGTGTCACTCAAGTACCGCTTGCCGACCAGCTTCGCCCGCGCGCTGGCGCGTCTCGGTGCCGAACAGGCTTCGGTGTCACTCATTGGTCGTAATCTGGTTACGCTCACCAGCTACAAGGGGTACGACCCCGAAGTAGGCAGTGTGCTCAGCCGCCTCGACAGCTTCTCGTATCCGCGCTATCGCACGGTGACGGGCAGCTTCGAAATCACCTTCTGATCGGCGAGCCTCGACACATGAATCCGACTCTCAAGAAGTTCGCGCTGCCGATCGGCGTCACGCTCATCGTGGCGTCCTGTCAGAACCTCGATGTGGTGAATCCCAATCGGCCCGATGCGGAGCGCGCCACGGCGCAGCCGGTGACCACGGAATCGTTCGTGGCGACCTCGTTCCGCACATGGTGGCCCGTTGCCGGTCACGACGACTATCCGTCGTGGGCGTTCAGCACGATGGCGCGTGAAATGACATCGGGGTTCGCCGACTTCGGCCAGCTCGAGTTGTCCTCCGAGCCGCGCCAGTCGTGGAACAACAGCCCGGTGAATGCGCGACGGCTGGTGAACGAGCAGCCGTGGTATCAGTTGTATCGCACCATCTCCGCCGCGAACGATGTGGTGGGTGCCGTCGATCGCGGGCTCGTGATCGAGAACGCCGCCCGCACCGCCCGTGCGAAGGCGATGGGCAAGTTCATGCAGGGCGTCTCGTACGGCTATCTCGGCCTCTATTTCGACAAGGCCGCGTTGGTCGACGAGACCACCAAGCTGGATACGCTCACTGGTGTGGCGCCGACGTTCAGCGACTACAAGGTGGTCACGACATTCGGTATCACGCAGCTCGATGCTGCGATCACGACGGCGAACGCGCAGCCCACGATGACGTTCCCCGTGGACAACTTCCTCTACCAGGCGCTCACCAAGGACCAGTTCGTCCGTCTCGCGAACTCGTTCGCCGCGCGACTGCTGGTGTACTCCGCTCGCACGCGTGAGGAGCGCGCGGCAGTGAACTGGGCGGAGGTGATTCGGCGTGTCGATGCCGGCATTCAGACGGACTTCGCTCCGTCGGCACAGCCCGATATCTTGTTCGACGACTGGAAGCGTCTGAATGCGCGCCTGCGCACGGCGGGACGTCCGTCGGACTTCGGCCGTCCGAGCTACTGGCTCGTGGGCCCGTCTGATTCGACCAACGGATGGCGTACCTGGGTGGCCACGCAGAACGACAGTCGGCAGCCGTTCCGCATCACCACGAAGGACCGCCGCATTCAGGGTCCGACCGGCCCCACGTCGGTGGGCAAGTACGTGGGCTACAACCTGAACAACATCTTCCAGGCCGCCCGTGGTACGTATCGCTGGTCGCACTACTACTACAAGCGTAACGGCGTAGATCTCACGTGGCAGTCGGGACCGCAGGTCGCGATGACGGTGACCGAGATGGATCTTCTCAAGGCCGAAGCACTCATTCGCCTTGGTCGTGCGGCCGAAGCGGTGCTGCTGATCAACAAGTCGCGCATCGCGAACGGCGAACTGCCTGCCGTGACCGTCGATGGCCCGCCGAACGAGGCGGGTTGCGTGCCGCGCAAGGAGAATGGCGACTGTGGCAGTCTGTGGGACGCCCTCCGCTACGAAAAGGGCATCGAAGGCGTGGGTGTAAACGGTGTCGTGGCGTTCTTCGACGCGCGCGGCTGGCGCACGCTTCCTGAAGGCACGCCCGTCCACTTCCCGATCCCGGGTCGTGAACTGCAGACGCTCCGGTTGCCGCTGTACACCTTCGGCGGCCCGGGCGGTCAGGGCAGTGCACCGGCACGTGATCCGGAGCGGTGCCCGATCGCGTTGGCGCGGTGTGCGCCGTAATCCACTGGAGCGCTTTCTGACGTGATGTTGAATTGATCACGCGGAGACACAGAGGGCGCAGAGTTCGCAGAGAATCGTTTCTCTCTGCGTCCTCTGCGCTCTCTCTGTTTTCTCTGCGTGATCAGTTCAGCGATCCATCCTTCAGCACGCGCTACCCGCCGTAATACTTCCCCATCTTCCGTCCGTAATACCCGCCCACCGCCGTGAGCACGATGCTCACGACGAATGCGGTGAACATGCCGAACGGTTCGCCTGCGGCCCAGCCGGCGTACCCACCAATGGTCGCTCCAACAAAGGCCATCATGCGTGTCATATGAAACTGACTAGGCGCCCAGCAGCTCCGTAACAGTGGCCGCCACGTGGTCGGCAGTGATGCCGAACTTCTCGTACAGCGTGGGCGCCGGTGCACTGGCGCCGAAGGTCGAGATGCCGATAATCGCGCCTGTGTCACCCACCCATTGGTACCACGACATCGGATGCGCCGCTTCCACCGCTACACGTGGCACACCGGCGGGCAGCACACTCGCACGATACGATGCGTCCTGCTTGGCGAACAGTTCGAGGCTGGGGCAGCTCACCACGCGCGCGTTCACACCGTGCGCGGCCAGCTGCGCACGCGCCGCCAACGCGATCTCGACTTCCGAGCCGCTCGCCATCAGCACCACATTCGCCACACCGTTCGTGTCGGCCACCACGTAGGCCCCGCGTGGCACGCCGGCCCGCGCACGCGCCGGCTCGCCAAAGTACGACAGCTTCTGCCGCGTGAGCACAATCGCCGACGGACCGGTGCGATGCGCGATCGCCACGCGCCACGCTTCGCTCACTTCATCGGCATCGGCCGGACGCAATACCAGCAAGTTCGGAATGCAACGCAACGCCGTGAGATGTTCGATGGGCTGGTGCGTGGGACCGTCTTCGCCGAGTCCGATGGAATCGTGCGTGAACACATAGATCGCCTGCACGCCCATCAACGCGGCCAAGCGGATCGCCGGACGCATGTAATCGCTGAACACGAGGAACGTGCCGCCGTACGGGATGATGCCACCGTGCAGCCCCATACCGTTCATGATGGCGCCCATCGCGTGTTCGCGAATGCCGAAATGGAAATTACGACCGGCTGGTGCCGTAGGCGCGTAATACGTCGCGCCCTTCACGTTGGTGAGGTTCGAGCCCGTGAGGTCGGCGCTGCCGCCAATCAACTCGGGTGCTGCCGTGGCGACGGCGTTGATCACCACACCACTCGCGGCACGGGTGGCCACGTTGCCGCTCTTCGTATCGAAAACAGGGAATGCGGTGTCGAGCGCGGCCGTCAACTGATTGTCGTTACGACGCAGCAACTCGGCGGCGAGCGCGGGGTGCGCGGCCTGGTACGCCGCCCACCTGGCCTTCCACTCACCGTGCAGCGCGGCACGCGTGGCGACACGCTCGATCCAATGTGCGCGCGCCGCGTCGGGTACAAAGAACGGCTCGGTGCTGGGCCAACCGTAGGCCGTTTTCGTGAGCGCTATCTCGGCCGCACCTAACGGCTCGCCGTGGGCCTTGGCGGTGTCCTGCTTGCTGGGCGAGCCGTAGCCGATGTGTGTCTTGGTAATGATCATCGTGGGGCGCTGCGTGTCGGCCTT
>JBBQXC010000211.1:0-7502 GCA_038210005.1 Gemmatimonadales bacterium
CGAGTGGCTGAATTCGGCGCCTCGTGGGTTCTGCTTTGCCAATCTGGTAGATTTCGATCAGTTGTTCGGGCATCGGAACGATGTCCGTGGCTTTCAGGGGGCGCTCGAAGCGTTCGATCGCGCCCTGCCCAGCCTGCTGGCCGCACTTCGGGAGGACGACCTGCTCTTCATTACCGCCGATCACGGCAACGATCCGACAACGCCATCCACCGACCACGCGCGCGAGTGCGTGCCGTTGGTGGTGGCCGGCGCACGGGTGCGCGGTGGGAGCGTGGGAGCGCGCGATACGTTCTCGGATCTTGGCGCGACGGTGGCCGAGTGGTTCGGTTTGTCGTGGCGCGGTCATGGCACGTCGTTTTTGCCGGGCCTTCTACACGCATGAGCATCGTCCATCTGCGCACCGCGGCTGACGCGGCGCGCGCCAATGCGTGGTGCCCGTATTCGCACTATCCCGTCGGGGCCGCGTTGGAAACCGACACGGGGCGCGTGTACGTCGGCTGTAACGTGGAGAACGCGTCGTATCCGGCCGGGACCTGTGCCGAGCGCGTGGCGCTCGGCGCAGCGATCGCCGACGGCGCGCGTCATTTTGTGCGCATGGTGATCACGTCGGCGGCGGCTGCGCCGACGCCACCGTGCGGGATCTGTCGACAGGCGCTGGTGGAGTTCGCCCCAGCGCTCGAAATCTTCGCCGTGACGCCCGATGGGCTCACGGCGCGCTGGTCGCTGGCGGAACTGTTGCCCGCGCCATTCACGCCTGCTTCGCTCGAGAATGCCTGAGCGCGTTCGATTTCCCTCGTGGCCGCGTTTCCGCGGCCCTCTCCTGCTCTGCGGACTCGTGTTGGCGGCCGTCACGGCCGCGGCGTGCACGGAATCCCTCGATGGTGGCGCGGCCTGCCCGTCGCTGTGTCCGTCGAAGGCGGAGTCCTTCCGCGACACCATTGTCGACGCGGTCGTTCTCGATAGCTCGCTCGGTGGCTTCCCGACGCTCGGCCTGTCGCCGTTCATCCTGATCGCCAATCGGCCCGACACCGTCGTCACGAGCGCCGTCATCCGGTTCGATGCGCTGCCGACGGTCTTCAGCGCCAACAGGGGCACCACGGTCGACTCGATCAGGGCCGTCGACTCGGTGTTTCTGCGTTTCCCCCTCGACAGCACCGGTCGCCGCGGCACCACGCCCGTGACGCTCGAAGTGTTCGACGTGGACACCACGGCGTCCGACTCGGTCTCGTCGGTCGTGCGATCGCTGTTCCGGCCCGATCGTCAGATCGGCTCGTTGCTGTTCACGCCGTCCGCGATCGGCGATTCGATCCGGATTCCGTTGTCGAAAACGGTGTTGGCTGCCAAGATCGCCGCCAAGGGTCGCCTGCGACTGGGGGTGCGGATTCGCGGTGGATCGGGACAGCTGCGCGCGGTGGCCTTTGTGGGCGGATCTGGTGCGCCCTCGGTCGTTTTCGATCCCAGCACCGACACCACCTACGCGCCGCAGCAGATCTCGCCAAGCACGATCGTGCCCAACTCCACATCGGACCTCGAGTTGGCATACTCCGTGTACATGATCAGTGATCTCGCGTCGCCGCCGCCGGGTTCGAACACCTTGGTGGTGGGAGGCTTCCCGGCGTATCGATCATATCTGCGATTCAACGTGCCGTCGCGTATCACGGACTCCAGTACCATTGTGCGCGCCGAGGTGCTGCTCACGCAGCAATCGTCGGCGTTCGGAAACGCGGCGGATTCGGTCGGTCTGTTTGCACTCATCCCGACCACGACGAGTCTCGTCACGGACCTGCGCCGCATCCTCGATCTCGCGGCTGCCGGTTCGTTCGCCGGCGTCGACTCCACGGCGCTGCTCCCGTCGGCCGCCGGCGTCCGTGTGGTGAACGTGCTGACGCTCGCCCGCACGTGGCGCACGCTCCCCGCGAACGTGCCGCGCGCGATTGCCTTCAGGATCGGTCTGGAAGGTGCGCAACCGGCGGAACTGCGCTTCTTCTCCAGTGAAGCGCCGGCCGCGCTGCGTCCGCGTCTGCGTATCACTTATCTCCCGCGTTCGGAGTTCGTCCTCCCGTGATCCGCACCCGACTCCGATCCTTCGTTTCACCCGCTTCGCTGGCGTGGCTTGTCGCGATGGCGGCGGCATCGACGGCCAGCGCGCAGGGCTCCATTGGCAGCCAAGGCTTTGGCTATCCCGTGGGTGGCGGCAGTGTCCGCACCAATGGGACGGGCGGCGCGTTCGCGGAGTTCGACGCGCTCACACCGACGAACCCGGCGGCACTCGGCGGCCTTGGTCGCACGGTAATCACCGCGCAGGCCGAGCCGGAGCTGCGCACGCTCAGCGTGAATGGCGTGAGCGAGAAGAGCACACTGCAGCGCGTCCCGCTCATCATGCTCATCTTTCCGGCGCGTCGTGGCGTCGCGATCGGATTGAGCGCCACGACCTTCCTGGACCGCACGTTGTCGACCACCACGACCGGCAGCGCGCAGATCGACGGCAACGGTATACCCACGACCGATCAAACGGACGTGCGCGGGGCCATCAACGATCTCCGCGCCGGCGCCGGCTGGCAGGTTTCATCGCGCTTCCGCGTCGGCGTCGCAGCGCACCTCTACACCGGTGAGCACCGCGCCACGCGTGAGCGCACGTTCTCGGATACGCTGGCGCTCGGCAGTGTGCTCGATTCGTCGCGCGTCACGTACTTCGGGACGGCACTGTCCGTCGGTGGCGAAGCGACGCTCGGCAAGGGATTCACGGCGCTCGCCTCGTACCGCCGCGGCAATGAGATCAACGCGCGCATCCGCGACACGATTGTCTCGAGGGCCAGTGTGCCCACGCGTACCGGCGTTGCGCTGCGCTACGACGGCATCGTCGGCTCGGTGTTCGCCGTCGGCATGGAGCAGATCTCGTGGTCCGAGATGGCATCGCTCGGTTCGGCGACCGCCACGTCCACCGATGCCATGAACTGGCACGCCGGTGCGGAAGTGGCCGGTCCGAAGTTCCGCGGTCTGCCGCTGCTCGTTCGCGCGGGCTACGCGCGCAACGAACTGCCGTTCGGCACGCCCGGACAGACCGCCAAGGAGAACCGCCTGACAGCGGGACTCGGCGTTCCGGTTGCCGGCGAAGACGCGACGCTCGACCTTTCGGTCCAGCGTGTCGACCGCACGATGACGGGAAGCGGCTTCAAGGAATCGGCGTGGCTGCTCGGCATCGGCATTCAGATCCGTCCGCGTTGACCCATGAGTGATATGCCCGTGACCGGCGCTCCGCGCCCCACCGTCTACATCGAAACGTACGGCTGCCAGATGAACGTGGCCGATTCGGAACTCATGTACGGCAAGCTCGTTGCGAGTGGCTACGACGCCGTGGATGTGCCCGATGGCGCCGATGTGATTCTGGTGAACACCTGTGCGATCCGCGAAAACGCTGAAACACGCGTCATCGGCCGACTGGGTGAACTCAAGAAGTTCATGCGCGCCGGCAGTGTCATGGGCGTCACGGGCTGCATGGCGCAGCGCCTTGGCCCCCGTGTGCTCGAACAGGCGCGACACGTATCGATCGTGGTCGGTCCCGATGGCTATCGCGCGCTGCCCGAACTGCTCGATGGTGCGCGTCGCGGTGAGAAGTTCACCGCCACCGACTTCGACCTCGAAGAGCACTATGAGGACGTCGTCGCTCGTCGCTTCGAAGGCGTGAAGGCATGGATCCCGGTGCAGCGCGGCTGCGACTATCGCTGCACGTACTGCATCGTGCCGACCACGCGAGGCCCCGAGCGGAGCCGCAAGCTCCACGAAGTCGTACGCGAAGTGCACGAGGTCGTGAATCAGGGGCTCACCGAAGTCGTACTGCTGGGACAAACGGTCAACTCGTACAACGACGGCACGCATGATTTTGCCGATCTGCTGCGCGCCGTCGGAGCCGTGGATGGCATCCGTCGTGTGCGGTACACGAGCCCGCATCCGAACGACTTTTCCGATCGCGTGATTGCCGCGATGGCGGAAGTGCCCACGGTGTGTGAGCACATCCACCTGCCGATGCAGAGCGGGTCCACGGCGATGCTCAAGAAGATGCTGCGCCGCTACTCACGCGAAGATTATCTCGCCTGCGTGGAGCGCATGCGGGCCGCCATTCCCGGACTGGCGCTGACCACCGACATCATCGTCGGCTTTCCCAGTGAGACCGACGAAGAGTTCGCCGATACGCTGTCGCTCTGTCAGGACGTACGATTCGACGACGCCTTCATGTTCAAGTTTTCGCCGCGGGAAGGCACACCGGCCACGCGCATGCCTGCCGAGTGGACGATCCCCGACGAGATCGTCGCCACGCGCTTCGAGCTGCTGCTGAAAACGGTGCGTGGGATCTCGCGTGAGAACAACATGCGCCGCCTCGGCGATACCGTCGAAGTGCTGATCGAAAAGGTGGCCCGTGACGGAGAACTGCTGCAGGCACGCTCGCGTGACTTCAAGACCATCATTGTGCCCGCCGATGCGGGATCGATCGGCGACTATCTCACGGTGAAACTGAGCGGCACGACCGGCGCGACGTTCATGGGCACGCCCGTGGTCGAGCAGACCGAGCGCAAGCCGCTGCCGATGATGGCCGGATAGCCCCGGGGACGCGCCGTACGGTCCGAACAGCAGAGCGGGCCAACGGGGATATCCCGTTGGCCCGCTCTGCTTGCGGAACCGGCATGCGGTCAGCGCGTGATACTCAGCCGCGCGTAGACATAGCGACCGTTGAAGCCGAACGGGCTGCCACCGCTGTACGGGAAGATGCCGCCGTTGTTCGTGAGCGCCGAGCTGAAGTCGGGATAGACATCCAAATCACGTTCGACCTCGGCTGTCCGACTTCGATGCGACCACGTTCCACGCGCCCGAAAAGTGCTTCGGACTGCGACGACAGCGCCGTCGGCGTCGGCTTCACGTAGGTGACGCGGTTCTCGGTGGTGTTGTACGCACCGGTCAGGCGCATGAAGCCGAGGCTACCCACGGCCACGCGGTAATTCGCCACGAAATCCGCACCCTCCGTTCTGGTATTGATCGCATTGGTGAAATAGCGGCCGCCCGAGACGCCGCTGAGCCTCTGCGAGGCGCAGAGCGCGGAGACCTGCGCGCCAGTGAAGTTCTCCGAATACACGACGCGGTCGCTGATGAAAATGTTGTAGTAGTCGGCCGTGAACGAGAAGTTCTTGGAGGGCTCGATGGCGAAGCCGCCGCTCCAGTTCACCGAGTTCTCGGGCTTGAGGTCTTCGGCACCGAGGGCTCGCGCGATCGGATCCGTGACCGGGAGCGTCCGGATGTCGAACGGCTGACCGTTGATGAAGTTGGTCGCTGTGGACGAGAACCACTGTTGATGGAGCGACGGTGCGCGAAATCCCGTGCTGACCGCTCCGCGGAGCTTGAATCGGTCGAGCACGGAGAGCCGCGTCGCGATCTTTCCGGTGGCGGTGCTGCCGAAGTCACCGTAGTTCTCGGCGCGTGCCGCGATGCTCAGCAGCCAGCGATCCGTGATGTCGTTCGAGGCCTCGACGTAGGCGCCCACGTTGCGGCGCGAGTGGGCGCCTGCGTCGGTCGGCCGGAAGCCGGGAGACACCTGCGAGCCCACGGCACCCTGCCTACCGACGTTCGGACCGTCGAGGACGCGCACGCCACCGTCACGGAATGAATCCGGATCGCCCGCGGCAATATCGTAGCGCTCGTAGCGCACTGCCGCGCCCGTGGCGAGTTGGAGCGGCTTGCGCAGTCCGATCTGCAGCTCGCGTGACAAGTCGACGTTCGTCGTGCTCTGTGTGAAACCCAACGTCCCCGCGTAAAATGCGCGCGGGCTTGCCGCACCGAGCGTGACGTTGGCCGAGTTCGCGATATCGAATGCAAACGTGTTGCGGCCGGCCACTGAGCTCACGTCGTACTTCCATTTCCCTACGTCGCCCTTCACACCAAGCGCGCCATTCGAGAGCGTCCGACCCAAATTCATGAAGACCGTTGCGTCCCGGGTGTCGGCATCGCCCTGTCGATGATTGATCGCCGCCGCATTCGCATTCTTCGGGTCGCCCGTGAACTACTGCTGTCGCGTATCCGGGAGTGAACGGTTGGTGGCGCCACGATCGCGATACTCGGCGCCGATCGCCAGAAATCCCGCGCCACCGAAGTCCGTGCTCCACGTGCCGTTGGATTGTACTACGGCACCGTCGGTCAGCTTCTCTCGGAACTGCTGCGTGGCCGCCGGAACCGCTTGGTTGCCTTCGACTGTCGTATTCGTCTGGCCCACCGTCGCGGTCAACGCCGTCGGCGCATTGCCCCTGAGAATGATGTTGATCACACCGGCGATCGCATCAGAGCCGTACTGCGCGGCGGCGCCATCGCGGAGGATTTCGAAACGATCGATCATGCTCGCCGGTATCGCGTTGAGGTCCACGGCAGCCTGACCACGCCCGACGAATCCGTTCACGTTCACCAAGGCGCTTGTGTGACGGCGCTTGCCGTTGATGAACACCGATACCTGGTCGGCACTCAGTCCGCGCAGCGTGGCCGGTCGCACGTGGTCGGTGCCGTCACCGACCGTGGCGCGTGGAAAGCTGAACGATGGCGCGATCATCTGAATCATCTGTGCGGTCTCCACGCGGCCCGTCGCGCGGAGCTCGGTGGCACTGAGCACGTCGATCGGGGCGGGGGCATCGAGCACCGTACGCTCCTGCGTGCGTGAACCGAGGACGGCGACCGCGCCCAGCGTCGTGGCTGACTTCTCGAGCTGGAAGTCCTTCGCGACGGTGCTGCCAGCGGTCACGGTGATCGAGCCCGACTGGGTTCCCGTGATAAAAACACGGGCGCCCACGACGGCACTGCCGCCGACTTCGGTCACGTTCCCGACGACGGTGTCGGTCAGCGACTGTGACTGCGCGCGGCCCGCCATGAGCAGCGCAAGACGCAAGCTGACAACCGCTGTTCCAATTCGCATCGGATCTCCGTCGTGGTTGGTCGAACGGCTCTGTCTTCATCGCTGAAGTGGTGCGATCTCGGGATTCGCGGAAGGGGATTGGCGGGAGCAGCGTCGCGTTCCCGAAGCGCAACGGTGCGAGGAGTGGAGGGGAATGGCACACCGTTTTCGCGATGCGTATCCGTGCGACCGCTCGCGTCGTTTCGGTGCAGCATTGCCCGCGGCGGTACGACACCGTGCGTGATGCCGCTTCTCATTCACGCCGCCGCCTGGTGGTTGGCCGGACTGTTCGTCGGCGCCATGCTCGGCGATTCGGTATCGCGATCCATCGGGATCACGCAGGCACCGTCGGTACCCGCATGGGTCCTGGTCCTCCTGCTGGTCCTCCCTTTGACGATGGTGGCACTCGTTTCGCGGGTGGTGCGCTGCCGGCTTGGCCCCCGGTCGCTGAGCATCGCGGCGTTCGGCAGCATCGCGCTCGCCGGTGTGCTGGCGAGTGTGTCCGCCGCCGATGATGCGCGGCGCTGTCGGGCAGCGGCGGTGGAGCGCTTGGCGCGTGGAGCGCGCTTGTCGCTGGTGT
>JBBQXC010000212.1:0-7432 GCA_038210005.1 Gemmatimonadales bacterium
GAGCAGGTGTATCAGGTGAAGAATCAGAGCGGACAGGACCCGCTGAACTACCCGATTCGCGTGAACAATCGACTGGCGAACCTGCTGTCGATGTCGGAGCGCGGTGATGGCCCGCCGGGGACCTACATGCCGGAGATCCTCGCCATTCTCACCAAGGAACTCGGTGGCTACACGACCAAGCTCGATACGGTGTGGAAGGTCGATCTCTCGGCCGTGAACGTAGATCTGAAGCGGCTCAATCTGCCGGCGCTGGATCCGAAGTGCACGGTGGTCACTGGCTGCGTGGCCACGCCATGAGGACTCGCGTGATCATCACGGTGCTCAGCGCGATGGCGCTGAGCACCGGGTGCGGACCGAGCCTTCGCACGAGCGCGATGAACGCCATGCAGGGCTGTGTCGACGTGCGCAATCCGGCATTCGTGCGCGGCGACGGCGAGCAGGCGTTGGCGATTGCGCTGCCGGCTGCCGTCGACTCACTGGCCATCCGCACGGCCTACTCGTTCGGCCTGAGTCTGTATCAGCAAACGGCTGAGCAAGCGACGACGCAGGCAGAACTCACCTGCGCCCTCGAACTGGGATCGCGGTACAAGAGCAATGATACGCGCGAGTGGATCGCGACCTTCACGCGACATCCGAATGCACCGGTCGCGAATCTGGCGAAGCGGCTGCTGGATGCGCAGTAGCGCGACTCGTTCGTAAAGGAAGACGGGCCCCGGACGGCGATGTTCAGCCGACCCCGGGGCCCGTCGATTTTCACTCAATGGAACATCGGCACTGCGACATGGTGTCGGATCAGCGCTCGATGCGGATGCCGATCATGCCCCACGACTTGTACGCTTCGAACGACGGGTCGTCACCGCCACCACCGCGGTTCTCTCGATCGCCGACGAAGGCGCGGAGCGGGGTGTTGGTGAGGTTGATGAACTCGCCGAAGAGCTTGACGTTGTCGCGGATCTTGAAGGAACCCGAGGCATCGACCTGCAGGCGCGACTTCGTGCGCGTGTCGCCTTCCGGCGTGGTCGGGTTGATCGTCGAGAGGAAGGCGCCGGAGTAGTTCGCGCCCGTTCGGAGCGAAATCGGGCCTCTGTCGAAGAAGATGCCGAGGTTGCCGGCGTTGCCCGTCTGCCCGGGGAGCGGCGTGGTCACGCCGGTACGACCCAAGCCCGGAATCTTGGCGTCGGACTGCGTATAGGTGTAGTTCGCGTTGAGCCCGAGGCCCGACAGCACGCCCGGGAGGAACGTGAGGTTCTGCTGCCATGCCAATTCGAAACCGTACAATCGGGCCGTGGGGCCGTTCGCCGGCTGGGTGATCTGGGTGGCGTCGGGACCGACGGCGTCTTCCGGCGTGCGCGGGCGCGCCGTGGAAAAGATGAAGTTCGACAGGTCCTTGGCGAACGCACCAGCCGCCACGAAGCCGACCGTGCGGAAATACCGCTCGACCATGATGTCGTAGTTGATCGCCGTGGTCGCTTCGAGCGCCGGGTTACCGATCGACGCCGTCTGCTGTCCGGCCTGCACATTCACGTACGGCGCCATGTCGCGGAACTGCGGGCGAACGAGCGCTGTGGTGACCGCCGCCTTGATGTTCGTGTACTCGTCAACGCGGTAGGTGGCGTTGATCGACGGGAACGCGTTCACGTAGTTCGTCGTGCCGGTGGTGTCGGTGATCGGCCTTGTGAGCGCGGAACCGGCGGCATTGAGCGAGACGATCTTGGCGGTATTGCTCGTTTGGGTGGCCTCGATACGCACGCCAGGCACCAGATGCAGCTTGCCGACATCGAGCGAAGCCATGAGGTAACCCGCGTAGACGTCTTCGCCAACGGTATACGTACCACCGGCCGACACGGTTTGCGAGGTGAGCGTATTCACCGTGAAGGCACTCGCGTTCGCACCGATGAACTCACGCATTCTTCCGGCGTCGAACGTGCGCCCGAAGTTGTAGTCATCGAGGATCGGCCGGCCGCTCGTTTCCGTGGTGAGCGCCGACATCAGCGTCGCGCTCGTGGCACCGAGCGAGTTGGTGCCGACGGCGCTGGTGAACGTCGTATTCCGCAGGTCGTTGCTCCGGTTCTTGAGGCGCGCGGAGGCGCCGGCCTTCATCAAGCCGGTAAAGCGGCCGAACGTGACGGGGATCGAGCCGTTCACCTTCGCGCTCACGTCGTCGTCTTTCGTGTTGCGTACTTCGCGCACGAGGCTGTTGAACGGGAAGCGCGTCGGGTCGTCGTACGAGCCCGTGACGACGTTGGCTCGCGGTTTGTCGGGCGTCGCGACATTGTACGCCAGCGTCATGCCGCTCTGTCGGAATGCCATCGTGAGCACGTCGGGACGCTCTTCACGGGCGACGGACGTACCGATGGTCCAGTCGAGTGACTTGCCGCTCGCGGAGAAGTGTTCGCCGCCGAACTGCGCGGTGTAGATGTCTTGAATCACCTCACGCAGGCGAAGGTCGCGGTCGAGCTGCGAGCCAGTGGTCGTGCCGGAGTCGGCGCTCACCTGGTTCCAGCGCGAGCCGCCACCGCCACGGAAGCGGAAGCGCGTACGAGCGCGGATTTCGTCGTCGGAGAACTGGTTCCAGGTGCCACGCAGGAAGAGCTTGCTGTTCTGGCCGAGCAGGTAGTCGAGGGTGCCGTTCACACCGTTGCGCAGGCGGTTCACCTGCGGATAGTCGCGGAGCTCGAGCAGGTTCGGGGCATCGAGCGACGTGAGCGACGGAGCGACACCGCAATTGCGGGTCTGTGAGCACCAATCGCCTTCCACGTTCTGCGAAGCGCGGTCATTCCGATAGTACGTACCACCGAACATCGCGCCGAACTTTTGTGACTTGCCAAAGCGCTTGCCGGCATTCGCGCCGGCGTTGATGAGCGCGCCGCCACCGAGCTGGTTCTGGCCGCCGGCAAAGGTGGCGTTCAGCAGCGGCTGGTTCGCGCGCGCCGAACGCGTGACGATGTTCACGTTGCCGCCGATGGCGTCGGCATCCATGTCGGGCGTGAGCGTCTTGGACACCTGGATCTGCGCGGCCTGGTCGGACGGAATGACGTCCATGGGTAACTGGCGGCTGCTCTGCTCGGGCGTGCTGACGCGCATGCCGTTCAGCGACATCGAGTTGAGGTCGGCGCTGGTGCCGCGGATCTGCACAAAGCGTCCTTCGCCCTGGTCACGTACCACGGCAATGCCGGGGACGCGCGCCAACGCTTCCGCCATGTTCGGATCGGGGAGACGTCCGACCAGATCATTGTCGATGACGCTCGAGATGGTCGGCGACGTGCGCTGCTGATTGAGCGCCGACGCCTGTCCGACCACTTGGCCGCGGACTTCAACAGCCGACAGGCTCGTGACCACATCTTCCAACTTGACGTCGAGCGTCGCCGTCTTGCCGATCTCGACCGTCACGGACTTCGATGCCGGCTGATAGCCGATATACCGGAACGTCAGCGTGCGAGCGCCGGCCGGGACGTTGATGGCGCGGTACTTCCCCTGATCGGTGGCGGCCCGGATGTTGGTACCGTCGATCAAAACGAGCACGCCGGAGAGCGGGCGTCCATTGGGGCCGGTCACGGTGCCGGTGACTACACCCTGCGCGCCGAGCGGCGCGGTGGCGAGCAGCAGGCCGAGAGCCACGCTGCGAAGCGATAGTTGCATCGAAGTGATCAGTTTGGAGGAAGGCGCTTGCGGACGTCGCGCCAGTCGTAGAAGTGGAACGTCTTGTCGGTGGACATCATCACGAGCATCCCTTCGGGAAACGCGGGCGAGAGGGCACGGGCCGTCACCTCTATGCCGTCCGTTTCCAGTGCCGCCACCGGGATCGTGGCGAGCGCGACATGCGAGTGCGGTGCGTCGGCGGCACCCTCGCGTGCGAAGAGCTGTATGCGTTGACCTTGCTGATCGGAGATCACGAGGTAGCCGGTGGAATCGCTGGTCGGGTACACGGCGATGCCCTCGTGATCACTCACGAAACCGGTGGTGCCGAAGAGCGCGAGTTCCTTCGCCGCGTCGGCGCGATCGGGATCGGCATGGTACTTCCGAATACCGACCGTCTCGTCACTGTAGTAGACGAAGCCCAGCTGCTGATCGACGGCGATCGCCTCGATCTCTTTCTTGCCGCTATACGCACCGAATGCCCGCACGCGCGTGGCGGTGAGCGTGCCATTGCCGGCGTCCGCGAGGCGGTATTGCCACAGATAGCCGTCAGCCGGTCCGCTCTTCCCGCCGACGATGGCGAACACCGCGCCGTCGCGCAGACGGCGATACATCGCGATCCCCATCGGCGCGCGTGTCGCGTCACCGTCGAACAGCGCAATGCCTCCGCCGTCGACGGGCGTCATGTCGGGCAGCCGGAAGATCCGCAGCGACATGGTACCGCGTTCAGCGGTGACGGCGATATCGATCAGCTTGCCGTTCAACGACACGCCAGTGATGACATCGACGTTGTTCGGGCGTTTGAGCGGACGACGCGTGCGGGTGCTGTCGATCTTCCCGTCCAGCGTGAACACGTACAGTCCGCCCGTGCTGTCACCCTTGTCGGTACCGATCACCAGCGAACGGGACGGATTCAGCGTGTCGATCCAGATGGCCGGGTCATCCGAGTCGTTGAGCACGGCCGCCGTGACCACGACCGGACGCAGCGTATCGCTTGCCGACGGTGCGGTGACCGAGGATGGAGAGGCGGACGTCGCGGAGGACTGAGGCGACTCCGCGGTGCGACAGGCGCTCAGCGCGAGACAGAGGGCCGCGCCGGTTGCCAGCGAGAAGGATTGCACAGAGATGGAGCAAGGGGACGCTGACCGGCTTCGGACCGGCAGACTCGAGGGCGAGAAGTTCCGTGCAGTCGGTGACTAAACCGCGACGGCTTGGTCACGGTTGCGTATCGGCGGGTTTTCGCGGGGCGGCTTTCCTGTGCACCGTCCGGGCGTAGCTTTCCGATATGACTCCTTCTGTGACTCCGTCCACCGATTCCCGCCCTGTCGCGCTCATTACCGGCGCGTCGCGAGGTATCGGGCACGCCATCGCGCTCCGGCTCGCGCCGAAGCACGATCTGATTCTCGTGGCGCGCGACGAGGCGCGGTTGGCGTCGGTCGCCAGCGAGTGCGAGGCACTCGGCGCCTCCGTGCAGTGCATCGCGTCCGATGTGCAGCAGGCGCTCGCTACCGCGCAGCGTCTGACGGGCCTGCATGTCGATGTGCTGGTGAACAACGCCGGTGTGGCCGTCATGAAACCGTTCCTCGAGATGACCGCGGAGGAGTGGAATCGTATGGTCGACGTCAATGTGAACGCGTTGTATCACGTGACGCGTTCGGTCCTGCCCGGCATGGTGGCGCGCGGTCACGGCCACGTGTGCATCATCGGGAGCATGGCGGGGCGCAACACCTTCGTGGGCGGCACGTGCTACACCGGCACCAAGCATTTCGTGATGGGCTTCGCGGAATCGCTGATGCTGGAAGTGCGTGATGCCGGTGTCGGCGTGTCGGTGATCACTCCGGGCTCGGTGGACACCGACCTGTTCCCCGCCGGCACGAATCGCACGTGGATGCTCGAGCCGAAGAATGTGGCTGATGCTGTCGGCTTCGCGATCGAGGCGCCCCCGCACATGCTCGTGCATCGGCTCGAGGTGCGGCCGCTCTCGCCCAAGCGCCCCCGGACGTCCTGACGTGAGTGACGCGCGCGAGCTGTTGGCGGTGCGCGAGATCGCGCACGCCTTTCTGCTGGCTGATCGTCCGAGTGATGTCCAGCAGTTCGCGCTCGATCGGGTGACGCCGATTCTCGGTGCCGCGTTCTCGCTGGTGATGGAACTCGGGGACGATGGCGAACTGCTGCGGCCGGTGGCGCAGCACGAATGGCCCTCGAAGCATCGGCACTGGATCGGCGCCCTGCGCGTGCGCGTCGGAGACGGGCCCAGTGGGGTCGCGGTGGCCGAGCGACGGTTGGTGGAAGTGGCGGATATCATGGCCGATGAGACGCTCGGCGTATGGCACGAGGTGGCTGAAGAACTCGGATTCCGGTCGATCATCGCGGCGCCGATGGAAACCGCAGACGGACCGATCGGCGCCGTCGCGTTCTACTTCGCCGATGCCACGCATGTCCGTGACGAGCAACGTGCGCTGGTGCGGGTGGTGGCCGATCAGCTGGCGGCGGCGACGGACAAGTCACGGCGCACCGACGCGCTACGCCGCGCGAACGCCGCGCTGGCCGAGGCCAATGCGCAGCTCGAGCGACAGGCGGCGGTATGGAACAGCGCCGTGCGCGCCCGAGACCAGACGGTGCAGGGCGTGGTATCGGCGTTCCTGACGCTGGCGTCGCCTGACGACACCAGCAACGCCGCGCTACGCCTGTCGGCTGTGTATGCGCTGGCGGTGGCGGCCCGCGACTACGATCTGGTCACCCGCGACGATTTTTCAGCCGCGACGGCGGATGTGGACCCGCGTGAGCCGCTGCTCTCGGCGGTCGCGACCTGGAGGGCGCGGGCCCCGATGGTGCCCATCCATGTGGATGAGCCGACGGTGCTCCTGCCCATGATTCGTGGGGACCTCCACTGGCTCTCCCGTCTTCTGGAACTCGTGGTGGGATTGGCGGTACGGTCGGCGTGTATGGAGGGTGGAACGGTGAACACCGGCGTACGACTGGGGCGTGGCTTTATCGCACTCCAGGTGGGGTGGCGCGAGGCCTCGACAGATGCCAGCGGCGATCAACCTCCCGCAGCGACTCCACGTATACTTCAGGAGCCGCCGAGGCGTCCGGCGCACGACCCGTTTGCGGGCGTGCGCGGGGCGGTGACGGCGCTCGATCAGCCGCTGGCCACCGTTCTTGCCGGACGTCTTGGAGGCCAGATGCGCGTGGAAGAATCGGCCAGTGGGTCGGAAGATGAGGGCGGATGGACATTGGTCTTCCCCGTCGAAGCAGATCTCTGACACGCGGTCGTCGCTCACACTGTTTTCCCGTTCAATCCGGATCGCCCGTATGCATCAGCAGTCGAATCGACAATTGCAGGAACGTCTCACGTCGTTGCCCATCGCGGAGGTGATCACGTTGGCGGCGCGCTTTTTCACGCGCCGCAGTGGCGTGTATGCGGCGTTCATCGAGAAGCGAGGGCCCTCACACCTCGTGCTGCGCGGGCAGGGCGGTGAAGAGCTGGTGATCGCGGCGCGCCTCACGGACGCCGGAACGGCCGTGTCGGGTTCGACCTACCTGTTCGATCAGCAGGTCGCACGCTTTCTCGACTCGCTGCCGCCGGCACCAGTGCTGCCGGTGCTGGTGGCCGCTGATGGTGCCACGTTGCCGGAGGGTGTGGCATGACGGTGAGCACGACGCATTTCGTGAATTCGCTGCGCGTACGCCCGGAGATCATCCGCCTCGCGAGTGAGCAGGCACCGCTGCTGTGGACTGTGCGTGTGCAAGCGGCGGAGGTGTGGGATGCCGTGCGGGTCGAAGTAACGCCCGA
>JBBQXC010000213.1:0-7413 GCA_038210005.1 Gemmatimonadales bacterium
CGGCCGCAGGGCCGCCGGAGACCGACACGCATGTTCGATTCGACGACGCGCACCGTCGTAGTGGTGGGCGCGCAGTGGGGCGATGAAGGGAAGGGCAAGCTGGTGGACGTCCTGGCCGAAAAGGCCGATTGGGTCGTTCGCTACCAGGGCGGCGCCAACGCGGGTCACACCGTGCATATCGGCGACAAGTCCTTCATCCTGCACCAGATCCCAAGCGGCATTCTGCACCCGGGGGTACGGTGTGCCATCGGTAATGGCGTGGTCATGGATCCGGAGACCCTGTTCACGGAAGTCGACGAGCTGATCGCCGACGGCGTGGACGTGGAGGGGCGGCTGTACGTCAGTGAGCGCGCCCATCTCGTGATGCCGTACCACAAGCTCGTGGACAAGGCCAGCGCGGCCAGCAAGGCGATCGGCACGACCGGTCGCGGCATCGGTCCGGCCTACGAGGACAAAGTGGCGCGTCGTGGTGTGCGCGTGCTCGACCTCCGAAATCCGGCGCGGCTGCGTGAACTCGTGACCGCGGGCGTGGATCGGGCCAATGCGCAGCTCGAGCGCTCGGGTTCCGACCTGCGTGCGTCGGTACACGACACGATCGCCGCGCTCGACGCGTTGTCGCCACGCCTGCTCGCGCTGGCCGAGGACGTGGGGCTGTGCGTGCATCGCGCCATCAAGAGCGGTGCGGCGGTGCTGCTCGAGGGGGCGCAAGGTTCGATGCTCGACATCGACCACGGCACGTACCCATTCGTGACGTCGAGCAACACGACGGTGGGCGGCGCGGCCACGGGTGTCGGCATTTCTCCGATGTCGTTGCAGTGCGCGCTCGGCGTGGTGAAGGCGTACACGACGCGCGTGGGCCACGGCCCGCTACCGACGGAGTTCGCCGAGCCACTGCAGACACAGGTGCGCACACTCGGTCACGAATTCGGTGCCACGACGGGCCGTGCCCGTCGCTGCGGCTGGTTCGACGGCGTGGTGGTGCGCTACGCGGCGCGCGTGAACGGCCTGACGGCACTGGCGATCACCAAGCTCGACGTGCTGGACACGCTCGACGAGTTGATGGTGTGCACGGGCTATCGCATCGACGGGGAAGTCCACACCGAATTCCCGGCTGATCTCCAGCTGCTGGAGCACGCCGAGCCGGTGTACGAGTCGATGCCGGGGTGGAACCAGTCCACACAGGATGCGCGGAAGCTGGAAGACCTGCCGGCGGCGGCGCGTGCCTATCTGGATCGTCTCGAGCAGCTGTGCGAGACGCCCATTGCGTATGTGAGCGTGGGAACCCGTCGCGACCAGATCATTGGAGTTCACGCGGTCGTCGCATGACGACGTTCGTGGATGTCGCGATCGTCGGCGCGGGGCCGTGCGGTTTGGCGGCGGCCGTGGCGGCGATTCGTGGCGGACTGTCGGTGGCAGTGTTCGATCGCGGCTGCATCGTAAACGGTATCGCGAGCTACCCCACGTACATGACGTTTTTCAGCACCGCTGAACGCATCGCGATCGGCGGTGTGCCGTTTCTGATTGCGGAGCCCAAACCGACCCGACGTGATGCGCTGGCGTACTACCGGGGGGTCGCGTCGCTGTACGACGTGCCCATCCGGCAGTACGAGACGGTGGAATCGATGCGCCCGGTGCGTCTTGATTCGCCGGGCGGCGAGCTGGCCTCGGAACGGGCAGCGCAGTGGCTGTTGCGTAGTGTGAAGCGCAGCGGTGACGTGCAGGAAACGGCGGCGCACGCGGTGATCATCGCAACGGGCTACTTCGGCCGTCCGAATCTGCTGCAGGTGCCTGGCGAATCGTTGCCGCATGTGCGCCACGGGTACGTGGAAGGGCATGAGGCGTGGCGCGAGCCGGTCGTGATCGTAGGCGGCGGCAACTCGGCCGTGGATGCGGCGCTCGACATGTACCGCGCCGGCGCCTACGTGACGATCGTGCACGTGGGGGCGACGCTGGACAACGGCGTGAAGCCGTGGGTGCGTCCGGAAATCGAGGCGCGTATTCACGAAGGCAGCATTCAGGCGCACTATGAAAGCCGTGTCGTAGCGATCGAGCCCGATGTAGTCGTGGTGGCCGGACCTGATGGTGCGGTGCGCGTGCCGGCCACGCAGGTGTACACGATGACGGGCTATCTCCCGGAAACCGGACTGCTGGAGGCGGTGGGCGTGCCGATCGAGCCGGTCAGCGGCATTCCGTCGCACAACCCGCTCACGATGGCCACGCCGGTCACGGGTGTCTACCTTGCGGGAGTGATCGCCTCCGGGCTTTCGGCGAACCGAATTTTCATCGAGAACGGCCGAGATCACGGTGACGCGATCGTGCGGCACATCCTTTCCTGACTTCAACTCTTCGGTTCCGATGGCTTCCCAACCCGACGTGATGGACAAGCTGGTGTCGCTGTGTAAGCGACGCGGTTTCATCTTCCAGTCCTCCGAGATCTACGGCGGGACGGGCTCGGTATGGGACTACGGCCCGCTGGGGGTCGAACTCAAGAAGAACATCAAGGATCGCTGGTGGAACGCGATGGTGCGTTCGCGCGACGACATCGAGGGACTCGATGCGGCAATCCTGATGCACCCGCGCACATGGGAAGCGAGTGGCCACGTGGCCGGCTTCGTGGACCCGCTCGTGGACTGCAAGACGTGCAAGGGGCGTTTTCGCGCGGACAAGCTGGAAGACGCGCGCTGTCCGCAGAAGCCGAGCAAGCAGCCGGGCCAGCATGACGCTTGTCAACTTACGGAAGCGCGCAGCTTCAACCTGATGTTCAAGACGTACATGGGTGCGCTCGAGGAGAGCGCGAGCATCGTCTATCTGCGTCCGGAAACGGCGCAGGGCATCTTCGTGAACTTCCTGAACGTGCAGCAGAGCATGCGCCAAAAGGTGCCGTTCGGCATCGCGCAGATCGGCAAGGCGTTCCGCAACGAGATCACGCCGGGCAATTTCATTTTCCGCACGCGCGAGTTCGAGCAGATGGAGATGCAGTTCTTCGTCGAGCCGGGCACGGACATGGAGTGGTTCGAGCAGTGGAAGCAGCTCCGCATGGAGTGGCACCTCGCGCTCGGTTTGTCGGCCGATCGTCTGCAGTTTCACGAGCATGGCGCCGGTGAGCTCGCGCACTATGCGCGCGCGGCGTTCGATGTGACCTTCGACTTCGGCGGCACGCTCGGCTTCCAGGAAATCGAAGGCGTGCACAATCGCGGCGATTTCGATCTCACGCAGCATCAGCAGTTTTCCGGCAAGAAGCTCGAGTACTACGACCAGCTGAACAACACGCGCTACGTACCGTACGTGATCGAAACGTCGGTCGGCGCCGACCGGGTCACGCTGGCCGCGCTGGTGAACGCGTACCGCGAGGAGTCGGTGGAAGGCGAAGACGAAGGTCGCGTGGTGCTGGGGCTGCATCCGGCGATCGCGCCGATCAAGGCCGCGATCTTCCCGCTCACCAAGAAGGATGGTCAGCCGGAGATGGCGAAGAACATCATGAACGACCTGCGTATGGCGTTCCCGATGGACTACGACGAGTCGGGCTCGATCGGCAAGCGCTACCGTCGACAGGACGAAGTGGGCACGCCGTTCTGTATTACGGTCGACGGGCAGAGCACCGGCGATCAGACGGTTACGGTGCGTGACCGCGATACGCTCGCGCAGGATCGCGTGGACGTGAGCCAGCTCAAGGGCTATCTGGCGGCGAAGCTGGTGGGGTGAGGTTTGCGTGTTGAGAGTTCTTAGGAACTGATCACACAGAGGCTGCTGAAAAGATCACGCAGAGAAGCAGAGGGCGCAGAGAACGCAGAGACAAAGATTTTCTCTGCGACCTTTGCGCCTCCGTGACCTCTGCGTGCTCTTTTCAGGATGGTTGGATAGGCTCAGTCGTCGGCGTAGCCGTTGGCGATGCGCTGAACGCCGTCCATGAGGCGTTCGCCTCCGAAATTGATGAGCAGGCCGACCGGCAGTTTCATGAGTCGGAGATCGGTCAGTAATTGTCGCTGGTGAATGGGGGCAGGGCGTTCGGTGCATTTCAGCTCGACCGGGACGCGACCGTCGACGAGGAGGTCGAGCCGGAAGCCGAATTCGATTTTCGTACCCCGGTACTCGAATGGGATCACGAGGTGCCGCTGCACTCTGAGCCCGCGGCGCGTGAGCTCGGCGGCGAGCAGCTCCTCGTAGGCCGATTCGAACAGGCCTGGGCCCAGGTCGCTATGAATGTGGATCGACGCGTCGATGATGTCGGCGGCGATCAGATTGATCGGTGGCATGCACCATCATTCGGCCAGACCGTCACGGACCCGTCAGCGAGTTGCCGTTCGGAGACGTAACTTGCAGCGTAAGGGTGCTGTCCGAACGAGGGCGGCCCCGTGGTGCTCCGCCTCCTCATTCCCGACCATGCTGCCACTTCGACTCTTCCTGTTTCTCACGGCGCTGTCTGTTCCGGCTGCGCTCACGCAGCCGCCAGCCAAGGCGCCGGCTAAGCCGGCGGCGACCACCCGTGCCGCGCAGTTGGCGCCGGTCACGCTCGATTCGACGCTGCTCAAGTCGTTCAAATGGCGTAACATCGGTCCCGATCGTGGCGGTCGGTCGATCGCGGCCAGTGGCGTTGTGGGTCGGAAGAACGAGGCGTATTTCGGCGCCACCGGTGGCGGGCTCTGGAAGACCACCGATGGCGGCGAGAACTGGGCGCCGGTCACAGACGGCCAGATCACGAGCGCGTCGGTCGGCGCGGTGGCGGTGAGCGAGAGCGATCCCGATGTCGTGTACATCGGCATGGGCGAGTCGGCGATCCGCGGCAACATCATGCCCGGCGATGGCATCTACAAGAGCACCGACGCCGGCAAGACGTGGGCGCACTTGGGCTTCAAGACGGTGGACGCGATCTCGAAGATCCGCATCCATCCCACGAACCCCGACATCGTATTCGCGGCCGTGTTCGGCAAGTACAGCGTGCCGAGCGCGGAGCGTGGCGTGTTCAAGAGCACCGATGGTGGAAAGACGTGGCGCAAGGTGCTGTTCCGCGATGACCAGTCGGGCGCGATCGATATCGCCCTCGACCGCAACAACCCGAGTGTGATGTACGCGGCCATGTGGGAAGCGTACCGCAAGGAGTATCAGATGTCGTCGGGCGGTCCGGGCTCCGGCCTGTTCAAGAGCACCGACGGTGGCGAGACCTGGACGGAGATCACGCGTAACAAAGGACTCCCCTCCGGTCTGGTCGGCCGTATCGGCGTCGCGCTCACCGCGGCGAATTCGAATCGCGTGTACGCGCTGATCGAGAACGACAACGGTGGCCTGTTCAAGAGCGACGATGCGGGTGCCACGTGGACGTTGGTGAACAGCGACCGCAACATCCGTCAGCGTGCGTTCTACTACACGCACCTGTTCGCTGATCATAAGAATGCCGACGTCGTGTACGCACAGAACACGTCGCTGTTCCGCTCCGCCGACGCGGGCAAGACGCTGACGAGCATCGGCAACGGCACGCACGGCGACCATCATGACCTGTGGATCGATCCGAACGATCCGACACACTTGGTCGATGCCAATGACGGCGGCGGCGCGGTGAGCACGAACACCGGCGGTAAGTGGACCGAGCAGGATTTTCCGACCGCGCAGTGGTACCACGTGATCACGACCAAGCATATCCCGTATCACGTGTGCGGGTCGCAGCAGGACAACAGCACGCTGTGCACGCCGTCGCAGTGGAATTTCGGGCGGCCGAATGGCCCGCAGCAGGCGGCCGGCGGCATGGCGGCGTCGTATCAGGTGGGTGGTGGGGAGCCCGGCTACATCGCGGCCGATCCGCTCGATCCGGACATCTTCTACGCCGGTACGAACAACGGCGGCTATGTCGACAAGTTCAACAAGAAGACGGGCCTGTCACGCGAGGTGAATCCGTATCCCTGGTTCTACTCGGGTGAGCCGTCGAAGGATATCAAGGAGCGGTGGCAGTGGACGTTCCCGATTCTGTTCTCGCCCATCAACCCGAAGATGCTGTTCGTGTCGTCGCAGCGCCTCTGGCGCACGCTCGATGGCGGCCGTACGTGGAAGGTGCTGAGTGGTGACCTGACGCGTCACGCGCCGGAAACGCAGGAGAAGTCTGGTGGTCCGATTACCGGTGACATGAACGGTCCGGAAGTGTACGGCGTGATTTTTTCCGTCGGACCGAGCAAGAAGGATGTGAACGTGATCTGGACCGGGTCCGACGACGGTCTCGTGCACGTGACGCGCAACGGCGGCCTCACGTGGACGAACGTGACGCCGAAGGATATGCCGGATTTCGGTCGCGTGTCGCAGATCGACGCGTCGGCGTTCGATGCGGGCACGATGTACATGTCGGTGCGTCGCCCGCTCCTCAACGATCGCGCGCCGTACATCTTCCGCACCACCGACTTCGGCAAGACGTGGACGAAGATCGTGAACGGACTCGGCGCCGAAGATTATGTGCACGCGGTGCGCGAAGATCCGGCACGCCGGGGGCTCCTGTACGCCGCCACGCAGCACGGTGTGTACCTCTCGTACGATGACGGCGCGAACTGGCAGAGCCTCAAGCTGAACATGCCTGACACGCCGATCGCCGACTTGGTGGTGGAAGCGAACGATCTTGTGATCGCGACGCACGGCCGCGGCTTCTGGGTGCTCGACAACGTGGCGCCGCTTCGTCAGGCCACGCCGACGGTGCTGTCGGCTGATGCGCATCTCTTCGCGCCCCCGGTCGGCATTCGCTCGAGCGGCGGTGTACCGATGAGCTGGACGTTCAAAACGGCGCCGAAGCGTGCCACGTTGTCGATTCTCGATTCCACCGGCGCGGTGCTGCGTGAACTGACTGGCGACACCGCAACGTCGGCGGCCGCCGGTGCGCTTGGCCGTCGCCGTGGCACCTCGTCGTCGTTCCCGCTGACCGCGGGGCTGTCGCGCTTTACCTATGACATGCGCGCCACCGGCATTGAAAGCTTTCCGGGGATGATTCTCTGGGGCGCTGGAACGGCTGGTCCGGCGATTCCGCCGGGTCGCTACACCGTGCGACTCACGGCCGATGGTAAGACGCTGAACGCGCCGATGACCATTGTGCGCAGCCCGCTGTTGCCCGAGGTCACGAATGCCGACCTCCGTGCGCAATATGCGTTCGGCAAACAGGTGCGCGACGCGACGAACGAAGCGCAGAAGGCGGTGATCGATATCCGTCGTGTGAAGGAGCAGTTGGCCGACCGACTCAATCGCAGTCAGGATGCAGCGTTGGCTGAGAAGGGCGGCACGCTGAAAGCCAACGCCTCGGCGGTGGAGGAGCAGGTGTATCAGGTGAAGAATCAGAGCGGACAGGACCCGCTGAACTACCCGATTCGCGTGAACAATCGACTGGCGAACCTGCTGTCGATGTCGGAGCGCGGTGATGGCCCGCCGGGGACCTACATGCCGGAGATCCTC
>JBBQXC010000214.1:0-7386 GCA_038210005.1 Gemmatimonadales bacterium
GGTCCGCTCTTGGCGATTGGGCCGGACGAAAGGGCGAGTTTGCGCCCATCGTGCCCGCGCGGCGTGACCACGCAGCGCCAGCGATCATAGAGTAGAATCGTGCGTCAGCGCGCGGCACAAGACCAGATTCCCCGCCCCGGACCGCGTGCGAGGCAGCCTGCGGACACGCGCTAAGCTCTTGTTGTCTTTACAGTTCCGAGGCCGGTGCCGAGCTCGACCATAAAACGGTTATACCGACACATCTCCCAGAGCGTGTGTCCGTGGAATGTGAAGTTTTCGCGAGAGTTGGCGGCGGGGTCGCCGTTTGCGTCACGCGAGTTCATTCGCGGCAAGGACGCCGTGACGCTCTCACGTGAGATCCTGGCGATGTCGCAGGACGCGTTCAGCGCGGCTTTTAAGGGTTCACCGATCAAGCGCGCAAAACTACGCGGCGTGAAGCGCAACGCCGCCATCGTGTTGGGCAATGTTGGCACGGCAGAAGCGGTGCTCACGCGCGCGCTTGACGATCCCGAGCCGTTGGTGTGCGAGCACATCGCGTGGGCGCTTGAAAGACTTGTGACGCCCGATTGACTCCCCACCGCGTCCACGCACCGCCGCGTGGCGGACGTTCGTCGGGCGACTGGGTAACCGTTAGTGCATCCCACAGTCCGCCACTCAGCTTCACCGCGTGACTCTCGACACGTTGCGGCAGACATCTCTATCCGGCCCTTCGAGCGTCATCCAGAACTGCGATGGCACAGCGCCCCCATCTCTCAATGTCAGCTCGACGGGCAGCACTATCGCCCTGACCTCCAAACAGATGTCGCCCTCTCGGCACCAGTGAAGGTACTCGTCACATCTAGGTCGGAAAGTCGTCGTGAGGAGGTGCGTATCACTGAAGGAACAGGGCGAAGAGTCCCATTCGCCGCTCATCGTGAGGGACGCCGCATCGCCAAGCGGCATCGCCTTGAGCGCCGGTGCGGTGCCTGCGACACGTCGCGCCATCCAGTCCTCAGCCCACCGACTCATGTAGATGTCGCGGCTGATCTGTGGTCCCCAGCCGGCGCCAGCGGCGGGATACGGATCACGCAACGCGACGACGCGTTGCTGCGCGTCGGCACGCGGTGTAGAGACTCCGGCGAGGACGAGCGTGGCGACCGTCAACTGACGCACCTGCCGCGCACTACTGAGCACCATTGCCAGCGTGACAAGTGCCGCGGCGACAACGAAGGTGATGCGCATGCCTCGGGCGACAGCATCAGCGGATGCCGCCGTGATGTCAGATACCCCCGATCCGCGTGCGAACACGGCACCCATCAGTGATGCGCCCGTGATCAGACCGAGGTTCCGCGACAGACTCAGCACACCGGCGACGACACCTCGCTCATCCGGCTTTGCGGTCGCCATGACCGCCGTGTTGTTCGCGGCCTGAAAGAGCGCGTATCCGACCGTGAGGAAGCAGATCGGACCCAGGTACCCCATGACATGCAGCGTTCCGGCCAGTGCGGCGAGCAGCCCGCTCCCAAGGACCATCGCGGCCAATCCGATCAGGCCTGCTCGGAACGGACCGCGATGGTCGACAAACCGACCGGCCGGCACCCCCGAGAGTGCGGTGAGGATTGGACCGACCGTCATCGTGAGCCCCATCGCCGCCGGCACCAGTCCCAAGCCTCGTGTCAGGTAGAACGGTCCCACGATCAGCGTCGACATCATGACGCATGCGACGAGCGCGTTGCTGGCAAGGCTTGCGCCGAACGCCCGATCTCGGAGGAGCGCGGACGGGACGAGCGGAACGCGGGCGTGTGCCTGCCTCCGCAGAAACAGCGCAGCCCCGACCACCGCGCCGGCGAGCAGCACGATCCTCGTGGATTCGCTCCGATGACCGCCGGCAGTCAGCGCAAGCGCGAACGCGCCGAGCGACACGGCGAGGAGCGCAGTGCCGGACAGATCGAAGAACCGGTCGCCAACGGTCGGAGGCTGCGCGTTCGGGAGATGGCGCCGCACGAACCACAACGCCGCCACACCAAAGGGCACGTTGATCAGGAACAGGGCGCGCCACCCCGGAAACGTGAGCAGCATGCCGCCCAGCGACGGCCCCAACGCGGTGCCAACGGCTGACATCGTGCCCAGCAGTCCCATGGCGCGCCCCACACGTGACGGGCGGACGGCCTCGCTCACAAAGGCCATGCTGAGCGCCATCATCATCGCAGCCCCTAACCCTTGGGCGGCCCGGGCGGCGATGAGCACCGGGAGTGATGGCGCGAGCCCCGCGACGAGCGACGCGCCGGTGAACAGTGCAATCCCGAGCGCGAGCAGCCGTCGGCGCCCCACGATGTCCCCAAGCCGGCCGGCGCCGACGATCATCGTCGTGACGGCAAGCAGGTACGCCAGCACGATCCACTGCACTGCCGGGAACGACACCTTGAATACGCTGGCGATGGTGGGGAGCCCGACGTTCGCGGCGCTCGTGCCGAGTGACGCGAGGAAGGTGGAGAGCAACAGGCCGACGAGGGCACCGCGGGTGGACGGCTGCGGCAGTGCGCACGCTTCGGGTATCGTGCGAGGTCTATCGAGTGAAACCGGCATGACAGTCTCCGCGTGCGAACGACTCCACTATTGGAGTCACCCGGAGCGTACCGACGTCCATGTCATGGCGGAACACGCGCGGCTCGCACGATATTCGTGCATCCGACGCCATACCCCAGTTCCGCCCGACCCACCGCCACCATGGCACGCCCCGACCTCAACCTGCTGGTCACGCTCGACGTGCTCCTCGCGGAGGGCAGCGTCGCGCGGGCCGCGCGGCGGCTGCGGCTCAGCCCCTCCGCCATGAGCCGCTCCCTCGCACGGCTGCGCGCGACCACCGGTGACCCGCTGCTGGTGCGTGCCGGACGCGGGCTCGTCCCGACGCCACGGGCCATTGAACTGCGCGAGCGGGTCGCGCAGATCGTGGAGGACGGACGCGCGGTCCTCCGCCGCACGGAACGACTGGACCTCGAACGACTGGACCGCGTCTTCACGCTGCGGACCAGCGAGGGATTCACCGAGAACTTCGGCGCGGCGCTCGTCGCGCGCGTCGCGTCGCAAGCGCCGCACGTTCGCCTGCGACTCATCCGGAAGCCGGACAAGGAGTCCACTGCACTGCGGGAAGGTGCGGCAGACCTCGAGACCGGAATCGTGGAGCCCACCACGGGACCTGAGTTACGGGTGCGCCTGCTCTTTGAGGACCACTATGTCGGTGTTGTGCGTGCCAAGCATCCCCTCGCGAAGGGGAAGGTCACGGTGGCGCGCTACCTCGCGGGCCGGCACATCAGCGTCGCGCGTCACGGGACTGAGCGCGGTCGCGTCGACGACGCGGTGATGGCGCTCGATGCGGAGCGTGCCGTGTTCGCCTACGTCGATGGCTTCGCCGGCGCCCTCGCGCTCGCGCGTGGCTCGGACCTGATCGCAACGATCCCCGAGCGTCACACCGGCGTGTTGCGCACGGGCATGCACACCTTCGCCCTGCCCTTCGCAACTCCGACGCTCTCGGTCTCGCTCCTGTGGCACCCCAGAATGCAGGCCGATGCGGCCCACCGGTGGCTCCGTGAGCTGGTGTTGGAGACGTGCGCTCGATGACAGCCACCGCTCACGCGGCCACGCTCGCCTGCCGACGTCGCGTGGCGCCTGTCAACGCCGCTATCCGTCTCCTCTGCCTCAGCGCTGTGATCGGGTCGCCGGCTTCGCTACACGTGTGGGCCGGGTTGGTTGTGTCGTCGTGGCCGCGACGTAGCGCTCGATGCCGTCCAGGACACGCTGCAGGCCGAAGTCGAACGACGTTTCCATCGTCCGCGGATCGCCACCAGACGGCGCGGTGATCAGGGCGGCAAACGCCGGGAAGCGCGGATCACCAATGGCGCGACCGAGGTCGGCCCCAACCGCCGCGGTCCACTCGGCGTCGGAGGTCCCCCGTGCGCGCGCCCTGGCGAGCGAGATGGCCGTGTCGGAGGCACCGCGCGTGTAGCCGTCGATCACACTGAGCATCTCACCGGTATCAACGGCATTCAATCCGATGCGTGAGAGCGGCTCGACGACCGCTTCCACCCACCTGAGCCAGTTCGGGCCGTGGGGCGCCGCCACGAATGGCAACTCGGCCAGCCAGGGACGCGCGCACAACATCGTGCGCTTCGCGTGTGCCCACTGTGTGACGTCGTCGCGCCAATCACCACGCGGATCACTTGGAATCGGTGGACGTCCCATCGCCGCGTCGACTATCGCATCGAGCAACGCGTCCTTCTTCGGGAAGTAGCGATAGATCGCCATCGTCGTCAGGCCGAGTCGCGCAGACACTGCTGACATCGTGACCGCCGAGAGCCCGTCCGCTTCGGCAATATGGATCGCCGCCTGCACGACATCGTCGGGCGTGAATGCGGCCTTCGGCCCACGCGTCGAACGCGAGCGATCCTCCCAGAGCAGTTCACTGCGGCGCCGCAGGTCGGGGTCGACGCGCACCGACGCCTGCACCAGGTCATCGCGGGTGAGCGGACGTGTCGCCGACTGCTCTGCCTGCGACGCCGGCTGCGGCCGCACCGCTTGCGCACGCGGCACCTGCTTCTTCCGTCCCGCCATATCGCTCCGTCACAAGGGGTGTTGACAAACCTGAAACTGTGTATACCATACACTCGTACAGTGTACGTAGTACGCTAATTGAATTGGCCGCTGTACGGAAGGCTCCAACTCCTGTTGTCACACCGTCGTGCTCACACCGTCGTGCTCACACCCACCAGGGACACACCATGTCAGACGCATTCGCAGTGCCCGCCGCACGCGTCAGTCACCATGCCATCGCACGCGCCTCGCTCACCGCGGCCGCAGCGCTCGGCCTGCTCCTCGCCACCGCGCGGGCGGCCGCCGCGCAGTCGCCCACCCCGTCGCCGAAGAAGTGGAACGTCCTGTTCACCAGTGGCGCCTTCGTGCCCGCCGGCGATCAGCGGGACGTGCTCAAGGACGCGCACGCGAGCGCGGTCCAGCTGTCATGGCTCGTGCGCCCAGCGCTCGCCGTCACGGGCTCGGTCGGCTGGGCACGCAGCCGCGACCGCCTACTCGCCAACACGCCGAAGCTCGATGTCTTCACGTCGGACGTCGGCCTCGAGTACCGCGCCCCGCAGCTGTTCACTGGCCACTTCGTGACGTTCAGCCCATTCGCGGGCCTTGGCGCCGGCGCACGCAGCTACAACTATCGCAAGCTGGACGTGGACGCCACACACAACCTGGCCGGCTATGGCGCAATCGGTGGTGAACTCGGCATCGGCCGCGTGGGACTGCGCGTCGAAGTGCGCGATTACGCCACGGGGTTCAGGCCGCTGAACGGCACGGGCGACTCCGCAACACGCAACGATGTGTCGATCATGGCTGGACTGAAGTTCAACCGGCACGGGAAGGCGCCGCGCTAGGCGTCGAGTCCCACAGGTGCACCCGCCGTCACCATCAAACACCGCGCGTCGGACCGCGCGTTCTCTCCTGAGATCATCATGACATCGACCCGATCAGACTGGGGCATCCCCGCTGCACTCATCGCGCTGAGTCTGGTGCCGGCCATCGCCGGCACCGTGCGGCTCGCCCAACTGACTGGGGGTGCGACCATCACGCCAGAGAATGCGCGGTTCTTCGCCGCACCAGAGCCCGTGCTGCTCCACATTCCCGCCGTCATCCTGTTCAGTATCCTTGGCGCAGCCCAGTTCTCGCCGGGCTTTCGACGCCGGCGGCACCGGTGGCACCGTGCGGCCGGCCGGATCCTGATCCCGTGCGGGATGGTAGCCGCGCTCTCGGGGCTGTGGATGACGCAGTGCTATCCGTGGCCTCCGGGCGACGGTCAGCTCCTCTACGTCGAACGCCTCGTGTTCGGCTCGGCGATGGTGCTGTCGATTGCGCTCAGCGTGGTCGCGATCAGACGCCGCGACTTTGTGTCGCACGGCCAGTGGATGCTGCGCGCGTACGCCATCGGTCTTGGTGCCGGCACACAGGTGCTCACGCATGTGCCGTGGTTCCTGCTCGTCGGCGCCAAGCCCGGCGAACGTCCTCGGGCACTGCTGATGGGAGCGGGCTGGGTGATCAATGTCGTCGTCGCCGAGTGGATCATTCGCCGTCGTAGCGCTCACCCGGTGGCCGTGTTGGCGACCGCTGGCTCAGGTGACGTGCACGGCGCAGGGTGCCTGCGAGAATCGGCCCGGTGACTGCCAAGGACCCCAACTGAGTCGCACGGACTGCGCACGCGCACCGCATCGTCTCGCGCTGTTCGGCTTGTGGACGTCGACGTCGGAAACAGCCCAGTGCCTCACGCGTACGACCAGCTGCCTGCCTCACCACGTTCGTCCCTCGCGTCCGGACCACGTCATGCCCCACCGAAACACTGCCTGGCGCCGCCGACTCTCACGCTGCGCTTTCCTGCTCGGCGTCGCCGTGCCCACCTCGCAGCCCGGCGCGCAGGCGCCTGTCGCAACGAGCGCACTGGCACCGACGCGCGTTCGGGCGGTACGGGCCGAACCCGCGATTCCACGCACACCCGCCGGCGACGCACTGCGGGCCTGGATCGAGGCGTTCAACAGCGCCGATTCCGTGCGACTCGGCGACTACGCTCGGCGCTACGAGGCAGACGTGGTGATCGGCGACGAACTCGGATTCCGCGAGCAGACCGGCGGTTTTGATTTGGTCGCCTTCGAGCGGAGCAGCCCGCGGCACATCGAGTTTGTCATGCGCGAGCGCAAGAGCCCCATGACGGCGTACGGTGTGATCGACGTGTCGGTCGCCGAGCCGGTCCGTGTGACCGCGCGCCGTTTTCAGCCGCTCGGACCGAATGTCGTTGCGGCCGACCTGCGCGTCGACGCGCCGTGGCGAGCGCGGACGCTCGCCACGGTGGCGGCACTCCTCGACACGTTCTACGTGTCGCCGGACGTGGCGACGCGCGCGGCCGACACGCTTCGCGCCCGAAGCGCACGCGGCTCGTATCGTGAGAATGCGAACGGCCCCTCGTTCGCGATGCAGCTCGACGACGACCTGGCCGAGGTGACGCACGACAAGCATCTGCACGTGATGTACAGCGTCAGCTCGCTGCCGCCCGACGCCCCCTCTGCGTCAGGCGAAACGTGGCCCGCACGGTCGCCTGACGACGCGACGCGCGAGCGGGCGCGGCTGGACGAAATGAACTGCGGCTTCACCAAGGTCGAGCTGTTGTCCGGCAATGTCGGCTACGTCAAGTTCGACCTCTTCGCGGACCCGGACGTCTGCGCTGCCACGGCGTCCGCGGCGCTGACGTTCGTCGCCGGCACGCGCGCGCTCATCCTCGACCTGCGCGACAATGGGGGCGGAGAGCCGGCGATGGTGTCGTACATCGCCTCCTACCTTTTCGACATACGCACGCACCTCAACGAC
>JBBQXC010000215.1:0-7364 GCA_038210005.1 Gemmatimonadales bacterium
TTCCGTGCGCTGCGATTGCGAGGGCTGCGGTGATCACCGCAACGGTCGTCGGTCCCATCATGGGTTCCTCAGTTTCGTCGTGTCGCTGCTCAGCTGCAGCGTTTCCTGCCGATTGAATCCGAACTCGTCGAGCGTGAACTGTACGGACTTCTGCTTGATGCCCGAGACGCGAAGCCGGCCGAGTTGCTGGCCGACGCGGACGCGGTACTGCGCCTTCGAGAAGCTGTCGCGGAGGATCGCGACGGAGCCGTCGCCTTCCGGATCGAGTGCGACCGCGGTGAGTCGCAGATCGCTGATGAGCGGACGGACATCGCTCGTGTTCATGAGCGACTTGTACGGATCGCGGCGACCTGCGCCACTGTAGTCGAAGACTTCGCGCTGCAGGGTGATTTGCGCGGGGATACCATTCCCCTTTTTGACCGTCGGCGTCGGTGCAACGGTGCCTGCCGAGACCGTGGTGATCGCGCGGGTCGGCGGCTGAGCGGTGAGTGCCGTTGGGAGCGCGGTCGAGATGCAGGCGCCGGCGACTGCGGCGAGAAGGGCACGGCAGCGGATCATGAGGACTTCCCCTGGGCTACGACAGCCTTCGGCGGCGCGGTGCGCTCGACGTAGGTTTGCAGCATGATGGTGGATGCCAGCGCGCCCTTCTGGGCCGTCTTGATCGCCGAGACGCCGCGAATGGGCGAGCCGCTGATGATCGAGAAGGAGACGGGCGCGACGATGCGCGGCAGTGAGCCGACGTTGGCGAGGAACGCACCGAACTGGTGATAGCCGCCGATGATCGTGACCGTGTAGCGATAGGTGTCGAATCGCTCGCCCGGGATGACCGGCTCTGGTGTGACACCGCCGACGTCGAGGCCGGCTCGGCGCGCAGCCGTGGAGACTTCCTCGAGGAGCGCGGGCACTTCCTGTCCGGTCGGCACGAGGCGGCGCATGACGACGAGGGCGGAGCGATTCTCCGCCGCCTGCGCCCGCAAGGTCTCGATGTTGCCGGAGGCGAATTCCTTAGCCGCCTTCACATTGGCCGTTTCCAGCTGCGTGAGTCGCTCGGTTTCGAGCGCGAGCTGCTCGGTGCGCGCGGCGTGTGGGTACATCACATAGGCGACCGCAAGAGCAACGGCGGTGAAGCCGATACCCAGCTTGATCTGGTCGCGCCTGGTGGTCGGGATGAGCGCCATGAGAACCTCGGGTTCAGCGAACCGGGACGGTGAGCGGAGAGGTCCGAACGACCCCGGCGGGCGGTACTTCGAACGCGGCCGTCAATTCGAACTGCGTGACGTCCTTGTTCTCGACGACCACGATCTCCGAGTGAGCGAGCGCCACGCGCTGGATGAACGGGGAGCTTTCGAGCTGACGCATGAACATCGTGAGCGCCTGGATGTCGACCGTCTGCCCGACGATCCGGAAGTTCAGATCGGGGTGCACATTGATCGAGTCCGGCTTGGCGACCGAGTCGGTCTTGGCGGCATTGGCAGCCGGCGCAGCGATCGCGGCAGCGGCGCTCTTGCGAGTGGAGTCGGCACCCGGGGGCAGCGGTGCCTTGCTGGTCTGCTCGAGGATGGTGAGCCAGGTGAATGCGGGCAGCGCACGGCTCACCTCATCGAGGATGTGCGCCCAGTTGAAACGATTGTCATCGATGGTGCGAATGATCTGCAGCTGGCGGTGCACCGAGTCGCGTTCCGCGGTGAGCTTGCGGCGTGCAGCGAGAACGGTGGCGTAACGCGTCGAATCGCGCACCGCAGTCTCGAGCTTCTGCGTGACTTCACTCGCGCGCGCCTGCTGCGACGTGAAGAGCACACCGACTGCGGCGATGGACAAGATGACTGCACCGGTGGCGCCGATGAGCCATGGATCGCGAATGCGATCGCCGAGTCCACCGATTGCACCGGCGAGATCGAAGGAACTACCGCCGCGGCTCGTCTTCCTGGCGCCCGGGAGGAGATTGATCTGGAGCATCATCGTATGATTCCTCAGGCGGCTGCGCGGAGCGCGAGGCCCACGGGCAGCATGAGCAGCGGGGCGACTTCATCGGCGGACAGGAATTCCATGGCGCCGTCACGCACGCTGATGCGCGCGAGTGCGTTGGCCGGCTGCACGGGGATGCGCAGGCGCTCGGACAACCAGGTCAGCAATCCCGGTACGCGGGAGCCGCCGCCGCAGGCGTAGACGGCGCGGATCTGACCGAAGTTGCGCGACGAGGTGGCGAGGAATGTGGAGGCGCGCTCGATGCCGATGGCGATTTCTTCACCGCGCATCGCGACGGCAGCATCGAGTTCCATCGTGCGGTCGTAGCCGCGCAGCATCTGCTCGCCTTCGTCGCCACCGATGCCGTGTTCCCGCTGCAGATCCTCACGGAAGCGGCGGGTACCGACCGTGAGATCGCGCGTGAGAATGGGCACACCCTCGTCGAGGATGTTGAGGTTGGTGACTTCGTTTCCGATGTTGAGCAACGCGACCGTGCCCTGCATGGCATCGGGGTGGTTGGCCTCGAAGGCATTGTGCAGCGCGAACGCATCCACATCGATGACCGACGGTGAAACGCCCGCCTCCTCGAGCAGGTGGCGACGCGCGGTGACCAGCTCGCGCTTGGCCGCGACGAGGAGCACGCTCATCTCGAGACCATCGGCGTCCGGATCGAGGATCTGGAAGTCGAGCTCGACGGACTCCATGTCGAAGGGCACGTGTTGTTCGGCTTCCCACCGCATCAGCTCACGCGCCTGCGCTTCCTTGACGCGCTCGATCGAGATCTTCTTCACGATGACATCCCGACCACCGACGGCCGCGACGATGTGCCTGGACTTGACGCCGGTGGCCTGCAGTGTCTGACGGATCGCATCACTGACGAGACCCGGGTCCATGACCTCTCCATCGACGATGGCTGTCTCCGCCAGCGGCGTGACGACGACCTTGGTCAGCTCCGGAGTGCCGGAGCTGTGGTCGATGACGGCGGCCTTCACGAGACCGGATCCGATATCGAGTCCGATGGTGATCTTCTTCCGTCCGAAGAGCTGCATGGATCGCTGGGGTTGTGCGTGGTGGTCGATTCGTCGCGAAACTGTCGTGCGAGACACGATGACTGGGACACTTTGACCTGTCCCAATCGGACGATTCTCCCTCAAAACGACCCGCCTCTCACTTGGTAACGCCTGCCAGAGCATACGAGCGGGCCCAACTGCCGACAGCGTGACAGTGTCGGCTCATGGCGGCAGAAACTGTTGCACCGTTACACTGTCGGCACGGTCCGTTGCACGGCGGTTGTCTCACCGTTCGCTCCAGAGCGCGAACGGCATCGTGGCCGGCATTGCGACCGCGGACACGGCGCGTTGCATGGCGCATTGCGAGTATCGGACGGTGGTGCGGCTTCCGAAGTGTGACAGCTGGGCGGCGGGGCTGCGCACGATGAGCGCGCCGCGGAGCTCCAGCGCGCCGGTGCGCGTGTCGACCGTACCGTTGACCAACAGCATGCCGTGCAGTCGCAGCGAGCCGGTGATGACCAGATCACCATCCACAACGAGCAGTCCTTCGTGCGAGACGGTGCCCGCGATGGTCAGCGGTACGCTGTCGCGGACGATGACAGCACGCCAGGACGTCGCGAGTACCGCTGTGCCGGTGCCTGCGGGGAGCGCGCGGGGCGCGCTTCGTGATTGCAGGTATGGCCACGCGTTGTTCCACAGGCGTGTGTCCCGCGGGGGATCTGCGGGTGCACTGGTTGCGGGGGCGCCCAGCACCAAGGCGGCAGCATCGATCACAGGCGCCTGGGCGTGGATGCCAGCGATACTGGTGGAGTCGCGCCACGGGCCGCAGGGGTCGGGAATCACTACGTCATCAATGCCCGAGACGACGGCACCGGCATGGAGCCGGATCGGCGAGAGTGCGACGAGTGCGGCGCCGAATGGGAGCGCGGGCGGCTGGAGGTGAAGCGCTCGTGCAATGCGTCGCTGCGCGGGGCGCGGCGCGCCGGCGGTGCTGCTTCTCGCATTGGCTTCGATCCATGCGACAAGCGGCTGCGTGCGTACCATCTGCAGGTCGACCACGGCACCATCGGCGGTCGTGCGCTGCACGGCAGCGCGGTTGCCGATGGATTGCTCTGCGAACGCCTGCGGATCCCACGTGGACTGGAGTCGCCCGATGCCTTCGTCGGCGGCGAGGAGTGCGCGCTCGCCGTTCCATGCCTGACGGGCGGCGCGGGTGGCGCGCCATGCGGCGGATTGCGCGCCGGCGGTAAGCAGTGCGACGAGCAATGTGACGACAACGACCAACGGCAACATGAAGCCGTGACGGCGACGTATAGTCCCGACGGCGTGGGTCGCGGCGTGCAGCGGCGCGGGACGTGTTGAGCGGCGTGGCCTCATGAGCGCGGACTCGCACGGAGCGCGAGCTCGAGGATGGTGGAATCGACGCGTGTCGTGGGGGCCGATGCGGCACGTGGCGTGATGCGGGCGGCGGCGCGGAGTTCGACGTGAAGGAGAGCGGCGGTGGTATCGCCGGAGAGCAGCGGGACACCGGTCGCACTGCGCACGACGATCTGCAGACCGCGTGCGCTGGCGGAGAGCAGTGGTCCGGCGACCGGCTGTGTGACGTCCCATCCGAGTGCGTTGCGCTCGCGCCTGCCGAGGAAATGTGCAGTGCCGGATCGGTAGAGGGCGTAGCGGATGACGCGCGTGATGCGCACCGGTGAGCCAGCGACGAGCGCGCGCGGGAGTGTATCGACGAGCCTGAGCGTGAGCGTGCGTGCGGCGGGGTCGGGACTGCTGTCGATGAGTGGCGATCCGGCGCAGGTGGACGAGGCAAACGCTGTGCGCACCGTGCCGATGAGTCGTGTGGGTGCGAGGGTGCTATCGAGAGTAGCTGTGTAGGCCGTGACCCGATCGTTGGGCTGGATCGGCATGCCTTCATGCGCGCGGGCGGCGTCGGCGGAGGAGGCGGCGATGAGTTCGACACGATCGCGGGCGCCGCGTCCGTTGCATGCGATGCCTGTAGCGATCGTGGATTCGAACTCGATCGATGTGTCGGACCACGCGATCAGATCGTGCGGGGTGAGCGATCGGAATGCGGCGGCGAGGACTGCGCTGGCGTGCCGCAACTCGTGCGACACCGCGAGGGTTTGGTCCGTGCGCTGCGCCGCACGTTGCGCGTTGAGCAGCAGCGCGACGGCGATCGTGGCGAGGAGTGCGAGGATCGGGATCGCGACCAGCAGTTCGAGCAGTGCGCCGCCATTGTGGGGGCGTGCGTTGGAGCGGCGTGACCGGGCGTTCACGGGCAGCTCCGCGCGGCGCTCAGCGTGAGCCGTTGCGTGTCCCGCGCCGACAGTGGGGCGGGTGCGAGTGTGACCGTGACGGTGCGACCGGCGAGTGCCGCGAGGCGGGTGTCGACGGCGGTGGTGGTGATGCGGGCGCCGAAGGCGGCCGGTGCGATGGTCGGGCTATCGCAGTCATGCGCGAGCGCGGCTTCGGCGAGACTGGCAGCATTGGATTGTGCGTAGGCGACGAGGAGTGCGTCGTCGGCAAGTGTGGCGAGCGCGCGAGCGCTGGCTGTGAGTGTCAGGCCGGCCGTGGCGAGGAGCACCAGGGCGACGAGGCATTCGATGAGGAGCCGGCCGTGGCGGCGTGCGGAGCGATGGGATCGCGACATGGGCGGAGTATGCGCCCTGTGTCGCGACCTGTTGTCACCAGAATCGTGCGTGCGTCATGAATTCATTGCATGTCAGGGCGCGTGCATCGTGCGCGGAGTCGACCGCTATTCCGCCGTGATGCCCAGCAGGCCGCTGCTTGAGTGCAGTGGCAGCAGGATCACGAACGCGGCGCCGCCTTCGCGGGCGCGCTGCACCCAGATGGTCCCGCCGAGATTCTCGATCGTGCTGGCGACGATGGCGAGGCCGAGGCCCGTGCCTTTACCGGGTTGCTTGGTCGAGAAGAACGGCTCGAAAATACGCTCTTCGTCTTCGGGGGCAACACCGGTGCCCGAGTCGGCCACGACGATCTGCAGAAATCGCTCTGGCGACTCGGGGCGTGCGAGCCATTCGAAAGCTCTGCGGCTTGGCCGGTGCGTCCACTTCTCGCCCGGGCTGTCGGTGCGCCGCTTTTCAGAGGCGCCCGGGAAGTCGGACACATCATTGATGCGTGTGCCGATGACCATCAGGCCGTCGCGATCCATCGCGTCGGCGGCGTTAAGCATGAGGTTGACGAACACCTGTTCGAGGTCGTGCCGTTCAGCGTACACCACGCCGTCCGGCGCTTCGAACTGCGGCGAGAGGCGGAATCGGCGTGTAATGCCCTGATCGGCGAGCAAACGGAGCACGTCCTTGATGACGTTGTCCACCACCACCGGTTTGGGGGTGAGCCGGCGGGGGCGCGAGTAGTCGAGCAGTCCGCGCATAATGCGATCGATACGACTGATCTCGCGCTCGAGTGCGTCGAGCGGTTCGACGGTACCGGCCACCCCTTCGGTGCGCATGCGCAGGACGTGCGCGTAGTTGGCGATGGCGGACAACGGGTTGCCGATTTCATGCGAGACGCCGGCGGCGATGCGCCCCATCGTGGCGAGCTTCTCGACGCGCATCCGGAGCTGGTTGGCGGCAAGGAGCTGCTCGGTCATGCGATTGATGCTGGTGGCCAGCAGATTGAACTCCTGCGTAGCCCCGGCCGGCACCCGCTTGGTCGTCTCGCCCTGCGCAATGGCTTCGGCGGCGGCAGCACAGGCAGCGAGTGGCTCCTCGACAACCCGCTGGAGTTCGCGCCGAATCGACGTGGCCCAGACCGTCGAGATGAGGCCGAGGAGGAGCAGCACCACCGGCCAGCGCGCGGTCGGGGGCAGAAACTCGGTCAGCCACATCGACGCCATGACAGCGACGAGTGCGACAAGCGTCGCGGCGACGAGGGCGAGGCTCAGTCGCGCCTGAATGCGCGGTAGCGCGGAATTGGACACGCGGGAGGATGCGTCATCGCGAGCGTCGCGGCAACTGCGCTGAGCGCGCATCAACGACAGAGGGGCCGAGCGTATGCTCGACCCCTCATGCCCCGGCCCGTAGAGCCGACCTGCGACTGCATTACCGGCAGGTGGCTCCGCCCGGCTCGCCTTCGGCCAGCGTGGCCGGCGTAGCACTGCCGACACCGATGTCACACGTCGAACCCGTCGCATTCGCATGCGTGGCCTGACCCGACCAGCCCGTGGCCGTTGCGGCGGTCACGCTGAGCGCGACACCGGCCGAACCCGGCGGGGCGACAAAACCGGTGTACGTGTTGTTGTCCGAGAACCACGCTTCGGCGGCCGGGACGAGGTTCTTGAGATCCGACTTCATGGCCGTGATGTACGCCTTCTTCTTCGTGTCGGCGAACTTCGGAATCGCGATCGCGGCGAGAATGCCG
>JBBQXC010000216.1:0-7306 GCA_038210005.1 Gemmatimonadales bacterium
TTGGTCTTCCAGAGCACGTCGCATCGCGCACGCGTGGCCGGGTCCCCGCTGGCCACGAAGTCGTACAGCACGTCGACGTCTTCACCCAGATAGCCACCCGGTGAGCGCACCAGTCCGTTCGAGCGGTAGTACAGGTAGTACGACGTGTTCGGCGACACCGGCACGACCACCTCGAGTCCCTTCACGCCGGTGGTCGCCGCAGCCAACGGAAGCGTGCCTTCGTACGAGGTGCCGATCATGCCGACCTTACCGGTCGACCAGCCGGTGGCGCGCACTTCCTCGCGACCCGCGGGCGTGGTGTAGCCCTTGGCGCGGCCGTTGAGCCAATCGATCACGAACTTCATGGGCGCGCGCTCGGGATAGTCACCCACGGTCGCGCAGCCCTGCGACAGGCCGGTGCCGGTCGCCTCCGAATGCACCACCGCGAAGCCGCGCGGCACCCACTCGTTCACGAGCGCGTTGGAGATGCGACGGCGGTTGGGCTGATGCACGGGCGCGGCGAGGGCGCGACGCGTAGGAGGCTGATCGCCGAGTTCCTGCTGCACGTTCCAGTTGGAATCGTCGCGCGACGTACCGGCGAAGTATGGACTCGAGCCGTAGAGCACCGGCACTTTCAGTCCACCACCTTCGGTCTGCGCGGGACGCGTGACGTCGACGTGCACGCGATCCTTACGACCGTCGCGATCACTGTCGAAGTCGGTCTCGACCCACAGGTCGTGGCGAATCCACGCGGTGGAATCGCGCCATTCGGGGACCACCTGTGCCATGCCGTTGACGAACACGGGGGCGACAGATTTGGCGGGCGGCTGCGCGAGCGCGGTGCGGGCGGCGAACACGGCGACCAGCGCGGCCGGCGCTCGGAGACTGGCGAATATGAAACGACGGCTCATAGCGCGGTATCGGAAATGGAGGCGACGCAGATAACCAAGGAGACTATCTGAAATCTATGTGCGGCAGAGATCGCCGCTGCGCAAAGTGCGGACGGCGCCGGTCTTGGGGGGAGTTCCGCGCGTCTCAGCGTCAGTCCTGCTCACGGAGGAACTCGGCTCGCCACGAATCGGCGACCGGGGGATCGCCGTACCGTGTGACCGCGGATTGGACAGTGGCATATCGCACCACGGTCAGACTCGCCAGCACCGTGCACACTTGCCGTGGTTGCATCCGCGGGCATCGGTTGGTGTGCCGTTCTAGTCGTCACTCACGCGCTCGTCCCGCAGCGCGCTGCGCACGTCGTCGAAGGCGGGCACGGCGGCAAGTGTGAGCAGGACGAGTGCCAGCGGGATCGTGGCGCTGTAACCAATGGCGCGGAAGCCGAGCGCCCCGACCATACCGCCGGAGAAAAAGGCGGCGAGCAACATCGAGAGGACTTTCAGTCGCTTCCGGTCGGCCATTACACGTGGCTCTCCTGGGAGGTCGTGCCGGTTCACATACACGTACTTGCCGAGCTCTATGCCGATGTCGGTCACGATACCGGTAACGTGTGTCGTCCGAATCACGGAGTGGGAAATCTTCGTGATGACGGCGTTTTGCAGCCCCATCATGAAGCAAAGTAGGGTGATCGTGGCGGGCACGAACACACTGTGGATGAGCTGCAGGCGCGCCCCGAGAAACCCGAACACGAGCAGGAGACCGGCTTCCACTAGCAGGGGCAGCGCAAAAGCACTGCTGAGGCCACGGCGGCGCGCGTAGTTCACCATGATCGCGGTCGTGGCCGCGCCGAGCGTGAAGGCGCAGAGCGCGCCCACGCCGGTCAGGAACAGCTGCGTCTGTCCCAGCACCAAGGCATCGGCCATCGAGGAGACGATGCCTGTCATGTGCGAGGTGTATTGCGATACCGCGAGAAAGGCGCCCGCATTTGTGGCGCCGGCGACGAAGGCCAACCCGACGCCAAGGTGGATGTCGTCCCGCCTGGTACGAACCGCGCCGGTCAGGCGTCGCGCGTAATCGATCGGCATACGATGAACGATAACCGATCCCATACGGCGTAGATCGTGGCGGCGAGCGCCGTGTTACGCGTCCCGATAGGCGGCGCGGTTCCGCCCTTCCCAGTTCTTGATGTCATCGAGTGCCGAACGATCGGTCGCGGCATAGCGACGGCGATCCGCGCTGGAGGCCGGATCGTCGGCCGACGCGGCCACGATTGACGCGAGCGGAATGCGCCAATGCTGCCAGCGCGAGAAGAAGGTGTCGGTGCCGACCCACTGTTCGGCCCGCCCCGACTTCTTGCCGTTCTCGAGGGGCTGATTGCCGACGGCCGTTTTCGCGAAGAGGGGAACGGCGGTGCAGCGACCGGCCGCCGCGTCGACTCCCACGATCAAAAAGTCCTGGGTGCCGACCACCGACCGGTCCCCTTCGGGGCCTAGCACGGCGTTCGTCTGACTGCCGCCGTGGGCGCGCAGTACGGCCGTGTCCAGCTGGACCACGAGCCCGGGGGTGACGTCTTCGTGCGTGAGTGACATGGCGGATGATGTCCGGAGTTGGCAGTACTGGCAAGGTCAGGCGGTGACCGTCGCGCCTCAGCCGATACCGCCAGTCCTCAGCGCGTCGGACGCACGCGCCATTGCTGCAGCTGTGGTGCGTCGTCCCCATCCAGTCGTGAGCCCAGCATTGCGGTGGCGCTCACCCGTAATGGCGTTACGCGCGTCGGAAACTCGGCGCGGGCGATCGCGCGCCCGGCCGTGTCGTACACCACGTAACGTCGCGCATCGGAGGTGAGCACCCACGGCGCTTCTTCCCAGAGCGTGCCGTCGGTGCCGACGCGCAGCTTGTCGAAGCAGGCGAACGTGGTGGCGAACCGCCACTGACTGATGATCTGTCGAACCACGTCACGTGCCGAGGACGATCGGCCGCTGCGGTCGGTTTCGCGGAGTACCCAGTCGAGGAGGCGCGTGCGATCGCCGTCTGCCACCGGCAGCGCGGGTGTGCCATTCCAAATACGTCGCACGGCCCCGCGCGGCCCATACTCGACGATCTCGTGCTGCTCGTTGGTGCCGACAAAGGTGCGACGGCCGTCGCTCGCGATGACCGTGCTCCGACCGAACCGCAGCGGGTACTCGTCGGGCCGCGTCTCGCCTTCTTCCGTCGTCGTCATCGCGTACGCTTCCACGTCAGGCACCAGTGCGATGGTATCTACAGCAAACGCGACGACGGCGAACGGTGTGCGATACACTCGGTCACCCGTCGACATGATCGGTACGAACGGTGGACGCATCGTGCCCAGCCAGCGTCCGTGATCGAGACGCGCGATCAGGCCGACATCGGTTCCATCGTTGAATCGCGGGAACGCAAGCTGCGTTACGAAACGACTCTCCGGTGTGAAGAACGTCGCTCGACGTTGATTGGGATCGACGTACGCGAGCGTGTCGGCAGCGAGGAGTTGCAGACGCTGGACGATGCCGACTTCCCCCGGACCTTGCCTTGGTCCGACAACGCGTCGTTCCAGCACACGGTCCATGATTGGCGCACCTGGAGTGCATTTGCGGTTCCACGAACGCACTCGGCGCGCCCACCGTGCAGGTGGGCGGCCGAACCCGACGCGCTTACGGCGCGATGGTGAAGTTGAACGTCAAACTGATATCTGTGTCTCCGGTGCACGACGTGGCCGTGCCCACCTTCGCCACGTTGCCGTAATGACAAAGCAGCACACGTACCGTGCCGAGCCCGCTGGCAGTCGGTGTGACCACCTTGCTGAAGCGCACACCCAACGGACGATTCTGTCCGTCGACGTCCGTGGTGGTGATTGTGACACCGGCGTTCGTGACCGTGTAGAACACGCGATGCTCGTTCGCCTCCTTCTGCACCTCGGCCGTGATGTCTTCCGCTGGCGTCACAAGACGATTCTCGAACTTCACGGTGCCGGTGTAGGTGACACCCCTCGCCAGTGCCAGCGCGCCAACCTGTGCACCAGGCGCCGTGGGGCCGTTGCCATCGCTGTCATCGATGAACGATGACAGTGCGGCGCCACCCGCCGATGGCGTGAGCGTCAGCGTCACTCGGGAGATCACTTCAGACTCACCGCCAGGCGCCGTGGCGGAATCGCCACAGGCGGACACCGCCAACACCAGCGCGCTCGCACCAGCCAATACCACACCACGCGACATCCCACGCGACATACGTTCGATCATGACGTTACTCCTCATACGGTCAGGGGAAGAAACAGATCGGATGAGACGCCCCTCGTCGTCGGCATCCGGAGAGAAGCTCAAAACGGCATCGTGACGCGGAACACCACATCACGACCCGCGTCGTTCACAAATAGTCGGTACCGACTCAGGTAGTCGCGAAAGCGCGTATCGAGCGCGTTGTTCACCGACAGCGACACGTCGAGACGCTGCCCAAGCACGCGCGCGCCGGTGCTTCCCGCTTCGAGCTGCATGAGCGCGTAGCCCGCCGTCGGCAGCGTGTACACGGTGCCCTCCGGTACGCCGTCCTGCTGGCGCACCATCTGGGTGCCCGCTCCCACAAACCATGCGCCCACCGACGGTCGCCGCCCTTGCACGCGCGTGGTCAGTGACACGCGGTCCGCCGGCATGTCGAAAAGCGGGCCACCGTTCACGCGGTCAAGGCCACGCACCGCGCTACCGTTGAGCCGCAGTTGCACACGCATGTGCGGACTCCAATTACCCGACAGTTCAACGCCACGCAGACGCGCGTCGGTTTGTGAGTAGCGAAAGCCGGGAAAGGCTCCGCGAATGGTCTGCACTGGTTCGCCGGGCTGCAGATACATGAACCCGGCAATCGTGTTGCGGTACGTGGCCGCTTCCAGATTGAACGACGGTCGCGTGTACCGAAGCGTCGCTTCCACGCCCTGCGACCGCTCGGCATTCAGTGCGGCGTTCCCCAGTTCGTACTGTGCTGTACCATGGTGCACCCCCTGCGCGTAGCGCTCGTTCACGGTGGGTGGACGCCAGGCCCGCGCCACGCGCAGCGCGATATCGAGACCATCGGCCAACAAGTACGCGGCTCCGAACGAACCCGAGAAGTCGCGCCATGTGCGCGTGCCTGCGGCGCTGCGGATACCTTGATCGGCGAACGCGATCGTCGTTTGCGAAATGGCATCACCACGAAGACCCGCGTTGAGCGACAAGCGTCCGAGCGCGAGATCTTCCTGCGCGTACACCGCCCCCTGCCACAGGTCGTACCCGGGAATCAGAAAGGCTTTGCCCAGCGTCTGATTGCCCTGTGCGAGGCCGCTCGTACCGATCGTGCCTTTCAGTCCGCGCCACCGCGCGTGGGTCCACCGCAGATCGAGCGAATTGCTGAACAGCTTGAGGTTGAATGCTGCCTCGTTACGGAAGCGCAGCGGACCGTGATTGTCGAATTCGCGGCGGTGATTGTATTGCAGCCCGTACACCAGTTCGAGTTCGCTCGCCTTCGGCGCGGCAAACGTGAAGCGCGTGCGAAGTGTGGTGTGACTGACCTGTTGGCTGGGGCGATCGATGCCGTATGTGAACGACGAATCGGTGGGAGGCGTGGTCATGGCGCGCTGGAGATCGTCGGCGTTCCCGACGTGCGCCTGCTTGAGCACGCCCAGCTCCGTTCCGAAGCGACTGAGCAATACATCGGCCGTGCCCCACGACCTCGTGACACCCAACGCCACGCTGCCATTCAGTTCACGAAAGCCGGTATTCGACAAATAGTAGTCCGGTGCGCCACCGTTGCCGGCCACACGCGACGTGACACGCACGCGATAGCCGGTGGTGCCGAGTCCGGGCAGTACGAGGTCGGCGCCTTGGGCACTCATCGACAGCGCGCCCTGCCGACTGTTGCTGAAGGTGTTGAGCGCGATGTCCCCGTGCGTGCCCCCGGAATCGGGCACCGGCGCGTGATCCACCCGCACCACACCACCCAGTGCATCGGCGCCGTACAGCACGGTGGCCGCGCCGCGCACGACGGTCACACTGCTCGCCTCGAAGCTGTCGATGTTCGGCGCGTGTTCGGTGCCCCACTGCTGGTCTTCCTGACGCAGCCCGGCGTTCATCACCAGGACGCGCTGCGAATTGAGGCCACGAATCACGGGCTTGGCGATGCTGGGTCCGAATTGAATGACCGCCACGCCCGGCAGATTCTTGATCGTCTCGCCGAGTGTTTGGCCGCGCGTCGCGGACAGCGCCGCCGCATCGAGCGTGCTCGTGGCTGCCACGCGCCCAAGACGTTCAGCCAGCGTATCGGCGCGCACCGCTACTTCCTGCAGCACGGTGGTCGCCACCGTGAGGTGCACCGTGATCAGCCGATCGGCGTCGATCAGATCCACCCGTTCCTCGTGTGGCGTAAAGCCCAGCACCCGCACTCGCAGACGTACCACTTCGGCGGGGAGATCACGGAAATCGAACCGTCCCTTGTCGTCGGATCGGGTACTGAACATCAAGGGGGTCGTTTGGCGCGAACGCGGCGCGGCCTGCACGGTTATGGTCGCGTTGGCGAGGGGACGACCAGTGGCGTCGTCTTCAACGATGCCGTGGATATGGCGCTCTGTCCCGTGCGGCGTGGTCTGCGCGGCGAGCACCGCCCCAATCGGGGCGAGGGCGACGGCGAGCAGACTGCGCGCCGTTAAGCGGCGGATTCGAGGGAGCAAGGAGGACAACATCTCAGCTTGTAAGATACTGAGAAGTCGCGATCAGTAAAGCCGCTATCTCGAGCAACTACCCGCGCCGCCGCGGTTCAAGCCAACCGGAGCCCCGCTCGCAGGCTGAAGCCAACCTCATCAAAGCCGCGACGAAGACGCGGCACTGGCGCGGCGTTCTCAGGGCCGAAGGCGCGCGCTTCCTCCGACGGCCGCTGCACGCGGCTCAGCAGGGCGTCGAGTTCGGCCGTCAGTACGCGGTGAGCCAACCGATGCTCCCAGCGGCCGATTGCGGCGACCAACGTGTTGAAGCCGAAGGCCGCGGCTGCGCCGATCGATAGCCCCGCTACGGCACCCGCCGGGCCTGCCGTGTTCTCCCCAACGATGGCGCCCGCGACGGCCACGACACTCGCCATCACCTTCGTGAGTGCACGGTAGATGCCGATGCTGCGCCGCTCACCGAAACGCAGGTCGCCCGTGATCGTGAGCTCGCATTGCGACTGTGACTCGGTGCCGCGTGGCGCGACGGTTACATGTATGTGCTGCAGGCCTACACGCGTGGCCTGGTACACGAAACGATTCAGTGCAACAGGCGACGTCGAAGCATCGCGTTGACCGCCGAGTACCGGAACGGAGAAGCGTAGCACGCCGCCGTGTGCCGGATGGTCGCCGAGGAGCGTCTCGAACTCGAGCGACCACGGCGCCGCGGCGGCGGCGATGCGCAGCCGCTGCAACACGGTGGCT
>JBBQXC010000217.1:0-7246 GCA_038210005.1 Gemmatimonadales bacterium
GCTCGCGCGCGACTCGCTCATCTTCGCCAACTACAGCAGCCCCGCGTTTGATGCCGAGCGGCGCGGACAAGACTACACGTACGATCGCAACGGCCGTCGCAGCACGATGACGTGGGAGCTCGGGACCACGAGCTACGCGTATACGAGCGGCGGGGTTGCGGACTTCGGCCCGTTGCAGCAGGTCACCGATCCCGGCGGCAACACGTACCGCGTGCGTCATGACCTGCAGTCCCGGGTGGACTCGCTGGCCGTGGCGACGAGTGGCGGGGCGCTAGGTGTGTGGGAGCGTCGCACGTACGATGCCGACAGTCGCCTGGCGCGCCGCGAGCGCGTGAGCACCAATAGCAGCGTGAACCAGCTGCAGCTCGACAGCCTCTGGTACGACCAGCGCGACAAAGTGGACAGCGCGCAGGCCACGAGTCGCCCGCAAGCGAGTGAGCGGGTGCACTATGCCTACGATCCGCAGGGCGCCGTCGTGGCACAGGAGCGCGTGCGCAGCAGCGCCTTCGCGTACCAGGTGCAGGAGTTCCGCAACGACGCCTATGGCAACGTGTTCTATTCGCGCACCCGGACCTCAGCCAGTGGCGACGAGGCGCCGGCGTTCTCCGACTACTTTAACGATGGATTCCTGTTCGACCGGCACACGATCCTGCCGCCGCAGGGGTCGATCACGCAGACCATGGTGAGCGAGGAGCTCACGCAGGATGGCGACGGCGGCCGCGTCACGCTGTCCGGCGTGCTGGTGACGATCCCGCCGGTGAACGGCGGCGGCTACGCGTCGCAGACGGGCGGGCGGCACTACTACCGCGCCGACGAAAAGCTGAGCGTGGTGCAGCGCTACGACTTCCGGGTGGGGAGTAGCGCGAGCCTCGGCAGTTGGGAGGAGTACTGGTACGACGCGTTGGGTCGCCGGATCCTCACGCGGACGCGGCGCAGCGGCAGCGCGCCCACCGGCTCCGGCACGCTGTGCAATGATCCGGTGGGGAACGCGTGCCAATCGTACTGGCAGCGCGCGGTGTGGGACGGCGACCAGCTGCTGTACGAATGGCGCACCGCCGACGGCACGGCCACCGGCCTCAACTCGGGCTACGCCGGCTACGTGCACGTGGAAGGGCTCGACCAACCGGTGGGCCTCATCCGGAGCGACGGCACGCGGGTCCTCAACGACACGTGGCGTGGGCTCGGCGAGTCGAGCGTGTTCACCGACGGATCCCCCGGTGACGTGTCGATCGCCAGCGGCGGCGTGGCCGTAGACTGGCCCACGCGCACGCAGGGCAGCGTGTACTATACGCCGAACGTGCTGGCCAGCGGCTTGAGCGGGCCGTTCACCTGGTTCGGCACGCTGGCCGAGAACGGCGCGGGGTCGACGGGGCTGCTGTATCGCCGGAATCGGTACTTCGATCCCGTGAGTGGGCGGTTCACGCAAGCCGATCCGATCGGACTCGGCGGCGGGCTCAATCTGTACGGCTTTGCCGATGGGGATCCGGTGAACTTTGCAGATCCATTTGGGCTGTGCCCGGAGAATGTCGGCGGCGATGGGAAGACGAATATCGATGCTGATTGCCCTGCTGGTACAGATGGTATGTTGCCTTTAATCGTCGAGCGGGGGGCAGAGTTGAATCAGCGGGGATGGGCGACCCGATTGAGATCGCTCTTGCGCTCCTCACAGGCGGAAGCAGCGCTGCGCCGAGCTCCGCGAGAGCCGCAGTGCGTCAAACAAGCGATGTACTCGGTCACATATTTCGTGCGAAACGAGGACACGTCAATCCAATTAGCGGTTCATCGAAACAGAGGTTCATTCGCCTGTTCGAAGATGTTGCGAACCAACCAAGTAACCGAAACGACGCGATTGTCCCCGCCGAAGGGCTGCGCAACGGTGTAAGGGGTTTCACACAGGATTTCAGATCGGGGCGAGTATGGGTACACGTTCGCGATCGCTCCATCTTCGATGCAGGAGTCAATCCGTTCCGATGAACTTAACGCAAACCGCGGCCACACTAGATCACCTCGAGAGATTTATCGAGGCAGCATGGGCCTACGAGTTGGCCGTGCTGGAAAGTGAGTCTACCATCGAACTTTATCTCGATCTGGTGGCTATTTACTTCGCGCTAAACGAGAGTCCTGCAGTCGCTGCTCATCCCATTGGCCAAGCTATCTCTGGTATCGCGTTCAGCAGAGCTTACAGTTTGATGCGCAGTGCGGAGGAGCACTTTGGAATCAACCCAGAACTTTCAGCATGGCGGCTTCACTTTCAAGATCGAATCCTCGGGGAGATAATTGATATGAGTCTGTTTGAAGAACTGGCAGTTCAGGGTTCAACTTTGGCGCAGCTGCTTGTATTCCGCGCGAGGGGAGGGTTCGCCAGCGAAGTGCGTGAGGTTTGCAGAAGGGAAGAAACAGCCACGACGGAGCGACAACGGATCTATCTTTCGTATGGCACTTGATCCACATGCCCCCGTGGAGACCGTACCCATTGCGCCTCGCCGCTTGGCTTCGAGTCGCGGACGCTGCATCGCGACCCATAAAGGGTGCCTTGGATGTCTGAGGACGTTCAAGCTGTACGAGCGGCCGCGACAGCTCTGCGTTTCGCGGTCGAATAGCGCCACAGCCAGCGGATATACGACGACGGTGCTTTCGACCTGCGTCTAGTGGGCTTGCTCAGCGGCCTGAAAACGATCCTGCAGCCACAAGGTCAGATCACGCAGACTACGGCAAGTAAGAAGCTCAAGTACGAGGTCGACTGCACGCGCGCACGTTGAGTCGCCTGAGAGACTGGTAGCGCGCCATGTGGGACGGCGACCAGCTGCTCTACGACTGGCGCACCGCCGACGGCACGGCCACCGCCCTCAACTCCGGCTCTGCCGACTACGTGCACGTGGAAGGACTCGACCAGCCGGTGGGCGTGATCCGGAGCGACGGCACGCGGGTCATCAACTACACGTGGCGCGGGCTCGGCGAGTCGAGAATGCTCGATGAAGCTGTCAGCCGCGACGATCTCGATTTGCCAGGCTATCGTTTGCACCAGCTGAAAGGAAGCCTCAGAGGGTTCTTGGCGATGACGGTGAACGCCAATTGGCGAATCATTTTTCGGCTGGAAGATGGCCATGTGTATGACGTGCAGCTGATCGACTATCACTGAGGGAGAGAGACCATGCCCATGAAAAACCCGGTGCATCCTGGCCGTATCGTGCGAAGCAGCTGCTTGGAGCCGCTTAAGCTGACTGTTACCGAAGCGGCGAAAATACTCGGCGTGACGCGCCTCACACTCCGTAATATCGTGAACGAGAAAAGCGGTATCAGCCCTGAGATGGCGATTCGTCTATCAAAGGCATTCGGAAGTACGCCTGAGATGTGGTTGCGCATGCAGCTCGCGCATGACTTGGCAAAAGCGCGGCAGCATGAGGGCGACATCAAGGTCAGCCGCTATGAGCTGGTTCCGGCCTGAAATAGCATGCTGGCTCGAGACGCTTTGGGTAGCGATTCGACCTCCGCCATCGATCAAGTTCAACTTTTCGAGTTGGTTGATTTCAACACTATTGGCGGCGTTGGGCAGTGGGGTGGGCGCGTCTCCATCGGCATCTTGCGCCCTGAAAGTAGAGCAGTCATGCAATCGCCGAGTGTCGGCGCAGGTGGCGCTAGCCTGATGGCGCGCGATGTCAGCATATTTTACCAAGATGCTTCTCCTCTGACGCCATGCCGAGCCTGTCGCCAATGATGACACCTTGTCGCGCGCTTGCCGCGCTCGCCGCGTGCGCCACGCTTTCCGCTGCCGCCGCTCGTGACGTGTCGGCGCAGGCGTCGCCGATCCGGGTCAGAGTACCCGGCAACCTGCGCCCCATGTTGATCGACTCCGTGGCGACCGCCGCGGTTTCCGTTCCCGCCTCGCCGGCGCTGACCTATGGGGCTGCCGCCGCCGTTTTACAGGAGCTCAAGGTGCCCCTGTCGGTCAACGAACCGCAGAATGGTGTGTTGGGCAGCGACGGCTTCACGATGATGAGGCTGCTCGGGCGCGTACGACTCTCGCAGTACCTCAGCTGCGGCTCGGGAATGAGCGGTGAGTATGCCGACGTCCGGCGCATCACGATGGCGTTGATCGTCTGGGTAGACTCGGCCGGTCCGGCAGAGAGCCGCGTACGGGTCGGTATGCTCGCTGGCGCGCAAGACCTGTCAGGCGTGTCGAGGAATGCGGTCCTGTGCGGATCGACCGGGGCACTCGAATCGTTTATCACCGATGAGATTCGGAAGCGCGCGGTTATGCCGTGAGCGCCGTGACCGTGCGTGGCGATGTGCTGATCAGCGCGTGCACGTCGCGAGCAACGTGAGCGGTTCGTCGGTGTGCACACCCATCGAGCTGCCGGAACACAGCACGAAGCAGGTCGCGCCGCTTCCGCTCATCATGCCGATCGCCGGTGTGCCGCTGGCGCGTCGCTCGGCCGCAATCGTACGAAAGCCCGGCAGCACGGCGGCCACGCCGGCATGCATAGCGCTGACCACCGGTTCGAAATCATTCACCGCGACGGCGGCAACGGCGTGCCAGCTCGCGAACGCTGACGTCGGATAGGCAAACGCCTGTACCGTGTCTCCACGCGCCTCGCGTGCCTCTGCGAACGCGCTGTACGCGGCGCCGGTGTTCACGCCCTCGGCGAAGGTGGCCAGCCACACGGCCGCCGGTGGAAGCGCCGGCAACGGCAGCAAGCGATCACCGCGTCCCCAGGCCCACGCCAGTGAGTGTTCGCTCACGAGAAAGGGCACGTCTGCGCCGAGGGTTCCGGCGAGGGCAAGCAGTCGCTCCGCGCCGAGTGGTCGTGGACTCATTGCTTCGAGGGCACGAAGCACGGCGGCCGCGTCGGCACTGCCGCCACCGAGTCCCCCGCCCACCGGTATTCGCTTCTCGATTTCGATGTCCCACCCGGTCTGCCATCGGCTCGCGTCGGTATACGCGACCGCCGCCCGCCACGCCAGATTTTCTTCAACCGGACCGAGACCGCCAGCGGGCATCGCGGGGCCAGCGCAGGTGAGTGCCGGCGACATCGGGCCCACGCGCACGTGCACGAGGTCGTGCAGGTCGAGCAGCTGAAAGAGCGTTTCGATGCCGTGGTAGCCGCTGGCCTCACGTGCCAGTATTCGGAGCACGAGGTTGATCTTGGCGTAGGCGCGTTCGGTGCGCGATGCGCAAGTCATGTTCGCGTGACCTCGGTGCTCTTGCCGCTCAGCGTACCCACGCTGAGGCCAAGGCGCGCGAAATACACGGCACCGATAATCGTGACCGGAATGAAACTGAGCAGGTGGTACGCCAGCGCCCAGCTCACGGCGAGCTTGTCGTTCACACCGTACACGGCGAGGCCGAGCACCGACGACAGCTCGAAGACACCGAAGAAGCCGGGCGAACTGGGGACGGCCACTGCCAGTGCGACGATGCCCTGCAGGAAAAACGCGGCGCTGATCGGGACATCCATGCCGACGGCGAGAAACCCGATGTACATGGCGAGTGCATTCACGACCCAGTGGGCGATCGCCCACCAGAGCACGGCCAAAAAGCGACGCCCATCACGCAGCACGGCCAGGCCGCCCATCGCATTTTCGACGAAGCCCACGATCACGTCTTCGAAGCGTGGCAGCACGCGATGCGCGAGCCATCGTACGATCGACAGGACGCGAGGAGCTTGCATGACCATGGCGTAACAGACGATCAGGAGCGCGAGCATGGCCGCCACGCCGAACTGGGCAAGTTCCGGTACGGTGCGACCGGCCAGCGTGACGTCCGACGGAAACCGCGGATCGAGCATGGCGGCGAACATCATCGCGAAGATGACGATCGCATCGAAGATGCGATCGACGGCGAGAGATCCGAGTGCCGTCGTGATGGGGACGCGCGGTACTTCGCGCGTGAGTGAATACGCGCGGGCAAACTCACCCGCGCGGAACGGGAAGACGTTGTTCATCATCATCCCGATCGCCGTGCTGCGCCACAGCGGGCCGAACGCAATCCGCCCTGCGACCGGTTCGAGAATCGTACGCCAGCGTCGCGCGCGCAGCGGAAAAATGCAGGTCCCGACGATCGGGCTGAGCGCGAAGAGCACCACGTTCGACGTGCGTAACACCGACCAGACTTCGCTCAGGTTGACACCCTTGAGTGACCACCAGAGCAGGACCGCGCTGAACGCAAACCCCAGTCCGCTTTTCCAATCCAACTTCACCGCGTTCGCCTCCGCACAGGCGTCACGTGGTCACCGCGAGATCCAGCAGGTCCGACAGCTCTTCGAACAGCGAGTGCGCCGCCGGTTCGGCGAGGGTGCCGCGCTGCCAATGCGTCTTGAGTTCGTCGCGCACGTGCCGCGCGCGCGTGATGGCCGAATGCCCGCGATAGAGCAGGGACTCGATCGGAATCACAGCGGGGGCGACCGCCGCTTCCGCGGCCGGTGCACCAGACCAGGTGATACTGGCCTGCTTCACCTGCTGCGCCAGCTGTTGATCGCTGATCTCGCGATCCATCAGCAAGCGCGCCACACTCTGCACGCCCTGGCGCTCTTGCGCCGTTGCCAACGGCGCGCGCGCCATGCGCGTGGCGAGATTGGCAATGCTGGCGGCTCCATAGCTTTCCGCCACATCGGCCAATCCCAACAGCGAGCGGCGCACGCCGTCGGCCAGCGCCAGCTGCGACGGACCGGCGCTGCTCGTCGCCAGCGCCGCCGATTCGCGCGACACGCCATCGGCCGCCGCCGCGATATCGGTGCGGAAGCGCTGCGCCAACGTGATGGGCGGCTCCGCGTTGCGCTGCAGGATCGCCGGCATGCCGTCGTCGGGGAAGAAACGCGCGATCGGCACGACCAGCGTGGCCGGCGACGCCGCCGGTGTGTCGGTGGCGAGATAGCCGGCCGCGACCGCGGCCAGTGCCACCGACTGTGTGCGACTGCGACGTTGTTCGGCGTCGGTCCACATGCCCGCCCGCTCCACGAGCGCGCGCAGCTCCACGAGCGCGCCGCGGACCGCGAAGTGCAAACGCTGATCCCAGCGCAGTTCGCGGTCACGCAAGCCCGTCGCGATGCGTTCGATCGTCGAGGCCAGATCGGGAAGCCCTTCCAATCGTGTCATCGTCGCGGGGCCGCGGCGGTCCGTGATTTTCGTGAAGCCTTGGATGCAGCGCGTTCCCGCTAACCCCTTTTGAATTGAGTGCACCGCTGGCCCTCATCTATTTCTTCCACAAAGAAGCGACCGAGTACCTCGATCGGCTCGACCAGTTATTGGC
>JBBQXC010000218.1:0-7221 GCA_038210005.1 Gemmatimonadales bacterium
GGGCGTCTCGCTCACGTTCGTGGGTTCGGCGACGGGTTGGTCGGGCACGGCGGCGCATGCGAATGCGGCCGGCGCGACCTGCTCGATCGGTACTGGCACGGACACGCCGGCCGGCCTCGCGGAAGGCCAGCCGGGCGGCGCCACCTGCAAGTAAGTCAGGCGTGACGCCATCGGCGGCGCGCGTGGTCGCGCTGACGATGGCGCAACGATCCCGGCGGCTCACCGCGAGGATCACCAGAGGGGCCGAGCACACGCTCGGCCCCTCTGGGCTGTGGGGGATGGTGCGCGCTGGCGTTGAAGTGCCCAGTTGCCTCAGGAGCGCGCGACGCACATCCTCCGCAGGTGCTCGCCATCCCGACTCCCCGCATCCATCATCGACTCAAGCAGGTGCTCGTCCTTGCCAGCGGCAGTGCGCTGGTGGCGATCATCCTGACTATGTGGGTCACGGAACACCTCCCACCCTACCTCCGGTGGCCGCTGGTGGCGCTGCTGATGATGCTGGTGTCGATCGTGTGGGTGAGCGTATTGCGACGACAAGTGTTGGAGTTGGTGGAGAGCCCCCTGGCGCAATGCGTCGAAGCGGCCGAGGCCATTGCCGACGGGGACAACAGCCGTCGGGTACCAGTTGGTGACACGCACGAGTTTGCACAGCTGGCTACCAGCATCAACCGCATGACCGAGCAGATGCTCGCTGCCACGCAATCGCGGATGCGCGTGGAGAAGCTCGCGACGATGGGGCGGATCGCGGCGGGCATCTCGCACGAAATCGGGAATCCCGTGTCCGCGATCGCGAACTATGCGCACGTGTTGCGGATGCGGACCACCGACGTGCCGGGGACGACCGAACCGATCGACGCCCTCGAGCGCGAGATCACGCGCATCGATCGCATCATGCGTGGCCTGCTCGACTACGCGCGTCCGCGGCGACTGACGCCCAAGTCGATCGTCGTCGACGAGGTGATCGAAGGCGTAGTCCGGCTGCTCAGTGATCAGGGCGTTGTGCGCCGCTTCCGCGTGACCCGCAGTCTCGAAGCGCCGGACGGTATCGTCTACGCCGAGCGGCATGACCTCGAGCAGGTGTTCGTGAATCTGTTGCTGAACGCGGTCGATGCCATGGATCGTGAAGGTGACATCGTGATCAGTAGCCGCATCAACGACGCCGAGGCGCTCACCGAGGCGATCGACAAACGCCGAACCGATCCGGCGTCGCAGCGCTGGACGCACCGGCCCAGCAAGCGCGCGCTGGCCTGGCTGTCGCGCCCGGAGTCTCCCTCGCGATTCCTGCAAGTCGTCATGGCGGATTCGGGCACCGGCGTCGCACCGGAAGACGCAGAGCGCATTTTCGAACCGTTCTTCTCCACGAAACAGCCGGGCAAGGGCACCGGACTCGGACTCGCGATCGTGGCGAGTACCATTGAGAATATGGGCGGAACGATCTGGGTGCAACGCGCCCGTGAGGGCGGCGCCGCGTTCGTGATCCTGTTGCCGCTCCACTCAGGATCGGGCGGTCTCCCGGCGGTGGCGTCCGGCGAGCGCGCAGTGCCATGATCCTGCGCGCACGATTCTGGTGACACTCCGGGGCAAGCGTCGCACTATCGTGCCGCTATGCCTCCCCTGTCACCGTCACGCGCACCATCGCGCCCACGCCCACGTTCGCGCCGACGTTCGCGCCCACGCTCACGTGTGCGTTCGCGCCGCGGCCATCTGCTTGTCGAGTGCCTCATGGCGCTTGTGCTCGTGGCCGTCGCCAGTCTGGTACTTGCCGCCACGTCGGTATCCATGGTCACGCTAGGCGACGACGCACTCCAGATAGCTCGTGCGCAGCGTGAACAGGGGAATGTGGCAGGCCGCGCGCTGCTGGCGCCATGCGACACGGCAACGCGCGGAGTCGCTACGACGCGATGGCCAACGTCGCGACTGCGGGTCGACGAGGCGCTGACGACGGCGAGCACGCTGCACCGTGGTCGGGCCGATGTGCGCTGGACGGCGTCGGCGCTCGCCACCGACGCTGCGCGCGAGTTGCATGTGAGCAGTGCCGGACGGTGCCGATGAGCCGCACTGCGTTCGGGCGCCGCGGAGGAACGCTCGTGGAACTGCTGATGGCAATCCCGATCGCGGCGCTGCTGGCCGCCGCCGCCGCCGCCACGCTGATTGGTGGCTGGCGACTTCTGCGACAGGCCGCATCCTCGCAGGGTAGCGCACGCGAAATGCGACACGCGCAGGCCGCGTTCGAAGCGGAGCTACGGCCGCTGCGTGCAGGAGATCTCCACGCGGTGAGCGACACGGCCATGGAATTCGACGCGGTGCTTGGCGCGGGCGTGGTCTGCGCCACGACCGCCGCTGCCACCGGCGCTACCATCCGCGTGGAAATGGTGTCGGCGGATCCCGCCGATTCGCGTGGCGTGTCCTGGGCGAGCAGCGTGCAGGTTGGTGATCAGCTGTCGCTCTGGCGCGCGACCCCCGACACGGTTGCGTCGGTGGTTGAATTTCGCACTACGGTGCGAGATATCAGTTGGGGAGCGGCGTGCGCCGCCTCGCCATGGATGGCCGGTTGGACTGATCGGCGCACGGTGCGGCTCACGCTCGCCGATGCGAGTCCCTCGCCCATCGTGGTCGGCGCACCGGTCGCAGCCCGACGGCGCACGCGACTGTCACTCTATCGCAGCGGCGCGTTCTGGTATCTGGGCAAGCGCACTCGGGCGGGCGGTGCGTGGGACGTCGTGCAGCCCGTAGCCGGACCATTGCTGTCGGCCGCGCAAGGCGGTTTGTCGGTGCGTCTGCTGGATGGCGCGGGCGCCGCCACGCGCGCCGTGTCGGATGCCGCTGCCGTGCGCCTCGAGCTGCGAGCCGATCGCGCACCCGACGGTCGGTCGGCCGCGCGACGTGATACCGTCACCTTCGACGTCGTCCTGAGAGCCGAAAGTGCGCAGCGCCGACGCTGAACGCGAGCCTCGCGTCCCGCCTCGCGTCCCACGTCGCCTCCCGCGTCGCGAGGGGTTTGTCCTACCGTTCGTCGTGGTGGCGACAGCACTCGTCGCGGTGCTTGCCCTGGCTGCCATCAGCACGGTCTGGCGCAGCTATCGTGCGAGCCGACTCGCGGCCAACGGCGTACGCGCTCAGTTCGCCGGCGACGAAGGCTTGGCGCTCCAACTCCATGCCTGGCCCGCCGAGTCATTGGCGACGATCGCGCCCGGCACCACGCTCTCCACGCAAGTCACGACGGCAGTGGGGGACAGCGTGCGCGTGCGGATTACGCGTACGCAGCCACTGGTGGCATGGCTGACCGCCGATGTCATCCTCGAGCCTATGGGCACACCCGGTGTTGTGCGCCGACACGTCACGCGAGCCATCGCGCTCGAGCCGCCGGCGCTGCCGATCGTCGGAGCACTGACCGCCATCGCGGCCGTGCACGCGCGAAATCCCAGCACGATCGACGGAGGTGATCTCGCCCACGCCGCTGATGCCTGTGGAGTGCTGCGCGATACGCTCTCGCGCGTGCCCGTCGCCGCGACCGCGCTCATCGATGCGCCAGTGGGATCGTGGAGCGGTCAGCCGGCGTCACGGCTTCTCGTCGATACGGCAACCGTGCGCGCCGCCTTCGACCAGGCGTGGATGTCGGTGATTGCCCGAAGTGCCGTTCGCGTATCGACTGCGAGTCCGCAGTGGCTGGCACCGTTACCGGGCTGGCACGCCCTGTTACTCGATGGCCCAACGGTTTCGCTGCGCGCACCCGCGCGATGGCGCGGGCTGCTCGCGGTGAGCGGTGATCTCGTGGTGACCGGCAGCCTCGATGTCGACGGCGTGCTGGTGGTGCGCGGACGACTCGACGCCCGCGGCGCGACGCTGCGCATTCGTGGCGCGCTGGTGGTCGCTTCACTCGGACATCCCGACGTGGAGCTCGGTGATGACACACACGTGCGATACGATCGCTGTGCGGTGCAGATGGCGATGGCGACCGTCGCCGTGCCGCGCGCGCAACCGTTTTCCCTCTGGTACTCCCCGTTGAATTGACTGCCGACAGGTCAGAACGCCCGACTACAGAAACCCGGAGAACGGGCCGACACTGTCACGGTGTGGGCAGCCGTACCGCCTGCTCCCCCTGCGGGGGGCGTTACCTCGTGAGGGCACGGTCGTTTGAAGGGAGACGTGCCGGGTGTAGGCAGGTCAATCTGTCCCCTCGGTGCGCTCAGTGCCGAACGGCCGCGTGAAAATCACCAGCAAAACCCCAACAGCCATGGCGCTCTTCGGCCGAAAGAAAATCACCGTCGGACTCGATGTCGGTTCCGGTCTCGTGAAAGCCGTGGTCATCGACCACAGCGGATCGACGCCGGAACTGGTCAAGGTCGTCATCACGCCGCTCAACGACACCGCGATCGTCGAGGGCGAAGTGATGGATCACGGCATCGTCGCCGATGCGATCCGCCAGACGCTCGAAGCGACCGGCGTGAAGACGAAGAACCTCGTGGCAGCGGTCGGCGGACGCGACGTGATCGTCAAGAAGATCTCGATCGAGCGGGTGAAGGAAGCACAGGCACGCGAGCTGATGCGGTGGGAAGCCGAGCAGCACGTGCCGTTCGACATGGACTCTGTCGAACTCGACTTCCAGGTCCTCGATCCGGACGGAGACGGTCTCGACATGAGCGTCCTGCTCGTGGCGGCCAAGCGGGATCTGGTGGAAGCGAAGCGACATCTGCTCGAGGAAGCGGGATTCCCGCCCTCGGTCATCGATGTCGACGCGTTCGCGCTGCACAACGCATTCGAGGCGAACCATCCTGATGCGATGCAGGGCACGGTCGCCCTGCTCAACATCGGAAACGAGCAGACGAACCTGAACATCCTCGACGAGGGCGTCCCTATCCTGACGCGCGATCTTGGCGTCGGTACGCGCCGCTTCCGCGAAGACGTGCAGCGTGAGCATGGCATCAGCGGTGAGGAGGCTGAGGGAATGCTGCGCGGCTTCGATCGCTCGGCGTTGCTCGACGGCACCATCGCCCTGCGCGGTGAGGAACTCGCGGTCGGTCTCGAGCGCGCCGCGACGTTCCTCGCCTCGTCGTCGCGCAACTTCGGACAGATCCGCGCGGTGTATGCCTGCGGCGGTGGATCCCGCGTGCCGGGCCTGCTGGCGTGGATGTCCGATCGCCTTCGCATTCCGGTCCAATCGGCCAACGCACTCGCCCGGATCACCGTGCGGGAAGGCGCGCTGGAATTCCTGTCCACCGATGAAGTCGCACCGTTGCTGATGTTGCCGGTGGGACTCGCGCTGCGCGCAGCGGCCTGAGGAATCCGACCATGATGCTACAGATCAATCTCCTCCCCGGCTCGAAGAAGACGTCGCGAGGCGCCAGCAGCCTGGCCGGCTCGATCGGCGCCATCGGCGCGTCGGTTCGTGATCCTTGGCTCGTCGGCGCGGCGGGATCCGTCGTCGTCGCGTTCGCGGCCGTCGGTCTCCTCTTTTCGGCGCAGAACGCGCGCGCCGGCGAAGTGGGCGAGAAGCTCGACCGCGCCGTTCGCGACTCGACGCGCTACTCCAAGGTGCTCGACGCGCGCCGCAAGCTGACCGCCGAGCGTGACTCGGTGCAACGTCAGTTGCAGATCATTCGCACGATCGACGAGAATCGCTATAACTGGGCGCACATCCTCGACGAGATCAGCCGTGCGCTGCCTGCGTACACGTGGCTGACGACGCTCGAGCAAACGAGCAAGGCGCCGTTGCCCCCGGGCGCCGATCCGTTGGCCGGTGTGCCCACGACAGGACCGGCCACGGCTGCTGCGAAGGCCAAGAAGCCGGCGGTCGTACCGGATACCATCGACGTTCATCCGACGCTCACGTTCCGCGTCGTCGGACAAACGGTCGATATCCAGGCGCTCACGATGTTCATGCGGCAGATGGAGAGCTCTCCATTCATCCAGCATGTCGCGCTGACCAAGTCGGAAATCGTCATCGTCGAAGGCAAGGATGTAACGCAGTTCGAGTTGTCGGCGGAGTACGAAGTGCCGCCTCCGGGTGTGGTGCGAACCTCGCCCCTCGTCGTTCCCGTGCGCTGACCAGAGACTACAATGGCACTGCTTCCTCAGACCCAACGTGATCAGGTCAAACTCCTGATCGGCTTCGCGGCCCTCGCCCTCGCCGCGGCGTACTACATCTACCCGTATGCCTCACGCGAAGAGCAACTCGCGTCCGACATCACTCGCGTGGCGGAACTCGAAGACGCCAATCAGCGCGCCGCGCGTGAGTTCGCGTCGGGCAGCATCGAGAACCTGCGTGTCCAAGCGGCGGAGAATCGCTCTGCCCTGCTGGTCATGCGGCGACTCGTTCCCACCGGCAACGAAGTGGCGGCGCTGCTCGAAGAAGTCAGCACGGCGGCCCGTCGCGCCGGACTCGACGTGGGCGGCGTGACGCCAGAGCCGGTGATCCTCGGCGAACGCTTCGACACGTACCGCTACACCGTCACCATCATCGGTGGCTACCACCAATTCGGCGAGTTCCTCGCCAACGTCGGTTCACTCGCGCGCATCGTGGCACCGGTGAACTTCTCGATCGTCGCCGGGTCGGGAGCCAACGCGCCGCGCAACGCGATCAAGACGTCGGAAAAGGGCGCACTCGCCTCCACGATCACGCTGCAAACCTACGTCGAAAAGACGACGCCGGCCAAGCCCGCCGCTAAGGAGCGTTCGTCATGAAACGCCTCACCGTTATCGTCACCGCGCTCGTGCTCCATGGCGCAGTGCCGACCCTCGGCGCGCAAGCGCCGGTGCAGCCCACGCCGGCGCGCACCGTCTCCGGAGAATCCGCCGGAACGGTCGGTCCGAGCGCGGCCCCGACGAAGACGGCGGGCATGCCCACCGAAATCACGTTGCTGCGCGAGACGTTCGCGTACAGCGGCGGCGGACGCCGCGATCCGTACAAATCGCTCATGAGCAGCAGCGATGTGCGTCCGCTGCTCAGCGATCTGCGCCTCACGGCCGTCGCGTTCGACCCGGTCGGAGCCGGCAGCAACTCCGTCGCCATCCTACGCGACACGTTTTCGAAGCAGCAGTACCGGGTACGCGTCGGACACCAGCTCGGACGGCTGCGCGTTTCCGCCATCCGGCAGAAGGCCGTGCAGTTCACCATCGAAGAATTCGGATTCAACCGGCAGGAAACGCTGCCACTCAGCAGCGACACGACGAAAGTGAGGAACCCATGATGGGACCGACGACCGTTGCAGTGATCTCCGCGCT
>JBBQXC010000219.1:0-7197 GCA_038210005.1 Gemmatimonadales bacterium
GCGTTCCCCGACAACTCCACGTCCGCCACCGTATTCGCCGACGTGGCCACACTGAACACGGCAATCAGATAGCGTGCCGGCCCACCGGCCGGCGCCAACTCGTTGCATGCCGACGCGCCGGCGTTCGGCATGATCATGAAATCACCCACGGGCACAGCGATCAACGCCACATCGACCGACAGCGGGCGCCGCACCGCGGGCGCACCTGGGATCGTCAACACCAGGTCCGCGGGCCCGGTCGCCATGCAAGGCACGTCGATCTCGAGACTCGTGCCCGACGCGGCCACAATGGTGGCCGGCATACCGCGCACCGTTACCGCCAGTACGGACGACACCTCGAACCGCTCTCCATTCACCGTGACAAATGAGCCAACGGGCGTGGCGGTAAACCCCTCTCCATCGATCCGCGCTCGTGCTCCGGCCCGCAGCACCGCCGGCGTGAGAGCGGCAATCGACGGCAACGGGGCGACCGTGACACTCAACGACCCTTGACGCAATTCACTGGTCGCGACCACCACCACCGGGCCGGCCCGGAGCGCAGTCAAGACACCGGTGCCGTCGATCGTGGCGATCGTGGGATCGCTGGTACTCCACGTGACCGCACGTCCGGTCAGCGCCGCTCCAGCACCGTCGCGCGGCACGGCGGTGAACTGCTGGACGAGGCCCACCCGCAGCACAGTATACGGCGCTTCGACGGCGACACTGACCACCCGTGTCTCGGCCGCCGTGGGTGCGTTCGAGGCGTCTCCGCATGCGCCGAGCAGCAGCATGGCGCCGAGCCGGATGGCGATGAACCCGGTCGATCTTGATCGAGACAGCGGCACTGCGCGCGCTCCCTTGGGTCGGTACCCTCGTGTCGCTGCGGCCGAGCGGGTCTCGTGGCAGGATCGGGAAGTTAGACAGGCAGGTCCAACTGGCCGGGCTACGATTGCATTTGTTGAGGAGTTGTGACGAAAAGTCCGCCCGCGATCCGCTGGCAATCACAACGCCTTTGCCCCTTCCCGCAGCGGCGCCGCTCGGCCAACCTTCCAGCCCATGCGTCGGACCCTTTACCTCATCGGGGCGCTTCTCCTCGCCCACGCCGCCCTCCTCACCGTCCACCCCTCCGGGGCGACGGTTGCTGACACCTCCGAAGGTCTGGACGTCGGCATCGTCTTCGACGTCGGTGGTCGCGGCGACAAGTCATTCAACGACGGCGCCTATCTGGGTGGCCTCCGCGCCGCGAAGGCGCTGGGGGCGCGCGTCCGCTACATCGAGCCGGGTGAAGGCTCCGACCGCGAGGCGGGTTTGCGACTGCTGGCCGCCGAGGGCATGGACCTCGTGGTGGCCGTCGGGTTCATCTTCACCGACGACATCAACGTGCTGGCGAAGGAGTATCCAAACGTCCGCTTCGCCGACGTGGACTACGCCGTGGCCACCGACAGCGCAGGCAATCCGCTGCCGATGCCGCCCAACCTCGTCGCGCTCAAGTTTCGCGAAGAGCAAGGCTCGTTTCTGGTCGGCGCGCTCGCCGCGCTCGTGGGCAACAGTAAAAAGGTGGGCTTCGTGGGCGGGATGGATATCGCCCTCATCCACAAGTTCGAAGCGGGATACCGCGCGGGCGTGAAGCACGTCTGTCCCGATTGCGACGTGATCGTGAACTACGCCGGCGTCACGCCCGAAGCGTTTCGCAATCCGGGACGCGGCAAAGAGATGGCGCTGGCGATGTACAATCAGGGCGTCAACGTGATCTTCCACGCCTCGGGCTCTACCGGACTCGGCGTGTTCGAAGCCGCCCGCACGACCGGCAAGTTCGGCATCGGCGTGGACGCCGATCAGTACAGCGAAGCACCGGGCCATGTACTCACCTCCATGGTGAAAAGCATCGATGAAGCCGTCTTTCAAGTGGCGAAGACGGTAAAGGACGGCACGTTCAAGGGTGGGATTCAGCAGTTCGGTCTCGCCGAAAACGGTGTCGGCTACGTGTACGACGTCAACAACAAGGCGCTGATTCCCGATACCGTGCGGGCGCGGCTCGATGCGCTCACGGCCGACATCGTGGCCGGGCGCCTCAAGGTCCCCAGCACGCGACCCAGCACGCGACCCAGCACGCGATGATCATGAGTGCACCGGGCACGCCGGCCATCCGAATGACGGGCGTCGTGAAGACGTTCGGCGCCGTCGTCGCCAACCGCGATGCGTTCCTCGACGTCGCGCCGGGCGAAATCCACGCGCTCGTGGGCGAGAATGGCGCAGGCAAGAGCACGCTGATGCGCGTGCTGGCCGGCATGTACGCGCCGGATGCCGGCACGGTGCTGGTGAACGGCAAAGACGTGACCGGTTGGAAGACGCAGAACGCGATCGCCGCCGGTGTCGGCATGGTACATCAGCACTTCATGCTTGTGCCCACACTGACGGTGGCCGAAAACGTCATTCTGGGAATGGAACCGCGCAAAGGGATGCAAGTGGACCTGCACCGCGCGGTCATCGAAGTGGAATCGTTGTGCAAGAAGTGCGGCCTGCACGTCGATGCACAAGCGAAAGTGGCCGATCTCTCCGTCGGCGAGGCACAGCGCGTCGAGATTCTGAAGGCGCTTTATCGTGGCGCCAAGATTCTCATTCTCGACGAACCCACGGCGGTGCTATCGCCGCTCGAAGTGCGCGATCTGTGGACCGTACTGCGTGCGCTCAAGGCCGACGGCGGCACAGTGGTCCTGATCACGCACAAGCTCGATGAAGTGGTCGCGGTGTCCGATACGATTACCGTGATGCGCAGCGGCATGACGATCTCGCGCTTCGCGACGGAAGGCACGACACCGCGTGACATCGCGCGCGCGATGGTCGGGCGCGACGTCCAGCTGCACCTCGACGCACCGGGTGGCGCCGACCGCGTGGTGGCTGCGACCACCGCCGAGTCATCGGCCAAGCCGGTTTTGCGCGTGACGGGTATGTCGGTGATGTCGGACCGCGGTACCCGCGCGGTGAACGATCTCAGCTTCGAGATCCGGCCCGGCGAGATTCTCGGTATTGCCGGCGTGGAAGGCAACGGACAGACGGAGCTGCTGGAAGCGATCGCCGGACTGCGCGCGATGCAATCGGGCAGCGTGCAGCTATCGTCGCATGATTTCGGCACGCGCTCCGTGCGCGAACGCGCCGATCTCGGATTGTCGCACATTCCGGAAGACCGGCATCGACGCGGCCTGATTCTCGACTACAGCATCGCCGACAATCTCATGCTCGGCAGGCAGCATCATTTCGGATCGTTCGGCGCGCTTGATTCGGCGCGCATTGCGAGGAACGCCGTCGAACAGGTGCAGCGCTTCGACATCCGTCCGGCGATGCCGTCGCTGCCGGCGCGCGCGTTGTCGGGCGGCAATCAGCAGAAGATCGTGATCGCCCGCGAAATGGGCCGCGAGTTCAGTGTGCTCTTGGCGGCACAGCCCACACGCGGGGTCGACGTGGGCGCCATCGAGTTCATTCATGCGCAGCTGCGATCGGCGCGCGATGCCGGGAAGGGGATTCTGCTGGTGAGCGCTGATCTGCAGGAAGTGCTCGCGCTGTCCGACCGCATTGCGGTGATGTACGGCGGACGGTTCGTGACCGTCTTGCCGGCGGCGCAGTGCACCGCCGAGCAATTGGGTCCTTACATGACGGGAGCGGCGGTATGAGCGGCGGAATAGGCGGTGGTATGAGTACCGGACCAGCGACGCCGCCGCGCGAGCAACAGCGGGAAATGCAGAGTACGGGTGAAGTGCGGGCCATGGCGGAGCTGCCGGCGCGCGCCGGGATCGGACTGGCAGGCGGTTTCCTGCCGCCGCTGGTCGCATTGGCCATCGCGGCCGTGGTGGGCGACCTGCTCATCCTGAGTTTCGGCGAAGCGCCGTCGACCGTGTTCCGGCTACTGGTCGAGGGCACGTGGGGCAACGCGTACGGCATCGGACAGGTGCTGTACAAGACCACGACACTCGCCTGCACCGGTCTCGCGTTCGCGCTGGCCAGTCGCGCTGGACTCTTCAATGTGGGCGCCGAAGGACAACTCGCCGCCGGCGGATTCGGTGCGGCGCTCCTGGGGATGCTGCTCCCCGCTGGTACGCCGGCGTTGATCGCCGTGCCATTGTGCTTGCTCGCGGCCATGCTGAGCGGTGCGGGCGTGGGCGCGGTGCCGGGCGCACTGCGCGCGAAGTTCGGGGCGAGCGAAGTGATCGTGACCATCATGCTCAACTTCATCGTGCTCGCGTTCTTGAACTGGATCGTCTCGTCGACGATGCATGTGCCGGAAACGCTCCATACGCCGCCGATCGTGGCGGGCATGGTACCGCGCTTCGCCGACAGTTTTGCCGCGTTCCGCGGCAGCGCGGCGAACTTCACGATCGTGTTTGCCGTGCTCGCGGCGGTGGCGAGTTGGTGGTATCTGTTCCGCACCCGCAGCGGCTACGAACTGCGCGCGGTGGGACTGCAGCCTGATGCCGCGGAGTACGGCGGCGTGCGTGTGCCGCGCGTGATGCTGGTGACCATGTGCTTGTCGGGTGCCTTGGCCGGACTGGGCGGCATGAATTTCGTGCTCGGTTACAAGGGCTACTACGAAGAAGGCTTCGCCGGTGGCGCCGGCTTTCTGGGCATCGCCGTCGCATTGGTCGGGCGCAACCATCCCTTCGGCATTCTCGGCGCCGCACTGTTGTTCGCCACACTCTCGCAGGGCGGACTGGCGGTCAACGCGATCGTGCCGAAGCAGCTCACCGACATTCTCACGGCGGTCGTCATTCTCGCCGTCGCCACAGCGGTACCGGAAGTGCAGCAGCAACTGCGGGCGGCCGCGGCCAATGTCACGGCCACGTTCTACCGCGATGCGCGGAAGGGGGTGTCATGATTCTGCTCACCTTCCTGCTGCAGACCATTCGCATTGCGATTCCCTACCTGCTCGCGGCGGCCGGCGGCGTGATGTCGGAGCGCGTGGGCATCATCGCGCTCGGCCTCGAAGGCATGATGTTGGCCGGTGCGTTCGGCGCGGCGCTCGGGAGCTATTACGGCGGCACTCCATGGGCCGGACTGCTGGGCGCTCTCGTGGGCGGCGCACTGGTCACAGCGGTGCTCGCGGTCGCGACGCTGCGCTACAAGGCCAATCAGGTGGTCGTCGGTGTGGCCATCAACCTGCTCGTGGTCGCCGCAACCCGGTTCTACCTCCGTCGCATCTTCGATAGCGCCAGCAATTCGCCGCGCGTCCCGGGCTTCGGCGGAGAAGGTGCCGGCGGCATGTTCGCGAGCGTCGTGAATCCCGTGGTGTGGATGGGACTCGCCGCGCTGCCCGTGCTGGCGTGGGTGCTCTATCGCACGCCGTTCGGATTACGCGTGCGTGCGGTGGGCGAAAAGCCTGAGGCGGCCGCCAGCTTGGGCGTGGCAGTCACCCGCTTGCGCCTGCAGGGATTACTGATTGCGGGTTCGCTGGCGAGTCTTGGCGGCGCCTACCTCGCGCTCGACCAACACCAGTTCTCCGACAGCATGACGGCAGGCCGCGGCTTCATCGCGCTGGCCGCGGTGATCTTCGGACGTTGGGAGCCGGTGCGCGTGGCGGTGGCCTGTTTGCTGTTCGCCGGAGCCGAGACGCTGCAGATTCAGCTGCAGGGCTCGCAGCTGATTCCCAGTCAATTCGTGGAGATGATCCCGTACGTGCTGACGATCGTCGCCTTGGCCGGAGTGGTCGGACGCAGCGTGGCACCCGCCGCGCTCGGGAAGACGGAATGACCGTGTCGCACACCGACGAGCATCCGATCGACGGCGGCAAAGCCGCATTCGGCAAGCTCGCGGTATTGATGGTGACGGCGTTCATCGACATGCTCGGCCTGTTGATGATTCTGCCGCTGTTGCCCTTCTATGCGAAAGACCTGGGCGCCGGTGGGTTCGTGGTCGGGCTGCTGGTCAGTTCGTTCAGCGTGGCGCAGCTACTCAGCGCGCCGCTGTGGGGACGCTTCAGCGACAAGCATGGTCGCCGTCCAGCGCTGATCGTGGGGCTCGCGTCGAGCGCGGTCGCGTACGTGGTCTTTGCCTACGCCGACTCGCTGTGGTTGCTGCTGCTGTCGCGCATCGTGCAGGGGGCGGGCGGTGGCACGGTGAGTGTGATTCAGGCCTACGTGGCTGACGCCACGCGTCCCGAGGATCGCGCGAAGAGCCTCGGCTGGCTATCGGCCGCCACCAATGCCGGTGTCGCACTCGGTCCGGTGATCGGCAGCTGGGTGCAGCATTGGGGGCCGCATACGCCGGGCCTCGTGGCGGCGGGCTTGTGCCTCATCAACATCATGTTCGCATCGAAGTACCTCACCGAAGTCCGCCGGCCGGTGGCCGACAACGCCGACGGATCGAAACCGGTGCGCAAGGGGTCGCGCGAGGCGGTCCTGCGCGTGCTTACCCATCCGAGCGAACCGGCGTCGCGACTGGTGTTGATTTACGCGATTGCGATCGGCGCCTTTCAGGGCACCACCGCCATTCTCGCGCTGTTCCTCGCGGCGCGGTTCGGGGTCACGGCGGATACGATCGGCTACTTCTTCATGTACATCGGCGTGCTGAGTGTCGTGGTGCGCGCGCTGTTCCTCGGGAAGATCGTGGACCGCTTCGGCGAAGCGCAATTGAGCCGCTACGGCGTGGTGTTTCTCGCGGTGGGACTGGTCGGGCTGTCGTTCTCGCATGACTACGTCACGCTGGCGCTGGCGGTCGGGCTGCTCCCACTTGGCACGGCGTTCACGTTTCCCTGTGTCACCGCGATGCTCTCACGCGTGGTGGCGGGCTCGGAGCGCGGATTGTACATGGGCGTGCAGCAAACGTACGGCGGGATCACGCGCGTCGGATTCCCGATCATTCTCGGAGTGGCATTCGATACGTTTGGAATGCAGAGCCCGTTCTGGATCAGTGCGGTGTTGGTGATGGCGACGTTGTTGCTGGGGAGAGATATGGAGTTATATGCTCCGCGGGTGGTGAAGGCTTAGGGCTGTGGGCTGTGGGCTTAGGGCTGTGGGCTGTGGGCTGTGGGCTCTCGGCTCCCAGGTCTGGGGGCTGTGGGCTGTGCGCTATCAGCCATGGGCCATGAGCCGTGGGGAGTGGGTGTCAACGGTGCGGGGGTGGAACCCATGCCCACCGCGCATGGGCCCAGGCGGATATCGCACAGCCCACCACCCCCCCCCCAGGGAGCCGAGAGCCCACAGCCCACAGCCCACAGCCCTAAGCCCACAG
>JBBQXC010000220.1:0-7083 GCA_038210005.1 Gemmatimonadales bacterium
TCAGACACTGTGGCGTCAGCTGGCACGCTGGATGGTGGAAGAAGCGCCGGCGCCGTTCGAGATCATGGCGTCGCCGTCGCGCGTTGCACCCGGCGAACCAGTGTCGTTGCGCGCTCGCGTAAGCACGCCGCTCTTTACCGCTGTGAACGACGCCACGGTCACCGGCACGATCACGTCGCCCACCGGCACCACCCAGAACGTGCCGCTGGAATGGACGTTGCGCGAAGACGGCACATATACGGCGCGCTTCACCCCGAACGATACGGGCCGTTACGTGATCGACGCCGTGGCCCAGCGTCGACGTGATTCCGTGCAGACGGCCACGAGTTCGCTGCTCGTGGACGAGCGCGGGGCCGATGTCGCGCAAGCCGAGCTGCGCGCGTCGCTGCTCCGTCGCATCGCCGAAGAGACCGGCGGTCGTTACTACCCGTTGGCGGACGCGGGCAAGCTGGCTGACGACGCCGTGTTCACTGAAGCCGGCGTCACGGTGCGTGAAGCGAAGGATCTGTGGGACATGCCGGCGGTATTCCTGCTGGTGGCGCTGCTGCTGGGCGCGGAGTGGGGATACCGCCGCTGGAGGGGCCTGGCATGACGCACGTCGGCCTGATTCGGTGGATTGCCCGGCATGCACGACTGATGGCGGTGCACGGTGCGCTGGCGCTGGCGGTGGCGCTGCCACTCAGTGCGCAGCGCACGCATGTACTGCTGGTGATCGGCCTGTCCGGAGCGCCGCAATTCAAGCGCTCGTTCACAGCGGCGGCGCAGTCGGCGCGCGATGCGGCGGTGAACCGTTGGGGCGTGAGCGACTCCAGTCTGATCGTGCTCACGGAAGACTCCACGCGCAGCGCGCTGTCGTCAGGGCGCTCCACGCGCGAGAACATTGCGCAATCGTTCCTGCGGCTGTCGTCACGCGTCCAGCCCGGCGATGTGCTGTTCGTGATGCTGATGGGGCACGGCAGCGGCGAGGGCGCGCAATCGAAAGTGAACTTGCCGGGTCCGGATGCGACCGCAGCCGAGTATGCGTCGTGGCTGGCCGGTTTCAACAAGCAACAGGTGGTGTTCGTGAACGCCGCCACCGGCAGCGGTGATTTCGTGGCCGTGCTCAAGGCGCCGAATCGCGTGATAGTGACCGCCACCAAAACCTCCAACGAGCGCAACGAGTCGGTGTTTCTGCAGTACTTCGCCGGGGCACTCGGGATGGATGCCGCCGACGCCGACAAGGACGGTCGTCTGTCCGTGTTCGAAGTATTCCGCTTCGCCCGCACCGAAGTGGGCAAGGTGTACACCAGCTCGAATCGTATGCAGACCGAGCACGCGCTGGTCAGCGACTCGCTGCTGGCCACACGTGTGGCGTTCGGCACGTCGGCGGCGTCAGCCGATCCGCGTATCACGGCATTGATCGCCGAACGTCAGGCGCTCGAGTCCGACGTCGCGTCACTGCGCACGAAGAAGGCGACGATGACCGCCGAGGCGTACGACGCGGAACTCGAGCGACTGCTGCTGGCGCTCGCGGAGAAGACGAAGGCGATTCGCGCGGCGGGAGGTGGATCATGAGGCGTTCCGCATTGAGACGTTGTGCGTTGAGGCGTTCCGCATGGTTGCTCTCCGCCGTGTCCGTGCTGACGCCGATGGCGGCCTGCGGGCAGGACCGTGCCGTGGCGCAACCGCCGGCAGCCACGATTCAGCGTGTGGCGGGTCCCGATCGATGGGCCTCCGAGATCGCGGCCGCGGAAGCGTCGGCCCGTCGCGGCGATCGTCGTGCTGCCACGCAGCGCGCCGCTCGCATCACGGCTGCGTACGAAAAGGGCGGCGCGCGCAACAGCGACGAATATCTCTCGGCAGGTCGCGCGTATGTGCTGCTCGGGATCGGCAATGCGCAGGCAGTGCGTTCGGCGCTGGCCGCCTTCGATCGCGCTACCGCTGCCGACTCCAACAACTTCGACGCCCAGCGCCGTGCCGGTGAGCTGTTCCTCGAGAAGTACAACGCGCCTGACGCGCGGGTCTCGTTTGAAGGGATCCTGCGCCGGTCGCCCACCGACGCCAAGGCGTTGCTGGCGTTGGCGCGTGTGGAAGAGTTCGAGGGCAAGGGTGACCCAATGGCCACAGCGCGTCTCAGCATCGCCAGCGACCCGCGGTATGCCGAAGCGCTGGCGTTCGTGGCGAAGATGCAGCGCGACGCCGAGGCGTATGACTCGGCGCGCGTGTATGCGCAACGCGCGATCGATGCCGACTCGACGTCGACCGCGGGCTGGTCGGTGCTGGGCTCTATGGCCTTCCTGAACGGCGACAGCGCCACGTTCCGCAAGGCGCTGGCGGCGGTCACGGCGTTGCAGCCGGCGCCCGCGGAGTTCTACACGGACCTCGCGGAAGCATCGGTGCGGCAGCGTCGGTACACGGAGGCGGTAACGCTCGCACAGCGGGCCACCGGCTACGACTCGTTGTACGTACCGGCCTATGGGGTGCTGGGTACGAACCAGCTGCGCACCGGGCAGATGGACGCGGGGCGCGCGGCGCTGGAGCGCGCGTTCGTCCTCGACCCGTTCAATCTCTGGCACAAGAACACGCTCGATCTGCTCGACAAGATGAAGACGTTCCGCACGATCGACCGCGGTCGCTTCCGCGTGGTCGCGCCGCCGGAAGAGGCCGAGTTGCTGGCACTCTACATCGTGCCGTTACTGGAGCAAGCGTACGATGCGCTCGCCGTACGATATGGCTACAAGCCGCCCACACCGATCCGACTCGAATTCTATCGCTATCACGCCGACTTCTCGGTGCGCACGGTGGGCCTGGCCGGACTTGGTGCGCTGGGCGTGAGTTTTGGCAGCCTGCTCGCGATGGACACACCGAATGGTCGCGAGAAGGGTCAGTTCAACTGGGGCTCGACGGCGTGGCACGAACTCACGCACGCCTTCACGCTGGGCGCGTCGGATCATCGCGTTCCGCGGTGGCTGTCGGAAGGTCTGTCGGTGCTCGAAGAACGGCGTGTGGGACGTGGCTGGGGCGCCGACGCTACGGTGTCGTACGTGCTCGCGATGGCCAATGGGAAGCTGCGTCCCATCAGTCAGCTCAGCGACGGCTTTCTACGCCCGCGCTTCCCCGAGGAGACGCAGTTCAGCTACTACCAGGCGTCGTTGTTCTGCGAGATGGTGGAGGTCTCGCGCGGTGCGGCCGCGTTGCCGGCCATGCTGAAGGCGTATCGCGACGGCATTGATACGCCCGGCGTGTTTCAGAAGGTACTTGGCAAAACGCCGGCGCAGATCGACGCCGAGTTCGAGGCGTACACGCAGCGCAAGTTTGCGCAGGCGATCAGCGCCGTGCGTGGCACGTCGCCGAACGACAGCAGCGGTGGCAAGTTCGTGGCCACGATGCGTGAGGCGGCGGCGAAGATGGGCTCCGACCGTGATGCCGCACGCAGACTGTACGAGCAGGCGCGCGCCATATTCCCGGAATACGGTGGAGACGACGGGCCGGCGTGGTATCTCGCTCAGATTGCCGAGTCGGTGGGCGATACCACGCTCGCCCTCGCAATGGTTGAGCAAGTCACCAGCCGCAACGAGACGGCATGGGAAGCGAATCTGTTCGAGGCGAATCTCCGCGAGAAGCGTGGCGACAAGGCCGGTGCCATCCGCGCGCTCGACCGGCTGAACTGGATCTGGCCATACGACCCGACGGTGCACACGCGCCTGGCCGTACTGGCCGCCTCACAGGGCGATCACGCCCGCGCGGTGCTGGAGCGTCGCGCGATCATTGCCATGGGTCCCACCGACGTGCTCGATGCGCGCTATGAACTGGCGCGCGCGTTGCGCGATGCCGGTGATATCGCGGCTGCCCGTCGCGAGCTGCTGCAGGTGCTCGAAGAGGCACCGTCGTTCGAAAAGGCACAGGCCCTGTTGCTGGAGCTTCGCGGAAAATGACGTCACTCACTCGCGCGCTGTTGGGCGGCGCACTCCTACTCGCCTGGTTGGCTCCAATGGAGTCGGCACAGGCCCAGCGACGCAGCCAGCCCGCGTTTCTGCCGAATGTGCCGTACGACGGACGCTTGACCTTTGTGCGCGTGAAGTACCAGCTGCCGGAGTTCGGCGGTGGCGGATTCCGTGGCGGTCGCGACATCCCGTGGAGTCACGACTATCCACGCGGCGAGCGCCACTTCACGAAGATCGTGAGCGAGCTGTCGAGCACGCGCGTACGGATCGACGCCAGCAACATCCTCACGCTCGACGACCCACAGCTCGGCAAGTACCCGATCGCCTACATGGCGGAGGCCGGCTTCTGGCGGCCGTCGGACGCCGAGGCGCTGGGGCTCCGAAATTATCTGGCGAAGGGCGGCTTCATCATTTTCGACGATTTCGCCGGCGAGCATTGGATGAACTTCGAAACGCAGATGAAAAAGGTGCTGCCGAATCTGCGACCGATCGAGCTGGATCTCTCGCATCCGATCTTCGACTCGTTCTACCGCATCAAGAGTCTCGAATACGATCATCCGATTTACCGGGGTTTAAAGTCGGTGTTTTACGGCGTATTCGAGGACAACGATCCGAAGAAGCGCATGTTGGCGATCGTGAACTACAACAATGACCTGTCCGAGTACTGGGAGTTCTCCGACACGGGGATGTTCCCGCTCGACATGTCGAACGAAGCGTACAAGCTGGGCGTGAACTACATCGTCTACGCGTTGACCCGTTAGCCTCCGAGGAACTAGGTGACTGCTCCGGCCCCCTCCACGTCCGAACTCGACCGTCTCGACGACGGCGCCCTTGCCGACCGCCTGCAAGGCGCCGGTCAACGTATCGCGAGCGAACTCCGCAAAGTCATCGTCGGACAAGACGTCGTGGTGGAGCAAGCGCTGATCGCGCTCTTCGCCGGCGGCAACTGCCTGCTGGTGGGCGTGCCTGGTCTCGCCAAGACGTTGTTGATCTCTACGCTGGCGCGTGCGCTTGATCTCAAGTTCTCGCGCATCCAGTTCACACCCGACCTGATGCCGAGCGACGTGACCGGCACCGACGTGATTCAGGACGATCCGGCCACCGGCCAGCGTCGTCTCGCGTTCATGCCCGGTCCGGTGTTCGCCAACGTACTGCTGGCCGACGAAATCAACCGGACACCGCCCAAGACGCAGGCGGCGCTGCTGGAGGCGATGCAGGAACGTCGCGTAACGGTACAGGGACGCACCTACGAACTCGACAAGCCGTTCTTCGTGTTCGCCACGCAGAATCCGATCGAACTCGAAGGCACGTATCCACTGCCTGAAGCGCAGCTCGATCGCTTTATGCTTGAAGTACTGCTGGACTACCTGCCCGAGGAAGACGAGGTGGCGGTGGTGAAGTCGACCACGTCGCTGCCCCCAGAGGCGGTGCAGTCGGTGGTGTCGAAGGAAGAGATCCTGGCGTATCAGCGCGTGGTGCGTCGCCTGCCGATCGCCGACGCGGTCACGCGCTATGCCGTGAAGCTGGTGCGCACCACGCGTCCCGGCGACGGTGCTCCGGATTACGTGAAGCAATTCGTGTCGTACGGCGCCTCGGTCCGCGCGGCGCAGGCGCTGGTACTGGGCGCCAAGGCGAGGGCGCTGCTGCAGGGGCGTGCCAGTGCCAGCTTCGAGGATGTGCGGGCGCTCGCGCGTCCCGTGCTGCGGCATCGTGTGCTGGTCAACTTCACGGCGCAGTCGGAGAGGGTGACCACCGATTCGCTCATCGGGCGCCTGCTCGAGAGTGTGCCGCTTCCCCGCTCGTCCCTCTGAGCGAATCGTGGCTACTGCTCCCGCGTCCTTTCTCGACCCCGCCATGCTGGCGCGCATCTCCGATCTCGCGCTCTTGGCGCGCACGGTCGTGGACGGCTTCATGCACGGCCAGCATCGATCGCTACGCAAAGGATCGTCGCTGGACTTTGCGGAGCATCGCTCGTACCAGCCCGGTGACGACCTGCGTCGCATCGATTGGCGCGTGTACGGACGCACCGACCGATTTTACATCAAGGAGTACGACGCTGACACCAACGCTGGCGTGATCTTCGCGCTCGACGCGTCGGGCTCCATGGACTTCGGCAGCGGCGCGGTCACCAAGTTCGACTACGCGCGCTTTCTCGTCGCGTCGCTGGCGTGGTTGTCGAAGTCACAGGGTGATCGCATCGGTCTTGCCACGTTCAAGGAAGAATTGGTAGACGTGGTGCCGCCGTCGGTGCGTCATCTGCAGCTGCTGCTGCACACGCTGTCGCGGGCAAAGGCCGCGGGACCGAGCCGGCTGGTGCACAGTATCGGGCGCATCGGTCATCTCACCACACGCACCGGCATCGTGGTGCTGGTGACCGACTGCTACGAGCAGCCGGACGCGTTGGGTCGCGCGGTGGCAGCGCTGCGCATGGGCGGCCACGACGTGATCGTGTTTCATATCGTAGATCCGGCCGAGAAGCAGCTGCCGGGCGACATGCCGGCCACGTTCGAAGACGCCGAGAGTGGGGCGCTATTGCCGCTGCGTCCGGGCGAACTGCGCGACAAGTATCAGACGTTGATCACCGCACATCACGCGGCACTCCAGGAGCGGTTCACCAGCGCCGGGGCCGACTACGTGCGCCTCGACACGAGCGAACCGCTCGACCGTGCACTCCACGCCTACCTCGACGCGCGGCTCTCGCGTAGTCGGGTACGCTGACGATCGACTAACCGAGTCATTCGCGCATGGGCATCGGATTCCTCGTTCCCGCATTTCTGGCCGGACTCGCCGCATTGGCGATTCCGTTGCTGATGCATTTGCGGCATCGCGACAAGGACCGTCCGTTTCGGTTCCCGTCGTTGATGTTTCTGGAACAGTTGCCCATCCGCACGTCGCAGCGGCAGCGCATCACCGACTGGCCGTTGCTGCTGTTGCGCGCGCTGGCGGTGGCCGCACTCGTGTTCGCGTTCGCGCGCCCGGTGCTTACTGATCGCGCCGCGTCGGGTGGTGACACGCGTCGCCGTGCCGTGGTGCTCGTGGTCGATCGCTCGCTCAGCATGGGATACGAAGGCGTGTGGCCCCGAGCGCTCGATTCCGCGCGCGCGGTCGTGAACGCACTCGGCGCAGGAGATCGCATCGGCGTGGTGGCGTACGACGACGC
>JBBQXC010000221.1:0-7075 GCA_038210005.1 Gemmatimonadales bacterium
CTGCTCCAGATCAGCCACAGTCCACAGGGTCCGGTCGGGAATTCCGCGCAGTGCAGGCATAGCCATAGTGTCGGCTCGGCGACAGGGAGAGCGCAAGGGGCGAACATCCGCCGAGGGTAACACCGTGACCTCGCAACGCCCGTACCGAAATGCGGCCAGCGTCATCAAACGTTCGGCGGCGGCGTGCGGCATACGCGCCCTTACACCGTGATCGCCATCCCGCGATAAATCCGCGACCGGTAGCGCGAGTCTTCGGCATCCGGCAACGGCGCACCAGCCAACAGCACCGCGCGAGCGAATCGACGCACCTCTTCCAACGTCTCCTCGTCGTTGCGCGGCTCTTCACTGCGCACGCGACGCGTGAGATTGATCTGGTTGACCGGCACGTTGTGCACCAGTCGCTCATTCTCGACGGCCAGTGTCGCCGTGAGCGCGTGCAGTGTCGACTTCACAAAGTTGGCCAACGAGAACGCTTCCCCGTCGGTACCCGCCGGCACATCAGGAGACACCAGCACGAGCTGCGAATCGTCGAACATCGACGCCTTCCGGGCCACGCGGAAATGATGCGTGAGGTTGGCTTCCACCAGCGCTCGAAAGCCCTCCGCAGTCAGCACTTCGCCCGGTGTGGCAAAGAGGTGCGACGGCAGCGGCGCCAGTGGCGTCGACACCACCGTCGTCGGCGCGCCGGCGGCACTCAGCGCCGTATTCATTCCCGCTTCGATGTCGTCACCACAGGTGACCTGCACCAACACCTCACGCGCGGCCTGATCGAGCTTGGCGGCGATGCGCTCTCCCGCCTCGGCTGTCTGCGTCAGCAGCACGATTTTCCCCACGTGACACTGGTCCACGAGCTGCTGCGCAGCCTCCGACAGATGCGGTACGAGATGTTCGCCGATCAACCAGACGGTGCAACCGCGCAGTTGATCGAGTCGCTCCCGCTTGGCACCGCCGAACAGCTCCCGTTCCGTGATGGAGCGTTCGAGGTTCAACCCACCCGACGGCATGAACGTTTCGCCACTCACGGCGCGATCGGCGAGGAAGAACACCGTGGCGAGTGCAACTTCCGTTTCGGTCGGCATGCGCTTCAGGTGCAGCAGCGACAGGACACCGCGACCAACCTTGTCCGCCTCACGATTGATCTGCGACGCCGGGAGGAACGGAGTATCCTCCGGGGGCTCGCGACGCAGCCACGCGCCGGAGTCGTACTCGTGCTCACGCGCGTCGTTCAGGAAACGACCACCAAGTTGTAACCGCTCGATCAACCGCCGCGCGATCGATGGCGTCATGAGATAGTCGCTCCACGTGGCCCCGTCAGCGGCATCACTCTGGCACTGCTGTGCCAACGCACGCAGCGGGGCGGGCGGGCCATCAGCACGCAGCAGAGCGGCAACATCGTTGGCGGCCAGTTCATCGAGCAACGCGTGTACGTCGCCACCGGCGCGCAACGCTTTCACCACCGCCGCGTGCACGGCGTTCAATCGACGGTTCTCGAGAATCAGTCGGCCGCGCCGTGCAAACAGTCCGGGCTTCCCACCCAACCCGCGCAGACGATCACCGTCCACCGGCCCCGGCGCGATGGCATTGATCTGAATCTCCGGCCCCAGATGGCGCGCCAACGATTCCACCAGCGCGCGCTGGCCGGCCTTGGACACGGCATAGTCCGCGCGGTTCGGATAGGCGACCGCGAGATGCTTCTCTCCACCGAAGTAGCTGGACACGTTGAGGATGTAGCCCGATCCCTGCTGGCGCATGATCGGCACGACTTCCTTCAGCAACGCGTAATTCGAAATGAGATTGGCGTCGAGCGTATACCGCCACGCATCGAGCGACATATCGACCACCATCTCCTCGGCACCGGCCACGCCGGCGTTGTTGATCAGATAGTCGATGCGGCCGAACGCCGACATCGTGGCGTCTACCGCAGCGCGAAGGGTGGACACATCACCCACATCCACGCCGGACAAGACACGCACGCGACGATCGGCGCCGGTGTAGCCGACATCCTCCAGTTCACCGACGATCTGGGCGCGCATCACCTCCAACTCACTGGCGCGACGGGCGCAGAGCATCACGCGCGCGCCAGCGGTGGCCAGGAGTCGCGCCACCTGTCCGCCGATGCCGGCCGACCCGCCGGTGATCAACGCCACTTTGCCGAGGTGCAGACCGGTGAGGTTGTCCATGTAGCCGACCATCGATCGTTTGGCTCCGGTCGCCTTCACGATCGACGCGGGCATGTACAGATTCACTTGCGGAATCCGGCGATCGGTAAAGATCAATCGTGCCGCCTGCCCGGCGGCGAAACGCAGGTTCTCGGGCTCGGTGTTGCCGTAGCGGATGATCTGGTTGCCCCACTCGATCCACTGGCGCCGCCCGTGCTGCACGTCGACCTTCGTTTCGTCGCGCCACACGCGGGTCAGTGACTCCATCGCGGCGCGCAACAGATCGGCGTACGAATTCCGGCGACCGTCGCTCGCGTTCGTCATCACGATGAAGCGCGGATTGCGCGGCAGATCCGTCCGTGCGCTCCAATACCGACTCATCGTCCGCGCCATCGCCAACGCACCACCCAGTTCGACATCCACGAAGGCATCGATATCCGCGTCATTGGCTTCCGACACCGGACCGACGAACCGCTCGGGCCCGAAGGCTGGCAGGAAAATCGCACCGTGCACCGCCCCACCACCGGCCGGTCCACTCAACAGCGCCGCTTCCATCGTCCACGGGGCCGAACGGTCGAAGCGCGCCACGCGAATCCGCGTATCGAGCCCGGTGGCGGACAGTTGATCACGAACCGCCACGACATCAGCCTCGCGCGGTACGCCGAGGAGCACCGACGCGCCCACCTCCGTCTGTAGTCGCGCAATCACCAACGCCTCGTCCAGCTGCTCGCCACTCGCCACCAGCACCGAGAGGCCGCTCCCGTCGACCGTGCGCATCGTGGGACGCGACACGAACTCGGATCGGCTTTCCTTGCGCACCCACATGCCGTGCGTGACTTCGAAGTCGTGGCCGTTGAAGGCGGCCGACTCATCGCTGGCCAAGAAGAGACAGGTGTTCGCGACATCCTTCGGCGTGGGGAACGTGCGCCCCGCCGCCGGATCTTCACCGGCGCGCTTCAACGACATCAGCCCGGTAAAGCTCTTCGCCGTGGTGCCCGGCTCGTCACCACGCATCGTGTCCATCGCCGCGAACACGGTCTGAATCCGCTCCGACCGAATGGGCCCGGGATACACGGTGTTCACGCGAATTCCGCGTTCGCCGAGTTCGAACGAGAGCTGCCGCGACAACGCGTTCAGTGCGGCTTTGGGTACAACGTAGGGCGAGCGCGCGTAGTACTCGGTGCGTGAGAAGATCGTCGAGATGTTGATGATGGAGCCACCGGGCTGCATGACGGGCGCGGCGCTCTTGGCCACGTGCCACGCCACCCCGAGAATGCTGCGCATCGCATCACCCACCGTTTCACTGTCGGTGGCGCCGGCGGCTCGCAGCGCATCGAGTTCCTCGCGCGTGAGCGGGACGTTGCGCAATGCCTGCCGCGGCCCCGCCGATCCGGCGTTGTTCACCACAATGTCGAGACGCCCGTGCGCGGCCATCGCCTCGGCAATGGCCTGTCGCACCGAGGCAGGATCCGCCCCATCCAGCGTAACGACCGATGCGCGGTGGGCCGGCGAGTTCGTGGCCGTCAACGCCGCCTCGCGCGCCGCCTCGATGCGTGTGCGCTCCCGACCCGTCAAAACCACGGTCGCGCCGGCATTCAGAAAGTGCCGGACGATCTCGCCCCCGAGGTTGCCGGCAGCCCCGGTCACCAGCGCAACCTTGCCGCTCAGCCGTCCGGCGTGACCAGCGGGCAACATGGTCTCAATCGCGTGCATCACGTCGGTCGTCTCTGATGTACTCACGGATCCATTTGGCTGAAGGGTCATAGCGTGTGCTCGGCGGCGGCCCACGCTTCCAACAGTGCGTCCTTGCCGCGCAGCCCAAGCGCGGGGAGCGCATGATTCACGAGATAGTTTGCACCGGCATGCTTGTTCTCCCACATGGCCTGATGCGCCATCGGAAGTTCGTGCCACGGCACCACTGTGGGCGGTGTGATCTCCAGATACCCGCCGGCGATCATGTCATTCATGCGGGTCACTTCGTACGCGTTGGTGAGATGCGTGCCGAGAATCGACGCCGTCGGCATCAGGATTTTTCGCTGACGCGTCCAGACTTGCGGGGCATAGAAGGCGTATCGCCCTCCAGCCATCTCTTCGCAGTACACCACGCGCCCGGTGAACGGCTTCACCAACGACGTGGATACACCGAGCGCGTCGTGCGCGGCTCGTTCGAGAATGACGTCGGGAGCGCCGCGCGGATTGTCCGGTGAGCGCAACACCTTACCCACCGCTGCACCGAACGGCTTCAACGTCTGGTCCTGAAAGTCACGCACCGCTTGTCGGAACGTCTCGGTCGCCACTTTGGCGTCGGGCAACCGCGGCATCGTATGCGGCCACGAGAAGTCGGCGCTGCGGCGGCCGATCTCCTCAAGCGATACCACACCGGCGACGGCGTCCTCGAAGCCCAGCGACTGCACGAATTCGCGCTGGCCATCGGTGGTTGTTGCCACCACGCAGCGACCGCGCATCGCGCGCACCGCCTCGATCATCTCGAGTCCCACGGGATCCACGAGCCCAGCACTGCGCGGGCCGTAGTACACCAGCACCGCCTCACCCGCTCGCAGGCCCGCGCGCCGCAGCATCACTTCTGGTGTGGACGCACCGCTCTTTCCCACGAACGTGAAGTGGTAGCCGCTCGACGCGCCGTAGAAGGTGAGCTCCCCACCCTGCGCCAATAGCTGAAACGAGCGCGGGAACGCCGTCTCACCAGCGTGCGACACCACGTAGTCGGCCAGCCGTCCACCGTTTTGCGCACGGTATTCGGCGCACAAGACGTCGCCCGCGGCCAACCATGCCGCCGTCCCGTCTTCACTCTCCGGCACCGCCGTAAAGAGATCAGCGAAGCGCGGATCACGTCGATCGAGTGTGGCGGTCGCTCCCAATGCACGCACCGCCGTGGCACGCTCAGCGCTGGACACGAGTCCGGTCACCTGCACACCACTCTTGAGCGCCGTCTTGAGCGCCTCGAGCCCGGTGCCCGTGGCCGAGCCTTCCACGAACATCGTCTTCCCGGCCTCGATTTTGAGCGTGGTGAACAACGCGCGCACAATCGTGCCGAGATTGAGGATGTAGGACCCCGCCTGCTCGAGCGTGAGATCGCCCGGGATGGCATGTAGCTGCGGTGCCTGCGTGACCAGGAACTGCGCATGGCTACCGAAGTCCGTCTCGTAGCCCTGAATGGAGAAATCGGCGTACATCGGATCGCGCGCAGCCAATGGCGACAACAGATCGCTCTGCCCGCTGTAGACCGCCACCAGATCGCCCACCTTGAGCCGTCCCTCCATCTTGGCGTCGGCGCCCAGCGCCACAATCAGTCCGAGACCACCCGACCCGGTGACCTGCACATCCAGATCGTGATTATCAAAGCTCGACACGGGAATGCCCGTGATGGCCCAGATGTCATTGAAGTTGACCTCCGAGGCCAGCACGTACACGAGTGCCTCCATCGCACCGGGCACCCCCACGGGCACGATGAGCTCCTGCTCGGCCACCGCTGGCGCGCCGAACGCCGGGGCACCGGTGCGCTCATCCTTCGGCACGCCGAAGGCGAACTGCCATGACGGAATCGGCGTCACGCCTGGATAAAACGGCGAGCCAATCGGAAGCAGCGCGCCGATGGCCTGCTGTTCGGCAATGAAGCCGCTTTGCGCAGCGACCCGCCGAACTCCATCACGCTTGATCGGCAGCGGCGCGCTCTGCTTGTCGAGAAACTGACGAATGCCCGCTTTGCCGCCATTCGGATCGACCACGCCTTCGGCGAACAGCTCCGCTTCGCGCGTGAGTCCGGCGTCCATCCCGTGCGCCCATCCGGTTCGCACGGCATCGAGCAGTCGTCCACCGGCAACGGCGCGCTCCGCCCACGTGAGTTGCGACAGCATCTGCTGCACGTGGGCGTCGGCGAGGATGCCTTCCAGTTCGATGGCCGCGGGCGAATTCCACGATACTGCTTGCGTGAGCCTGTGCTGATGCGCCTGTGCCAACACACTCGACTCACCGCGCTGGAACCACTCGCGCACGCGCGCATGCGCCGCCGACAGCACGTCGCTCGCAGCGTCGCTCAATTCATCGACGATCCCCATGGCGTGCGCGGCGGTGCCATCCACACTGCGCCCACCCAACAACAGCTCGAGCGCGTCGCGCACACCCTCGGCACCGCGCCGATCGGCGAGCAGCCGCGGCAATCGTTGCGTGCCGCCATACCCCGGTAACAGTCGCAGGCGAATCTCCGGTTGCCCGAACTGCGAGAACGGCTCCGCCACGCGGTAGTGACAAGCGAGTGCGAACTCCATCCCGCCGCCCAATGCCACCCCCTGAATCGCCGCGATGCACGGTTTGCCCATGCGTTCGATGCGCCGAAAGGCCAGCTGCGCATTGTTCGGCAGCACGCGGGCCTGCTCCAACGTGTGGATCTCGTCGAGAAACTGGCGGATATCCGCGCCAGCCACGAACGACGACGTGCCATCGCCGGTGAAGATCACGGCTTTCACGTCGTCGCGACGCGCCAGATGATCCACCACGATGTTCAGTTCATCGAGCGCCCGCTCGTTGAGCGCATTCACCGGCGGATTGGTCACGTACACCGTGGCGACTTTCGCCGACGGGCCGAGCGTGTTGTACTGCACACGGAAGTACCGATAGCGGTCGAACAGTTGTTGCTCTTCACTCAACCGCTGGCGACGCTGCCACTCCGTGATGGCGAAGCGCATCTCGCTGATCGCTTCCGGATTGCGGAGCGTGCTCTGATCGCCGACATCGCTCCCTTCCACCAACGCGCGGACCATGCGCCGCACGTACTTCCCGCTTCGCGTTTCCGGGAACTGACTGACGGCGATGAAGTCGCTGGGCACCGCCACGGCGCCCTTTTCAAAGCGCACCAACTCCGTCAGGCGACGCTTGTCGTCTTGCGTGAGCGTGCGGCC
>JBBQXC010000222.1:0-7048 GCA_038210005.1 Gemmatimonadales bacterium
TGCGCCGCGCTTTGTCTACGTGAACTCACGCCGCGCCACTGCACACTGCCATCCGGCGGGCAGTCCGACGGCGCAAGCCAATGGTGCGATCCTGGTGGCGGTGGTGTGTGGCTCGGTAACGACGGGTGCCGCCGTCGACGCGTCGTTTTCCTTTGTTGTACTCGGTAAAGACGCGTTTACTGGACGCACAGGCTTTCTGGTCACACCAACGGCCGCGCTGCCAGTCGGATTGTTCAGCCCCTCATCGCCATTCACTGCGACATCGCGCGGCACCGACGCGAATATCCAGGTGGAAGGCAACGCCAACGCCGGTCAGTATGCCGTGCTCTTCACGGCGCTCGCGCGTACCGGAAGCGACGTCGCCGAGTCGCACTTCGCCCAGTCCTGGGGGACGTCGCCGGGCACATGGTGCGCGTCTGGCGGGTGGGACTTCGGCATCTTCGACGCCACTGTCCGTTGTTACAACGAAGCGTTTGTGCAGTCCAACGAGCGGTTTGGTACGCTCGTTATTGATCGCGGACGCACGGGTAAACGGTTTGCCTTGGCGTGGGTGAACAATCCGACCACTCCGGCGGCACCTGACGCGACATACGCCTACAGCACAGGTGGCGCGATCACGCTGACGCGCGTTTCTGCCGGAGTGTCCGACGTCAGGTTTGCCGGGCTGGCCGGAGCGGCAGGTGTCCCGGTCCTTCCCATCGTGTCGTCGTACGGCGGAACGGCCAGTAACGGTCACTGCACGCCCACGGCGGTGACGCGCGTGGGTGCAGATCTTGTGGTTCGTGTGCAGTGTGTGACGGCGGGGACTGGTGCGCCGCGCGACCAGGTCTTTACGATCGCCATCATCGAGTAGCGGGGCGCTTTCAGGCGAGGCGCTTGCAGGCGATTCGCTTGTAGCCGAGTTGGCATTAACGCGAGTGGCAGAAACGGGCGGGGCGTCGTGGGATACTCCCACGGCGCCCCGTTTGTTGTTGCCCGCTTTCGACGACTCACGTGTAGTTCCGCCATGCAGCCTGTTTCGCACCACGGCATCGAAGTGGACCGCTGCACAAAGTGCGAGGGCATATGGTTCGACCTGCCCGAAAGACAGGAGCGAAGGTATCGGCTTCACCTACTGCGCGCGGGCAGGGCTGCCTTGCGGAGGACGCGCCTGCGACAAGCAGTTGTAGACCGCGAATATCACCTGGTCATACGTGCGCCATCTCACTTCCACCCTAAGGCTACAGGCAACTGTCCCGTCCGCGCTCGCACCGCGGCACCGTGGTTGCCGCCACGACTCCGATCCGAGCATTTGACAGTAGTTTGATGGCACGGAAAGAACTTTCGGGTACTGAAGGGTGGGTTATGCTGCGAAGGCGTTTGAACGGCCCACACTACTCTCACGAACGGTGTCACCTATGCGCACGCGCGTCAGCGAATCCGCCTTGAGTATTCGGCACGTCCAGCGCCGCGCGGGCGGTCGTGTTGTGCAACGATTGGTGCTCGGCGGCACGCTGATGCTCGTGCCGCTGATGCCGCTGACGCCGCTGTTCGCGCAATCGGCGCCGGTATCGCGCGGCGTGGCGCGTGCGCAACCCGATAGCGCGCGTCTGTGGGTGCGGCTCGAGGCGGCGCTCTATGCCACCGGCACGCCGGCGCTGCGTCAGGCCGCGATTACTCAGATGACACAGCGGGCTTCGCAGGCCGCGGCGCGCGGCGATTCGCTTGCCAGCGCCGAAGCGCTGCTGTTTGCTGGTGTCCAGTACTACGCATTGCGTCGGCCAGACTCGGCGCAGCTGTTGCTGCGCGAATCACGCGCGCTCTACCACGCCAAAGGCGCGCGAGACGAGGAGGCTCAGGTGCTGGAGCAGCTCGCCGACCGTAGCGTGCCGGCGGGGCAACGAGCGTTGGCCGACACGGTGCGCCGGTACTTTGAAGAAGCGCAGGCAATCTTTCGCGCGTTGCAGCGGCCGGGCGATGAGGGCCGCGTGCTTGCCGTGCTCGGTCATCGATGGGTGAATGTCGATACGAGTGCCGCGTTCGAGATTGCACGTGCGGGACTTCGACTCGTGGTGACTGCGCGCGATCTACAGAGCCAAAAAGTCGCAACCCGCCGGATCGGCGATATGTTCGTCGGGCTCAAGGGTGTCACGCGGACGGACGAGGCGTATTACGTGCCCCTCCGGGATTCGGCAGCGATGTATATCCGACAAACCAGAGCGTTGGCGGCGACGGTGCGCGACACGAGCTACGAAGCGTGGAGTCTTCGAGCACTGCTTGGCCTGTACTCACCCAGTATCGCGCAACCGAAGCTGTTCCGCGCGGATTCGATGAACGCCTACGTGCGGCAATTGCTGGCGATGTCCCGGCGTTCGCTGGCGCCGAAACAGCGGGAAGAAGTGGCCAGTCATCGACTCATCGCGCAGTGGTATGCGACGGTCGCGTTGGATTCTGCACTCGCGCACGCGCGCACGGCACTCGCCATCAGCCGCGCGCAGGAGGATTCGGGCAACACCTTTACCACGCTGGGATTGCTGGCTTTTATGCATCAACAGGCCGAACGCCCGGACTCAACGATCGCGTACCTGCGTGAGCGTACGCTCTACAACGAGAGCATCCCTGAGGACCAAATTCGAAGACTGATGGAGCTCGCCGACGCGTATAGCCGGTTCGGTCTCCGTGATTCCACCGCCGTGTACCAGGAGCGGGTGCTCGCGGCATCCGAGGAGTTGCCCCTCGCGACGAAGACCCGGTATCAGCGGACGGCGTTTGCCGTCCTCTCCAGTATTCGTCGAGATCGCAACGATCTTGACAGTGCACTGACTTTGGCCAACCGGTTCGCCTCCGTGCTATCGCCAGACGATACGGCTGGCCAAGTACAACATCTAATAATGCTCGGACGAATTCAGGAGTATCGCGATCATCCTGATTCCTCCGAAGCGATTTTCTTACGTGCGCTGCCGCTGGCGCGTCCTGGCGTCCAACGCGCTGAAGTGCTGCAGCGACTCGCGTACTTCGATTTAGAGGCCGGCCGCATGGAAATGGCTATCGCGCGCCGACGCGAGGCGCTGGCGATTGCTGAGCAAATGCGGAATCAGGACCTTGAGGCCGATATCCTCAGGGGGCTCGCAGAGATCTACGAGACCATCGGTCAAGCCGATTCGATCCTCTCCTTGAACCAGCGCGCGTTGCAGCGCGCTCAACTTGCCGGCGACCGTCAGCGTCAGATTCTGGCGCTGCTCAACGTTTCAGATTTCTACGGCAGGGATGCGCAATGGGATTCTACCCTGGCGTACGGGAAGCGTGCGCTGGCGTTGGCCAGCACCATGGATGCGCGGATTGTGCGCGCGGACGCACTCGAGGTCGTTGGCGGCATCTTCAGCGCTCTCGGGCAGGTGGACTCGGCGACATTTTATCTCGAGCAGGCGATAGCGCTCAACCGGGAATTCGACCGCGACATGGAGTTGGGATGGGCACTTGCCCAGCTCGCCGGCGCACGATATCGGGTGAATACCGTCGATTCCACGAAGGCGATCCTTCGACAAGTGGTGACGATCAGTGCGCGCATCAAGAATCCTCGGATGGAGTCCAGCAGTCGCTATTTGCTGTCCTTGGCACTGCAACGCGAGGGCGTGCTCGATTCGTCGCTCGCTGAAGCCCGCAAGGCATTAGCGACGGATCAGACCTTTCGTGATGACGCTCGCCGAGCCTATTCACTTCTGCGCCTCGGCGGTGTGTTTGCGGCGCAAACGCAGGCCGACTCAGCGCGTGTGTACTTGACCCGAGCACTCGAGCTCTCTCGGCGCACGGGTATTCGTGGAGTGGAGGCCAGTGCACTGTACTATCTGGCGGAGCTGTATCGCGACGACACCCAAGGGCATTTGTCGATTGCCGTCGCGTATTACGACTCGTCGTCCGTAATTTCCGAGGGAGCGAGAAGACGCGCGGGCGATGATGCGGTCACTGTTTCCTTCGCCGATCGCGACGGCGTGGTCTACAACGGGTGGGCCTTGGCATGGGCAGGCATTGCGAAAGGTGCCGCTACCGCACGCAGCGCGCAGGCGGCGCTGGGTGCGGTCGAGCGCGGGCGATCGCAGGCCCTGACCGACATGATCGTTGGCATCGGTGCCAGGAAACAACTGGCGGCAACCGCGCGCGCGAGACCGGCGGCCGGCGCCGACCTCGCGGTCGAGGTCGATTCATTGCTCGCTCCGCTGCGGCGCGACAAACAGGCCGCCCTGTCGTATCTCGTCACCGATAGCACGCTCGTGGTGTGGCTGCTCGCGCCGGACGGCTCCGTGTCGATGACCACCACGCCGATCGACGCCGACGAACTTCGCGTGATGGTTCGCTCCGCACGGCGCGCATTCGGCGCCGATGGCCAGCGCAGCGCGGCGTTGGCCCCCAACGATCTCGATCCGGTCTCGAAAGCCGACTCGATCGCGATGCTCAAGCGAGACGCAGCCAGCGATCTACTTCGCCTCGCGTCTCTGTTGCTGCCCGACAGTTTGGAGGCGCGCGTGCCGGCCGGTACCCCGATCGTCATCGTGCCGTCTGGTCGGATCAGTTTGGTGCCGTTTGCGGCGCTCGAATCCAATCCGCAGGCGGCGACACGGAGCAATGCCGCGCGAGGCAATAGCTCGCGCGCGGCTGTCAGTGGATCACGACTGCTTGGCCTGCGCAACCCGCTGCGATTCGCGCCGTCGTTCGCGGCGCTCCGCGCTACGGAAGCGCGACCGGTGGTCCTTGACGCTGCATCGGACGTCGACGCACGCACACCGGCGCGTGCGACCAGAACGTCGGCGGCGACGAGCAAGTCCCGCGCGAAGGGTGCCGCACCGGCTCGTGAGCCGACCAGCGCACGCGGGCGACAGCTGGCGCAAGCGCTCGTGGTCGGCAATCCCAGCATGCCATCGATCTATTCCGGTCGGTTCGGCACGCGGGCCAAGCTGCAGCCGCTACCCGGCGCCTTCGCCGAAGCGCAAGGCATCGCGTCGCAGCTGGGCAGCAGTATGCTCACGGGCGCCGGCGCGACCGAAACCGTTGTGCGCGGCAAGCTCGCCACGGCACCGATCGTGCACTTCGCGACGCACGGCATGGCGTACGGCAGCGCCTCGTCGTCGCGTGGCTCGTACGTGGCGTTTGCGGCCGACACCGCGAACGATGGGCTGCTGACCGTTGGGGAGTTGATGGATGATCCCACCCTCGTGTTGCACGCCGAACTCGTGGTACTCAGCGCCTGTCAAACCGGACTCGGCAATCTCAGTCGGCAGGAAGGCACGGTCGGGCTGCAACGCGCCTTCCTGGCCAAAGGCGCGCGCAGTGTGCTGGTGAGTCTGTGGAATGTGGATGATGCCGCGACTCGGGTGCTGATGGAGCGGTTCTACGCGTACTGGCTCGACACGGCACAACCGCATACCAAAGCCGAGGCTTTGCAGATGGCGCAACGCGACCTGCACGCGATGCCGCGCTTTTCGCACCCAAAGTATTGGGCGGGATTTCAGCTGGTTGGAGCCAACTGATACACAACGGAGGAGATCCGCAGCGCGGCCGTCTTTGCTTCAACGGGTTGGAATCCGGCCCAGAACTCCGGATCCGCGAAACCGCGCGTCGCGCGGACGTCGCACCCTTGATGCCGTGTACCTGACGTCGATGGATCTTCTCAGGCGGCAGGGGCAGAAGGTGAAGCTGCCGAGCTTTGTTTACTCCTCGGCGTGTACGGTGGTGGCGGTGTACACGTTGTGAGGGTCGCTATGGCACGGTATACGGCCGCGTCGGTCAGATATCCCTCTCTCGGCGTTCCACGCCTTCTCAACCGCAGTTCCAGAGATGGCGAGCGTCCTTGGTGGCCAGCATTTTGGCTAGCGCGCTTGAATGTTCGGATAATTCCAACCTGTTCTCCCCCTTGGCCCGCCGAGTAGGAACTTCGGGCTTGCTGCGCGTGGTGCGAAGTCCCACGGCAAACGTACAGGTTCGCGAAATCGATCGACGGTGTAATGCAGCGGCGCCGCCCAGAACCGTTACCGCAGTCCCAGTGCGAGAGGCGGCTACCACGGTGGTGTCACACGTTGCGGTAAGCATTTCATGGTGAATGTGCCAGCGCCGTCCGTCAGCCGCCACAAGTACAAGGCCGTTGTCGACGTATATCGGTCGGCGGTGGTGGGCATAAGACCTTTCAGCCTCTGATTGCGTGCTTCGCGACTGCATCTCCGCGAGAGATCGGTGACGCTGAACGCCCGCAGATTTCAGTGCCGTTTGCTGGCGCGCGTGAGCATGAATCGCGTGGCGGTAGACCGCGGCGTCTCCCGGTGCGAGGTCAGCACCACAACACTCGGGTCCCGCGCTCCGTGCTCACAAGCACCGGGCCGCCGTACATCTCGAATGCATCGAATACGCGCAATTGAGGCAGCACGTTCCACCGCAGCACAATCGCGCCATAGCAGAGCGCCAGTGCGAAGAGTGGCTTCCATGATGCGCTGCGGGTGGCTATGAGAAACGGGGGGCGAGGCGGACAGATGCGCTGAAGCTGGGAATTCCCTGCGAGTTCGCACGCAATGTAACGATCGTCGAACAACAGTCAGTCTGGATGAGCCAGTCAACCAAGTTTTCTCGCGTGCTAGGTTGAACCCTTTTTTATACGGAGTCCCTGATGCGCCTTTTTGCCCCGTCTATCTTGCGGTCCGTTCTTGGTTGCCTACCCGCAGTCGTACTGATGGCCTCTGCCTGCGGAGGTGGCGGAGGAGATGGTGGTCCGACACCCCCGCCTCCCGCCGCACCGACAATCACGCTCTCCGCGTCGACGATCGATTTGAACGGCCTGACCGCGACCGCGCCGCTCAGCGCCTCCGTCACACCGCCGAGTGCCGCCGTGGCCTGGCGCAGTGAGAACGCGGCCACGGCGACCGTGAGCGGTAGTGGCGCAGCGGCGACAGTGACGGCAGTGGCTGCCGGCACAACCACCGTCGTTGCGGCGGTGACCTTGGGGTCGCAGACCGCGGAGGCGCGCGTTACGGTTCGCGTCCTCCCGGTCGTGCGCAGTCTGGCCGTTTCGCCGGCGGCACCGCAGATC
>JBBQXC010000223.1:0-7013 GCA_038210005.1 Gemmatimonadales bacterium
ATCGTCGAGCGTGGCCGCATTTCGCGCGTCGGCTCCTCCACCCCGGCGGCCTGAGGTATCCGTGTCGTTGCTCGATATTCACGTCCTGGGTTCGCCGATCCTCCGCCAGGACACAGAGCGCGTCGAGCAGTTCACGCCGGAGTTGCGGCGGCTCGTGGACGACATGTTCGACACGATGGACAAGGCGAAGGGGGTCGGTCTCGCGGCGCCGCAGGTCGGGCGTCGGGAACGGCTGGCGGTGGTCGAGGTGGAGGAGACACGGCTGGTCGTCATCAACCCCGAGATCATTTTGAAGGAAGGCTCGGTGCGCGGCGAAGAAGGCTGTCTCTCCATTCCCGAAGTCTACGCCGATGTCGATCGGTTCTCGCGCGTAATCGTGCGTGCCCAGGACATCGACGGCGTCTGGTACGAAGTGGAAGGCACCGAGTTGCTGGGACGGTGCCTGCAGCACGAAGTCGATCACCTGCACGGCCGCTTGTTCACCGACCGTCTCAGCCTGCTCAAGCGTCGCGCCGCGATGCGTGAGTGGGAGTACGAGAAGGCGAAGTACCCGAAGCTCCTGCGCGTGCTCCCCGTCGGCGATCTGCCGAAAGAGCGCGACGCCGCAACGTCCGACACGAAGGCATAACCGGAGACCGCCCCACCCGTGCGCATTCTCTTTTGGGGCACTCCCGACTTCGCCGTTCCGCCGCTCCGCGCGCTGATTGGCGAAGGACATGACGTGGTCGGCGTCGTCACGCAGCCCGACAAACCGCGCGGTCGTTCGCGCACGCAGCTCGATCCGTCGCCGGTCAAGCGCGTCGCGCTCGAGGAAGGCATTCCGCTCCTGCAACCCGAGAAGCCGCGCGGCGACGAATTCCTCGGCGCCATGCGCGCGCTGGCGCCTGATGTCTCGGTGGTCGTTGCCTACGGATGCATTCTGCCCAAGGCCGTGATCGATCTGCCGCCTCTCGGCACGCTCAACATTCACGGGTCCATCCTCCCCGCCCTGCGCGGCGCGGCACCCATTCAGGCGGCCATTCTCGACGGCCTGACGGAAACGGGCATCACCATCATGCAGATGGTACCCGCGCTCGACGCCGGTGACATGCTGCACGTGCTGCGCACACCGATCGCATCCGACGAGACCTACGGGGAGCTGCACGACCGCCTCTCGGAGCTCGGCGCGATGGCCATCGTGCAGGCGCTCGCCATGATCGACGCGGAGATCGTGCGGCCCATCGCGCAGGACGAGGCGCAGTCGACCTACGCCTCGAAAATCGATCGTGATATGGCCCGGCTCGACTTCACCTGGTCGGCGGAACGCGTCTCACGCGCCACGCGCGCCTTCGATCCGCGACCGGGGGCGTTTGCCAGTCTGCGCGGCGTGGAGACGAAGCTGTTCAGCGTGCGCGTGGTCGGTGATGGCACGAACGACGATCTCGACGAACCCACCTTGGCGAGTCCGCCGGGCACGGTGCGCTCAGCCGACGACAACGGGCTGATGGTGCGCTGCGGCGAAGGCGCCGTGCGATTCATGGATGTACAGCCCAGCGGCAAGCCGCGCATGACCGCTGCGGCATTGGCGCGCGGCCGTGGCGTTTCGGTGGGCGACCTGCTCGAGTCCGCGTGAGATCTCTATGATGGCCGTCGTGAAAAAGAAGCCGCACAACATGCCAGGGGTGACCGAGTCACGCGCCGCCGCGGCCATGGTGCTGGCCGACCTGCGCAACGGCGCCATGCTCGACGCGGCCTTCGAACGCTACGTCGCGCCGCTGGATGCGCGCGATCGTCGTTGGGTGCAGGAGTTGCTCTGGGGCATGCTGCGCACCCGCAACCGCCTCGATGCGATGCTGGCGGAACGCGTGCGTGGCGGTATCGCCAAGATCGATGTCGACGTGGCCGATCTGCTGCGGCTTGGTGCGTACCAGTTGCTCAGCATGGGCAGCGTGCCGGCCTACGCCGCGATCGGACAGACCGTCGAACTCACCAAGCGTCGTCATGGCATCGGTGCCAGCAAGCTGGCGAACGCCGTGCTGCGTCGTATCGACCGCGAACGCGACACGATCGAGCCGCCGGTACCGGCCGAACCGCTGGAAGCGCTCGCGCAGCAGTATTCGCACCCGCGATGGGTGATCGCGCGGTGGGTCGATCGCTGGGGCATGGAAGACACCGAGCGACTGCTGGCCGTGAACAACGAGCCGGCATCGATCACCGTGCGACCGTATGGCGTGAATCGCGCGCAACTCGACGACATGCTCACCGGCGCCGGTGTGACCACGCACGAGGTGCCGCTGGTGCCCGATTCGATCCGCCTCGGGCCGGGCGTCGCCCTCACCGAACTCGGCGCATTCAAACAGGGCGTGTTCTTCGTGCAGGATCCGGCCGCGACGCTCGTGGCGCAGTACGCGTATGTGCCCGAAGGCGGTGTCGTGATCGACCTCTGCGCGGCGCCCGGTGGCAAGGCACTCGAACTCTCGCGTCGCGCGCGGCTGGTCTTCGCGGCCGACGCCAAGATGGCGCGCGTGGAACGCATGCTCACGGGCTTCGGCCGTCTCGATGCCACCAACCTCATCCCGATCGTTGCTGATGCGCGACATCCGGCGATCGGCGAAGCCGATGTCGTGGTGATCGACGTCCCCTGCACCGGGACCGGCACCTTCCGTCGGCATCCCGACGCGCGCTGGCGTCTGCGCATGTCCGATTTCGCGGTGTTGCCGGCGCTGCAGCGCGAGATTCTGCTGGCCGCCGCCGCGATGGTGAAGCCCGGTGGCTTGCTGGTGTACAGCACCTGCTCGCTCGAACTCGAAGAGAACGACGACCAGATCGAGTCGTTCTTGGCGACGCACAAGGAATTCACGTTGGAACCACCGCCGCCGGGTACGGTACCTGAATCCGTGTTGGACAACGGACTCCTCCGCGTGCTACCGCAGCAGCACGGCACCGACGGCGCCTTCGCGGCGCGGTTGCGGAGAACGGCGTAATGTCCGCCGCAAAGAAGCCCGGCACGCGCGCGACACGCACCTGGCTCATCCGCGGCGTGGTCGCGGCCGTGGCCGGTCTGATCGTCGGTGGTGCCGGCGGCGTGGTCACCGTGCGTACCCTCGAACCCGGGCGCGCCAACGCGGTGGACTCGGTGCAGGCCGTGCTCGACAGCATCGCGCGTGGCGCGATCCCGGAGCCTAACGCCGCCGAGCGCGATCAGGCATCGAAGCGACAGGCCGACAGCGCGTCGCAAGCGCGTCAGTCGGCGGACAGCGCCGCGAAGGAAGACGTGCTGCTGCCCGTCCCCGAGGTGGTCGGACTCGAAGAAGGCTCGGCCCGCGACAAGCTGCTCGAAGCCGGACTTCTCGTGGGCGACGTGCAGTTCCGCGCCAGCACGAGTCCGGCCGGCATCGTGCTCGCGACGACGCCACCCGCCGGCAGCCTGATGGCATCGAGTGGCACGGTCTCACTCGTGATCAGCGACGGACGTTCCATCGCCGACACGCTCTTCACCCCTCAGCTCCATCCGGCTCCATGACCGTTCGTATTGCGCCATCCGTGCTCAGCGCCGACTTCCGCAAACTCGGCGAAGAGATTGCCATGTGCGACGCCGGCGGTGCCGACTGGATTCACGTCGACGTGATGGACGGTCGCTTCGTGCCGAGCCTCTCGTTCGGCGTGAAGGTGATCGAGGCGGCCCGTCGGTCCAGCACCAAGATCATCGACGTGCATCTCATGGTCGTCGAGCCCGAGAACTATTTCGACGACTACGTAAAGGCGGGTGCCGATGTACTCACCATTCACGCCGAAGCCGCTCCGCATCTCGACCGTCAACTCTCGCGTATCAAGTCACTGGGCTGCAAGGCGGGCGTTGCACTCAACCCGGCTACGCCGTTGTCCATGATCGAAGAAGTCGCGCACATGGTCGACCTGGTGCTCATCATGAGCGTCAATCCGGGCTACGGCGGACAGCAGTTCATCGAGTATTCGATCGACAAGATCGCGCGCGCCCGTCTCCTGCTCGATCAAGCCGACAGCAACGCGGTGCTGCAGGTGGACGGTGGAATTTCGCGCGACACGATTCATCGGTGCTGGGAAGCCGGCGCCGATACGTTCGTGGCCGGTAACGCGATTTTCGGCGCCAAGGATCCGCAGGCGGAGATCGCCGTGCTGCGCAACCTTTGCGTGGAGCAGGTATGACCGCCAAACAGCAGTGGCTCGTGGTGTTGGGTATCGTCGCCGTGCTGGTAGGCGGCGCGTTCGCGGCATCACATTTCCTGAAGGACGAGCTCACCAGCATTTCCGTGGGCTCCGACGCACCGGGTTTTGCCGCCAAGACGCTCACGGCCACGCCGGCCATGAAGACGCTCACCGATTATCGCGGTGAGGTCGTGGTGCTGAACATCTGGGCCACGTGGTGCATTCCGTGCCGCACCGAGATGCCCAGCATCGAAGCCGTGCATCAGACGCTCGGCCCGAAGGGACTCAAGGTCGTCGCCATCAGCATCGATGACGAAGGCGCCGAGCAAAAAATTCTGGACTTTGCGAAGGAATTCAAGCTCACCTTCGAGATGCTGCACGACCCCGCCGGTTCGATTCAGTCGATCTACCGCACGACCGGCGTGCCGGAGACGTTCGTGATTGGACGCGACGGCGTGATCCGCAAGAAGTGGATCGGCGCGGAAGACTGGAATTCGGAAGGCAATCAGCGGCTGCTCTTGTCGCTGCTCGCCGAACCGAAGCCGTAGTGGGTCAGGTCACTCGCGTGGCGTGGCCGAACGTGGTGCGGGCGCTGTCCGCCATTGTCCTGGCGATCGCGCTCTGGCTTTACGTGCACGCGGTGCATGTCTGACGTCGCCCCGCGCCGCGTCCTCGGCATCGAGACGTCATGCGACGAAACCTCAGCGGCCGTCGTGTACGGGACGCCCACTGACATGCGACTCGAATCGCTGGTGATTCTCTCGCAGGACGTGCATCGCCTGTTCGGCGGTGTCGTACCGGAAATTGCGAGTCGTCAGCATCTTATCGGGATCGTGCCCGCTGTACGCACGGCCTTGGCCGACGCCAACGTGTCCCTCGGGGATCTCGACGCGATCGCGGTCACGCACGCCCCGGGACTCGTGGGCGCACTGCTGGTCGGTACGAGTTACGCCAAGGCGCTCGGCTTCACGCACAACACGCCCGTCGTGCCGGTGCATCACCTGGAAGGCCACCTCTTCGCGACGCTGCTCGAGCACCCCGCGGCCAAGCCGCCGTTCACCGCACTGCTGGTGAGTGGCGGACACACGTTGCTGCTCGATGTGGAGGCGTGGGGCCGCTACCGACTACTCGGTCAGACGCGCGACGACGCCGCCGGTGAAGCGTTCGACAAGGTCGCCAAACTGCTTGGGCTGCCCTATCCCGGCGGTCGGTTGCTCGAAGAGCTGGCGCGTACAGCGGAGTCGCCGACACACACACACTCGCATCGCTTCGCGCGACCAATGTTGCGGAAGTCGGCCGAGCCGGGCGATGACGACTACTACGACTGCTCGTTCAGTGGTCTCAAAACCGCCGCGCTGTACGCGGTGCGCGCTGCAGAAAAGGCCGGGGTGCTCAACGAGCAACGCGCCAGCATTGCGCGCGGCTTTCAGGACGCACTGATCGAGACGCTCGCCGAGAAGGTGGCGCGAGCGGTCCGGCGCCATCGCCGCACGCGGGTGGTACTGGGCGGCGGCGTGGCGTGCAATCGTGCGCTGCAGGAGGCGATTCGCGAGCGGGTGGAACCGCGCGGCACCGTCTTCGCACCGATGCCACGACTGGCCACCGACAACGCGGCGATGATCGCCGCCGCCGGCTTGTTCCGGTTCGAGGCGGGTGAACGCGCTGGTCCCACCATGACCGCTCAAGCGTCGCTGCCGATTCCCGGTATCTTCTCGTAAGCGGTGTGTACGTTCGCCGTACTCCCTACCCCGTACTCCCTACTTCGCTGTGCATCCCATCATCCACCACCCCACCGTGTTCAAGTTCGGCTTCCTCGAACTGACCGGATTCGGACTCGCCGTTCTCATGGCGTTCGTGATCGCGCAGATCGTCTGCCAGCGCGAATTCTGGCGTCGCGGACAGAACGCCGAAGCGGACGCGATGCCGGACATCGTCCTCGCGGCGCTGATCGGTACGCTGATCGGAGCGAAGACGTACTACGTGGTCCTCACCGGCGACCCCTCGGCCTTCTTCAGCCGCGGCGGCTTCGTGTTCTGGGGCGGGTTCATCGGTTCCGTCGCGCTCTGTTATGCGACGATCAAGTACAAGAAGCTGAGTTTCCTGAAGATCGCCGACGTGGCCGGTATCGGCATCGCCGCCGGCTACTCGGTAGGCCGCACGGGATGCTGGGCCGTTGGCGACGACTATGGCCGTCCGTTCAACGGCTTCTTCGCGACGCAGTTTCCCGAGGGCGCTCCGCCAAGCACGGCAGCGGTGATGTCGCAGCAGTTCGGGGTGCAGTTTCCCGCCGGCACCAATCCGTCGGACGTGATCGCGGTATACCCGACGCAGCTGTACGAGACGATCATGGGGTTCGTGATGTTCGCGATTCTGTGGCGTTTCCGGAAACACGCGCATTTGCCGGGCTGGCTGTTCGGTATGTATTGCATTCTGGCCGGCATCGAGCGGTTCATCGTGGAGTTTTTCCGCGCGAAGGATGACCGGCTGGTGATGGGGTTCTCGACCGCGCAGATCATCGGCGTCGCGATCCTGGCGATTGGAGTGGCAATGATGGCGGCCAGGAGCAAGCGGCCAACCCCCCTCGCCCAATCATAGCAGTCGGAAACCCACGGCCTACGGCCCACGGCCTACGGCCCACGGCCTACGGCCTACGGCCCACGGCCTACGGCCTACGGCCCACGGCCCACGGCCCACGGCCGAGAGCTGAAAGCCGTCAGCCCTTTGTAGCCTGAGAGCCGATAGCCCACAGCGCGCTTGTTTTGGGGGGCTGTGTTTTGTGGGCTGTGGGCTGTGGGCTGTGGGCTGTGGGCTGTAGGCTCCTAGGCCGTGGGCTGACGGCTATCGGCTCT
>JBBQXC010000224.1:0-7003 GCA_038210005.1 Gemmatimonadales bacterium
ACTGATCTCCTACTTCCTATCTTCCCGCTCGGCGCCGTGCTTTTCCCAGGCACCCTGATGCCGCTGCACCTCTTCGAACCGCGCTATCGGCGGATGCTCGCCGATGTGCGCGAGGGCGATCGGCGTTTCGGCATCATCGCCGCGATGCCCGGCGTCGCCGAACGCGACTTGCCGGCAGGACGCATGGGCTGCGTGGCCGAGGTCACCGAGGTCGAAGTCATGCCCGACGGACGCGCCAACATCATCGTGATCGGCCGCGAACGATTCGCCCTCAACGCGTTCGTCGAACACGACGCGTTGTACCACGTCGCCACCGGTACCATCGTGGCCGACGAGGGCGGCGCGTCACCTGTCGCACTGGCCGTCGCCGCCGACGAAGTGATCAGTAACTTCAAGCGCGTCGTGAAGGCTGTGCGCACGCTCAACGACGATACCGATCCGCCTCCTGATCTTCCCGACGACGCCGCACAAGTCGCGTGGAGCGTCGGCGCCATGATCGATCTCGATCTCGACAGCCGATACCGTCTACTTGCCGAGCGCTCACCGGCCGCGAGACTGACGCAGATCGACAATGTGCTGCGCAAGGCGGTTCCGGATCTTGAACTGCAAGCAGCGATAAAGCAGAGTAAGGAGTAGGCCGTAGGGAGTACGGAGGTGTACCCCCTTACCCCCGACTCCTCACCCCATACTTCGCGGTTACCGTACGATCCTGGGCCGCTGCAGTTGTCGCCCGCCAACGTACACCGACAGCGCCACCAACACCGTCGCGCCGATCAGTGACGCCGCGAGCGATGGGCCGCTTTGCAGCGCCTTCTCGGATGATTCTGTGAGCGCCGACGCCACGGACAGCGTCCACTGGCGCACGCTGAGATAGCGCAGCGCCGGAAAGGTCACACTCAACGCGCCTTCCCAGAACAGCACGTACACCAGGCCCGCCACCAGCGCCCGACGCGTGAGCAGCGCGAGTGCGGTGAACAGGGCGGCATACGTGACGCCGCCGAACAACACGGCGACCGTGAACGCCGTCGTGACATTCTCCGGATTGCTGCCGTTGGCCGCGATCGCACCGGTGCTCCACACCGCGAACGCCGACAGTAGCCCCGTCACGATCGACGCATACATCACGCGCACGAACGCAATCCACCAGCGCGGGGTGGTGGTGGTCACGAGATACAGCAGCGTGCCATCTTCGATCTCGGCGCTGAACGCGCTGGTGCCCAGCAGCAGCCCGATCAGTGGTGTGGCCAGCGCGCACACCAGCGTGTCATAGCGCTGCACCAGAAATGCCACCGGATCGCCACTCAAGCTGCCGCGCGACGCAAACGCCAGCGCGAAGAGCACCGGCAGCAACAGCAGTCCACCCACGCCGGCCACCAGCGTGACCGAGAACGTGCGGGCCCACGCGAGCTGGATCAGCACACGCGCCGTCGCCCACGGTGAGATACGACCGTACGCGACGCTCATCGGGCCACCAGGTAGGCGAACACGTGCTCCAACGATTCGTCGGTGGGCTGCACTTCGAGCAGCGTGATCGACGCCTGTTGTGCCACGGCGCCGATGTGGTGCGCAAAGCCGGTATAGTCGATCGCGCGTACGATCAACGCGTTTGCTTCGAGATCGACACCCATCACCGTCGGTGACGACAGCAGGACCGACGCCAGGGCACGATCGTTCGTGGAGCGGATGCGCACGGTGTGCGGACGGTCGGTCATCATGCGCCGCAGCGTGCGATGGTCGCCGCTCGCCGCGAGGCGTCCGGACAACATCACCAGAATGCGCGACGCCACGCCTTCGATCTCTTCGAGAATGTGCGAACTGAGCAGCACTGCAGTGCCTTCGCTCGCACGGGCTTCCAACAGTCGCATCATGTGCATGCGCTGACGCGGATCGAGTCCGTTGAACGGCTCGTCGAGCAACAGCAGCGTAGGCTCGTGCACCAGCGCCGCCGCCAGCTTGGTGCGTTGCCGCATGCCCTTGCTGAACCCTCCCACTTTGCGGTCCGCCACCGTGTCCATCTCGACGGTGGTCAGTGCGCGGAGCGCGGCCTGCGTCGGATCGCGCAAGCCTAATAGTACCGCGCGCGCCTCCACGAACGCGCGCGCTGACAGCATGGTCGGCAGCGCTTCCCGTTCGGGTACCAGCGCCACCTTGCGAAAGATCGACGGACGCTCGAGCGGCGATTCGCCATACACCCGTACCGTGCCACTCGACGGCGGAAGCAGTCCCGCCGCCATCTGCAGCATCGTACTCTTGCCGGCGCCGTTCGGCCCCAGTAGTCCGCTGATGCCGACATCGATGGAGCAGGTCACGTCGTTCACCGCCACCACATCGCCGTACCAATGCGATACGTGGTCGAATGCCAGCGGTATCTGCGGATCGCTCATACGCGCACCCGCCGCAGGCGCCAGAACGTGGCCAGCACGCCGGCAGCACCAAGCGAGAGGGCGAGCCCGGCGAACATCCATAGCGGCGGCGGTGCCGTCAGCTCCATCGCGCGATTCTTCTCGCCGAACAGAATGAGCGCCATCTTGTGCAGTGAACGCAGCGGATCGATGAACCCCGACACGTCGGCCGATACTCCGGCCAGATCATCGAGTCCAATCGATACCGCCGCCGCCACGAGAAACACGCCGATCACCGACGCCGTCGCGTACGCGCGGCGTGGCGTCATCGAGGCCATCGCCGCCCCGATCGAACCGATCACCCACGCGCTGAGTGTGGCCTGCATCAGCACCGGCCCGGCCTTCGTGCCCATCTTGCGAAACGCCGTGGCCGGATCGACCGCGATGCCGACCTCGCCGACATACAACAACAACAGCGGCGCCGCGCACACCACCAACAGCGCGCAGAGTACCGCAGCGATCCGTGCGCTGGCGTATACGTCGCGCGTCACGTCACGCGTGAGAATCAACGGCAGCACGCGGTGCTGTTGGTCGTGACTCATCACCTCCGGTGCCTGCGCCGCGGCGAACAGCACGAACAGAATGAGCTGCGATTGGATCAGACCGCCGTACATGATCGGCAGTTGCCCATTGGTGGCCGACGACGCGGCCAGTGTGGCAAGACAGGGCAGCATGGTGGCCGCCAGCACAAACGCCGGCACCGCCTTCGACGTGAGCGGACGACCGAATCCGAACATCGCCCGGAACCCCTGCGCGAACAGCGCACGCCACGGCCCGCGCACGCCTTCCCGGGCGCCTTCGTAGCGTCGATAGCCGAGGTCGTGAATTGCGGTGTCGTTCATGTCACCGAGCCTGCGAAAAGGTCTTCGAGATGTCCGCGACGCCGCTCGATACGCAGCAGTCCCACGCCGGTCGCGACGGCGACATCGCGCACGATGTCGTGCGTCGCAAACACTCGCGCCATACTTTCGGCGTCATCGCCGATCGGCAGTTCGACCAGAGCGCGCAACAGGTCGCGCTGCACCACCAGTCCTTGCGCGGTCAGTGCAGCACAATACGCGTCGACATCACCGTCCACTTCCACCAACAGTGTGCCCGTTTCACCGGTGAGCGCGCCCAGTCGTTCCGTGCGCACGAGACGTCCGGCGTCGATCAGCACCACGTGATCGCACACGCGCTCGAGTTCACCCAGCAGGTGCGACGACACCAGCACCGAGATGCCGAATTCGCGGCCGGTGCGCTGAATCAACGCCAGCATCTCGTCGCGTCCGGCGGGATCGAGTCCGTTCGTGGGCTCGTCGAGCACCAGAATACGCGGATCGTGCACCAGCGCCTGCGCCAGCTTCACGCGCTGTGCCATGCCGGTGGAGTAGCCACGAATGGGCCGGTACCGCTCCTCGAACAGCCCCACATGTCGCAACACCTCGGCCGCCCGTTCGCGCGCCGCCGTGGCCGGCAGTCCCGAACACCTGGCCATGAACGACACGAACTCGGCGGCGGTCATTTCCGGCGGCAGGCAGTCGTGCTCGGGCATGTATCCCACGAGCGCGCGGATCGCGCGACTCTCGCGCTTCACATCGTGCCCCATCACGTTGGCCGATCCGCTCGATGGTTCGAGCAGACCAAGCAGAATCTTCACCAGGGTGCTCTTCCCGGCCCCGTTCGACCCCACCAAGCCGGTAATGCCCGGCTCGATCGAAACCGTGAGGCCATCGAGCGCCGTCACGGCGCCGAAGCGACGCGTCAGCTCGTGGGTGATGATGAGCGCGATGGGAGCGTGCTCCGTGTCAGGCGGTGGGAGCGAGCGGCTCGACGATCACCGGCAACGTCACGCCGGCCTTCGTCGCGCGCTTCTCCAGTGTCTCGCGATCGAGCAGGCCTCGAATGAGCGCATCGGCCTCGCGATTCTGCAGATACTTCCCCTTCTCCCACCCTTCCACGATCCCCTTCGGCGTGCCGTAGCACAGCTCCGCAAACTGCGGAATCGTGAGCCCGAGCGATTCGCGGAGATGCCGGATCGCCTTCGGTGCCAGCAGCTCGTGGGCGATCCGGATCTGCTCCGTCGCCGACTTCTCCGCCGCATCGCGCTGTTCGATCAGCCGGTTCTCGTGCCCGCACTTCTCGCACCGATAGAACTCGCGCGTCACTCCCGCTGCCATGCCGCTGATGCGCATGGTCACGGTTTCCGTCTGAAGGGCATACCGCCCACCGCAGCCGCGGTGAAGGCTCCCGTCGAGCGTGGTGATACTCATGTCTGACCGAAGGAATGATGATGCGACACGCACGACGGGTCCGAATCCCGAAAGAGTACCTCGCGCGCCGTTGAATCGTCTTAGAGTCGCTACGACGACGTCGTCCGCGCCACCCCTGTACCGCGTTCTTCCCAGCCAAATGTCCGACTTCTGCCTCGTTCGCCAGCCCCTCTTCGGTACGACCGGCGCCCTGCTCGGGTATGAAATCCGTTTCAAGGAGACGGAGACCGGGGAACACGGGTTCGTCGAGAGCTTCCTGAGCGGCACGTTCGACCTGGTGCGCAATCGTATGCCGGCCTTCGTGACCTGCACGCGTACGCAGCTCGTCGAGGATGCCTTTCACGTCGCCGAGCCCGGCTCCGCGATTGTCATGCTCCCGCCCGACCTCGAAGCCGACGACGCGGTCACCGAAGCGGTCGCCCGCTATCGTGCGCACGGTGGCTTGCTCGCGCTCGACGACGTCGGTGAGACCGCCGGCCCGTCGGAGGCGCTGGTCCCGTACGTCACGTGGGTGCGGATCGATATCCGCAGCGAAAACCCCGTCACGATCGGTAAGATCTGCGACCGCATCACACAGGGCTTCGGCAAGCACGCCCCCAAGCTGATCGCGACCCAGATCGACGAGCTCGCGCAGTACGAGGTGGTGCTCGGTCTCGGCTTCGACGCATTTCAGGGCACGTTCTTCAGCCGCCCAGAGCCGCTGCCATCGGCCAACATGCCGCAGTCCACGGTCGCCGCGATGCGACTCATGGGCATGGCGCGCGACCAGAAGATCAACGACCGCCAGCTCGAAGACGTCATTTCGACCGATCCGGTGCTGACGTTCCAGCTGCTACGTCTCGTCAACTCCGCCGCCATCGGCATGCGCGGGGTCAGCTCGATCGGTCAGGCGCTCCGTCTGATCGGACGGACCGCCTTCCTCCGCTGGTTGGCCGTTGCCGTCGCCGCCGCCCGCCGATCGACGAACGGCGTGGATCAGGAACTGGTACGTCAGGCCGTGGAACGCGCCCGATTGCTCGAACAGCTGGCCGGCGGCGCTCGCGACGGCGGCACCCTGTTCCTGGTCGGCCTGTTCTCGCTACTCGATGCCGTCTTCCGCATGCCGCTCCCCGAGATCCTCTCGCGCGTCGTGCTCAGCGACGACGCCAACGCGGCGCTGCTCGACCGCACCGGTCCCTACGCCGACGCGATCAATTTCGCCGAATCGTACGAGCTCGGCCTGTTCGAAAACGCCACCGAGATCGCCAAAGAGATGGGCATCGACCCCAGCAAGGTCGGTGACTTCTACACCCATGCCATCAGCTGGACGGCCGAGGCGCTCGGCGCAGCACTCGACGCGAAGGCGCCGGCGCCAGCTACCGCTGGGAGGAGATAGCCTACATTCCTCCGCATGCTCGCTCTCTCGACCTGGCGTCTCGCCGTACTCCTGGCCTTTGCGGTTTTCAGCGCTCCCCACGTGGCGGCCAACGCGCAGGCCGCCCCCGAGCCCGAGCCCGAGCCGGAGCTTCCGAGAGAAAGGCCGAGCCCTATGCTGTTCATCACGCCGTTCCTGTCGGCCGGTTGGTCGCAGACATTGGGCACTCCGGATGCCTGGAAACGGACCTGGGGCGGTTACGGATCGCGCGTGGGCGACCTCTACGGATTGGTGGTGGTGAGTACGAGCACCCGGCTTCTCGTCGATCGCGCCGTGCCGTGGGTTCACGATCGCTCGCCCTGCCTTTCGCAGCCTATCTCGTGGCGCCGCGAAGTCGTGGTCCGTGCTGGCTGCGCCGTCGCGCGCACCAGTACCATGCGTACCACCAACGGCAACCTCCGCCCCAATCTGCCGTTACTCACCGGCATCACCGTCGGCACCGTCACTTCCCTCAGCTGGCGCCCCGAGCGGCACTCCGCCACGTCCAGTCGTGCCTTTGTCGCGCAGCGGATCGCCATCAGCTACGGAGCTACCGTCTTGGTGCGCCTGGTGCACGATTGGCGCGCCGACCGGAACGCGCGCCGCCCGTAGTCCGCCGCTAACGCGACGGCATCGGGGGAAGCTTCTGCACCGCGGTATCGGCCGCGGCCTTCGCCGCCGCGGCCTGCGCGGCCTTGGCCGCCTCACTCAGCGGCTGCGGTGCTCCCGCCGCGATCGTGAGCCGAATGCGCTCCATCTGTGTGGCCGACGCGTCGAAGAGTACCGCCACCAGATTGCCCGACCAGATCACTTCGCTCGGCACCGACTTCCACGCGCCGATCGTGTCGCCGCGCGGTGTGAGTCGAAAGCGATCCAGCTTGGTGACATCCTTGGCCGCGGCCAGCGAGTCGCCATAAAAGAACGCGACCATCGACGCCGTGAGCCCGATCTTGTAG
>JBBQXC010000225.1:0-6943 GCA_038210005.1 Gemmatimonadales bacterium
GCCGCCTCTGCGTGGGGGCCACAACCTCATCGTCGCGCACCAACCCCAGACCCCAGGCGCAGCAAGCGGCGACTGGGACACCCTCGGCCGCGCCGGCCCCCGCGCACCACGATCCAACCGAAAGCACTCCAAACGCCTTACCGCTGATCCTTGGTCGGAGACAGCGTGAGTTTCTGCACGCGCCAGTTGAGAATCTCGCCGATCCATAGTTCGTTTTCCGACGGACACGCGATCTGGTGAATCCAGCCGAACTCCCCAACGCCTTTGCCCGCGTCGCCCATCACGCCGAGCACTTTGCCGTCGAGCGTGAGCTTATAGATGCGACCAGGGACCGCATCAGCGCTGTAGAGGTACTGCGTCGGACCTTTGGTGATGCAGATCGCCCACGGTGCCCCTGACGCGCCGAGCGCGTTCGCACCGGCACGCGGCTGTGCGCCGAGCATGACGTCAACGTCTTTCGTATACGGCACATCGATCGTCATCACGCGCAACAGTGCGCCATTCGGATCGAACACCTGAATGCGGCGATTGGTGCGATCGCCGACGTAGATGTTGCCCTTGGCGTCGTTCGCGATAGTGTGCAGAATGTTGAACTGCCCAGGCTCCTTGCCGCGTTCGCCCCACGTCTTGAGCCAACGTCCATTCTTGTCGACCTTCACCACGCGTGAGTTGTTGTAGCCGTCGGCAATGAACACGTTGCCATCATTGTCCCACGCCACGTCGGTGGGACGATTGAATCCGCCCCACCGTGGTGCAGGCTCAGGTGCACCGGGCACGTGCGGGGCTCGCTCTTCCACCGCCTCATCACGTCGGCCGAGCACCATCAACACGCGGCCCGCGTTGTTGAACTTCACGATCATGTTCGTGCCTTCGTCGCTGGTCCACACGTTGCCCTGTGGATCCACGCGCACCGTGTGCGCGAACGAAAAGCCGTAGAGATCTTTGCCGATCTCCCGAATGAACTTTCCGTCGGGGCCGAACTCGAACAGCTGTGACGCGACGCCGTCGTGCACACTACTGCGAGCACCCGTGCGCGTAAACACGTACACATGGCGACGTTGGTCGAGATCGATGCCGGTCACTTCACCGAAATGCATATTCGGCGGCAATACCAGCGGCGACGCGTTGGCCGCGTACTTGATTTCACTCACCGCTTGCGCGGACAGCGGTGCAACGCGCGCGGCCAGTAGTGCCGTCACGACAAGGAGTCGATCGAATGTGCTCACGGTGCATACCTCCCGAGGATCGCATGCACGGGTGCACCCTCGTGCCCCGCGACTTCCTACGCTACGACGAAACGATCGTCGACGTAAGCCTGCCCCGAGGTTGCCGAGGCAGTTCCCGGACTACCGCGCGTCGGCGTCCCGCTCCCCCATGCCCACGCTGTTGGCGCCGAAAGCACGGCCCGTCGCGAGCACCTCCGCCTCCGAGTCCTTCATCATCGGCGTCATCTGCGGCGTCGTGAGCGTCTGCATGAACGCGCTGTTCAGCAGTTGCCGCAGTGCCGACGCCACGCCCAGGTTGCCCGGCACAAATACGTTCCGCGCGCGTGTCGCAGGCGTTCACGAATGCCGCCGTGCACGCCTCGAGGGACGACACCACGCCGAACGGGCCCGGCAACTTCGCCAGCGTGCGCCGGCAGCTGGAGAGATCCTGCTGCACGTCGCGCACCATGTCGGTGTCCACCCACGACATGTGCGCGCTGCCGACGCTCACGCCGTGCGGCATCATCTCCAGACGCAACACGTTCGCCAGCTGTTCCACCGCCGCTTTCGACGCTGCGTACGCCGACATCCCCGGCATCGCCGTGAAGGCTGCCGCCGATGACACGACCAGCACATAGCCCTTGCTGGCTATGATGTGCGGCAGCGCCGCCTTGATGGTGCGCATCGTGCCGATCACGTTCACGTCGATCACGCGCGCCATCGTCCCCACATCCACGATCGGCACCGTGCCCATGTTCGCGATGCCGGCGTTCGTAATCACCACGTCCAGTCGCCCGAAATGCGACACCGCAGCCGCGACCGCCGCGTTGAGCGCGGCCTGATCCGTGACATCGGCACGGTGCCACGTGGCGGCCGTGCCCAACTCGCTGGCCAGAGCGCCTGCAGTCGCTCTGCCTCCACGCCAACCAGCGCCACTCGCGCCCCCTGCTGCACGAGCCGTTTGGCCACCGCCGCGCCGATACCGCGCGCCGGGCCGGTGATCAGCACGACCTTGTCACGCATACGATGCCGCCGCCCCGCTGGGCGAGAATGGATTCACGCGTCGAGTACCACGTCACACTCCGGAAGCGACTCGAGGAACCCCGCGCCGAAGGCGGACGACGGCGTGTGGTACCCGGCGGTCGGCGCGGCGTCTATTACACGACGCGCGCATTCCACCGCCGCCATAGCGGTCAGCCGGTACCCTTCGGGTGTCTCCGCCGTGCCTTCGACTGTTCGGCCATCCGCATGCGTCACGCGCCCCCACACATGCATGCGTGCACTCGCGCGTACCTCCGCACTCGGCCCCGACACCCGCTGGTCGATCTGCGATTCCACGACGCGCTGCACGAATGGCATCGACAGTAAAGGGCTCGCGAGCTTCGTCAGGCCCATCATCCGCACTGCGCTCGTCGGCATCGCGAGATACGTGTGAATATTCGGAATCTTCGTCGACCAATATGCGGTCGATACGTCGCCCCACGGAATCGTGACCGCGTTACGCCGGCGGTCGCGGAACGGAATCGACTGCGACTTCCATCCGGCCGGCACCTTCGTGATGCGCCCGTTTTTCCGGATGGCGCCGCCCTGCGGGGAGCCGAGCACCATCGTTTTCAGCGTCCCGCGACTGAAGCCGCCGCCGCCGGCGAACGCCAGCTCGAGCATCTGTCCACCCGGGAGTCGTTCGGCCAATCGCGCCGCGAGGCAGTCGGTTGGCACCACGTCGAACCCGACGCCCGGCATGATCACGATGCCCGCCTGCTTCGCCTCCTCATGCCGCGCACGACAGGCTTCGAACACGGCGATCTCGCCGGTGATGTCGAGGTAGTGCACCTTCGCCGCCAAGCAGGCGCGCACCATCGGCGCCGAGGTGCGAAAGAACGGACCGGCCGCATGCACAACGACCGTGATGCCGGCCAACATCGCGCCAAGCGCCGCCGCATTATCGAGCGATGCCACGCGTACGTCGAGACCGTGCTGCTTGGCGAGCGGGGCAAGCGACTCGGCACGCCGGCCTGCGAGCACAGGTCGCAAACCGCGGCGCAGGCATTCCTCGACGATCAGCTGACCGGTGTAGCCGTTGGCGCCGTAGATGAGTAACACGCTTGATATCATCGGCATCGATACCTGATCACCGTGCCACCACCGCCAGCTGCCCACACCCGGCCGCGATATCGATCCCACGCCGCTGACGCATCGTACTCGGCAACGCGTACTCCTGCTGCAGAATCTCGCGAAAGCGGTTGCCCGCCGAGCTGTGCGTGGGAGCGCCATCGTAGCCGATGGTGGGATTGAGCGGAATCAGATTGACATGCGCCGGAAGTCCACGCAGCAGTTCGCCCACCGCGCGCGCCTGTTCCTCGCTGTCGTTCTTCCCGTCAATGAGCGTCCACTCGTAAAAAATGCGGCGCCCAGTGATCTCGCTGTATGTGCGGCACGCCGCCATGAGTTCATCGAGCGGCCACTTACGTGCGGCAGGCACCAACGCGGCGCGCTCGGCCTGCGTGGCCGCGTGCAGCGACACGGCCAGATGTATCGGGCGTTCCTCGGCGGCGAGACGAAGGATGCCCGGTACGACGCCAACCGTGCTGAGCGTAATGCGCTCCGCCGCCAGCGATGGCCCATTCGGGTCGAGCATAATGTCGACGGCGTGCATCACCGCCTCGTAGTTGTGGAGCGGCTCGCCCATCCCCATCAACACCACGTTGCGCACACGGGTGCCGAGCGCATGTCGCGTGGCGCGCGTCGCCGCTCCCTTCGGCGCCTCGTGGCGCAGCACGCGCGCCACGTGCACCACCTGGGCCACGATCTCGCCCGGTGTGAGATGCCGCGTATAGCCCATCTGTCCCGTCGCACAAAACACGCAGCCCATCGCACAGCCCACCTGCGAACTCACGCAGGCCGTCACGCGACCGGTGAACCGCATCAGCACCGTCTCGATACGCTCAGTGTCCGGGAGCGACAACAGATACTTGCGCGTGAATCCATCACTCGACGCGGTCTCGAGTGCGGTCGGGAGCACGCCAAGCGTCGCCTCTTCCCGTAATCGCACGGCGAGCTTGGGCAACAGCTCCGGCATGTCATCGAGCGATGACACCAGCTCGATGTACAGGTACTTCCAGAGCCGCGCGGCATGCACGGGCTTGATGCCCCAGTGCACGAGCTGCTGCTGCAGTTCGGTCCGGGTGAGGCTGTAGAGATTGAGACGTGACACGACGTCGCTCGATGACATGCCCAAAGCTAGTGGGCGGGGGTCAGGAGGCAGACAGCGTGGCACACGACGGCCCGGCGAGACCCGGCTATACGCCGCCGGTGAGCGCGTCGAGGTCATCGATGCGTCCCTGGAACTCCCGTCCTTTGTAGCGCCCGTAGAGCTACGCAAGCGGCATGGCCGTGCCGAAGAGCGCCCACTCGATCCAGAGGTATTGCTCGAGTGCCGGGCGCGCTTGCGCGAGGCGAAACATCACCGCGAGTCCCGCCGAAATTCCAAGCGCGAAGGGGAGCCAGAGCCGTCGCCCCGTGAGCCGGTCGCGTTCGCGCATCAGCGCCGCACGGTAGTGCACCAACGCTGGCGCGGCGAGCCCCGCGCCAGCGCGGTCGGCCGCCGCCGCGTCGGCGTCACCGGTCCGCGTGCGCGGCAGGGTGTAGAGCACGCAGCCGAAGGCCGTGGCCATGGTCAGCGCACCGATGCGGAGGATCGGCGCGTCGACGGTCACCACTTTGTACGACGCCAGCACGAGGAAGACCAGCATCGCGGTGGCGAGCCCACTGCGGCGATGGCCTCACACTCTTCAGAGGCGCGAGCGCGCAGTCTCATCCGCCGCCGCGCCCAATAAACGGACCCAACGATGCGCCTGATCGCGATTAGGCGCCGGTTGGGTGATCGCGAATGCGCAGACGTTCCGGTTCCACAATCCAGAGCGCAGCGCGAACGCGTTGCGTGGACAGGGCACGCACGGCCGCCTCGAGACACTGCAGCACCGCACGAATCGAGTGATCACGCGGGCGGCGCACAATTACCCCCGGCAAGCGACTCGGATCGTATCGGCGCGTATCAGCAAAATCCATGTCGAGCGTAAACAGCACACGATCCTCCGCCTCACAGGCGGCTTGGACCGCGGCATCGAGCGCGCCTTCCACGCCCTCTTCATACACGTCGCGGACATCCCAGCCCAAAGCGACCAACCGCGTACGCGCAGCATGAGGCAGATTCTCGTCGAGCTTGACGCGCACGGTTACGCCGGAATCGGGACGATGCGCTCGTGCGCCAACTCAGCCGCGAATGCCAATGCTGCGGGGACGTGGATGGGACGCAGACCCGGATAGTTCGCCAGGATCGACTCGACACTTTCCCCATCGACTAAATTGTCGAGAATGACGAACACGGGGATGCGCGTGTCCCGCAGACACGGGTGCCATGCATTCGCTCGGCATCGATCCAAATGTGCTCGCGCCAATTCATCGTGGTCGCCTCCGGTGGTGATCGCCGAAATCTACAGCGGCACCGCACGGCGACCAGCACGCAGCGCGGACTGTGGCGACAGAGACCGCGAGGTCCCGGAGCACCGTCGACGCACTCGCGCTGTTCGCAGCTCCGCGCATCCCGCCTCACACTCCGTAACCGCGCCCCGCCCGATCACCCAACTCGCCCCAGCCCCCGCGTACCACGATCCATCAAACAGCGCGCGGTCACGACCGCACCAACTTCTTGTACTTGATCCGCGTCGGCATGTCGGCGTCCGGTCCCTTGCGCCGTTTCAAGTCCTCGATGTACGCGCCGTAGTTCCCCTCAAACCACGGCCTGCCGCCACACGTCAGCGACCCTCGCTCAGCGACCCTCGACACAACATCCACTCGGTATCGACGCCGAGCGCGTGGACCCACGGCTCCACATACGCCGCATCAAAGCTGTCCGCCGCCAACCGCAGCAGCGCACGCACGTCCTCGAGTTGCCGGGCCGACCCACCCATGTGCGCCCACTCCAGCTTCGCCAGCACAAGGTCCTCGACCGTAGCCACAGGCAGGACGATGCCGCCGAAGCGGAGAGGCGTGCGTCGGGCAAACTCCGCGACGCTGAACGGGCGATCCTTCCGGATGATCAGATCCACCTTCCATCCAGTTTCCACGTCCACGACGTTGAACATCGACCTCGCCGCCAAGGCCTCCCGCGCGGCATCGATCGAGACGTAACGTCCACTCGACAACATACGGTCGACAAATTGCGCGAGTGCCCCCGGTGTCGGCTCGATCACAAAGTCCACATCCAATGTCGCTCGACCAGCGCCGTGCACCGCCGCCGCGAATGAGCCGGTGAGCATGCACGGAATATCCAAGGCCGCGAGCACGGACACCACCTCATCGAGCAGCCGCGCAATGCTCACGGCATCGGCTCAGTCGTAGCGCGCGCATCGGCCGCTAGCGCCATCACCAACTCGATCATCGAGTGCTCAGGATACCGCACCCGGAGCCGCGCCATCGACGCCGCGTGAACCAGCTCACTTATGGCGATTGCATCGCGTAACCGCGCCTCCGGCGCCCGCGCACGGATCGCGGCCGATCGCACCTGCTCGGCGTCCTCACTCGTATCGCTCACCCTGACCATTCACGCCCTCGATAACAGCCGTTACCGCGCCACCCCGCGCCACCCGCGCGCCCCTCCCCGCCACCCGCGAGTCCCCGCGGTAGCTGTCGACCACGCCACCTCGCCCGAGGCTGGGGCGGCCGAGGGTGTCCCAAAG
>JBBQXC010000226.1:0-6924 GCA_038210005.1 Gemmatimonadales bacterium
TCCAAGCGCAGCCGCATCCGGCGAATCGCCAGGTTCGTGCGCCTGACGCCATAGTCCGTCTCACTCTCGCTGGTCGCCGACGTCAGTTGCTGCACGCGGAAGCGGAAATTGAGCTTGGTGACACCATCGGTGCCGTTAACCGTGATACCCTTTCCGTCCAGCGTGATCGCCGGGTTCGGGAAGGCAGGCGCCGGCTGGGCTCGGCCCGCACGGGCACCGATCAACGCGCACGAAGCTGCCGTCACGAACGTGTAAACGTGGATTCTGACCATGGCGGAACGGTGCACAGATTCGCCGCGAAAGGCTAGCCCACGTCGGGCGACGTACTCCGCTTCCGTTTCGTACTCGCCTTCGCACCCGCCTTCGGCTCCGATCCGCCCCATGGATCGCGCATCAGCGTAGCGTGCGTGGCACGCTCCTCGGCGCCATTCGGCAAGCGCCGACGATAGGTGCCATCGGCCCCGAGCTCCCACGCCTGTCGGTTGTCGGCCAGGCACGTTTCCAGCACGCGCTGTAAGCGCGCGTGCCACGCCACGTCCTCGATGGGCGCCATGGCTTCCACGCGTCGGTCGAAATTGCGCGGCATCCAGTCGGCCGACCCGATGTAATACTCGGGATTCCCGCCGTTCGAGAAGAACGCAATCCGCGAGTGCTCGAGAAAGCGGCCGATGATGCTGACCACACGGATACGATCGCTCACGCCGCGTAGCCCCGGCAGGAGACAGCAGATGCCGCGGACGATGAGATCGATCTCGACGCCGGCCTGCGACGCCCGGTACAACGCCACGATGATCTCGGGATCGACCAGCGCATTCATCTTCGCGATGATACGCCCGCCGCGTCCGGCCTTCGCATGCGCCGACTCGCGCTCGATCAGCTCGAGCGTGCGTTTCCGCAAGTTCGCCGGGGCCATGATCAGGCGCCGGTAGAACTTCTGCCGCGAGACGCCCGTGAGGGAGTTGAACAGGTCGCTCGAATCGGCGCCGATCTGCGGATTGCAGGTAAAGAGCCCGATATCCGTGTACAGTCGCGCGGTCTTCGAGTTGTAGTTGCCGGTGCCGACATGCACGTAACGCCGGATGCCGTCGGCATCGCGTCGCACCACCAACACCGTCTTGGCGTGCGTCTTGAGCCCCGGTAGGCCGTACGCCACATGGATGCCGTAGTTCTCCATCGTACGCGCAAACGTGATGTTGTTCTGTTCATCGAATCGCGCCTGCAACTCGATGATCACCGCCACCTGCTTGCCTGCTTCGGCCGCCTCGGTGAGCGCACGCACGATGGCCGTGTCACCCGACGTGCGGTACAGCGTGAGCTTGATGGCGAGCACCTGCGGATCACCCGACGCCGCCTCGAGAAACGCCTCGACCGACGAGCTGAACGACTCGAACGGATGATGCACCAACACGTCGCGCTCGCGGATCACGTCGAAGATGTTTCGTCCGTCCCGGAACGGCGCCGGCACCACCGGCGTATACGGAGCGTCGCGCAGCTCCGGCACGTCGAGTCCGGCGATCTGCAGCAAATCGCCCAGTTCCAGCAGATCGTCCCGGTCGTGCACATCGCGCGCGCTGAGCGGGGCGACGAGCTGCGTCTCGCTCTCACTCAGCTCCTCCAGCAGCAGCTGCCGCATGGACTCCGGCATGTCGCGCTGTACTTCCAGTCGCACCACTTCACCGAAGCGACGCTGAAACACCTGCTGCTCGATCGTCTCCAGCAGATCTTCCGGCTGATCGATCTGCCCGAGATCGAGATCGGAGTAGCGCGTGATACGGAAGGTGAACCACCGCTTCACGTCCATCCCCGGAAACAACGTGCCCAGATGCTCGCCGATCACTTCCTCGAGCGGCACGTAGACGTGCTCCCCCTCGCGATCGATCGGCACCCACCGGGGCAGTGAGCGAGGCACTTTCACACGCGCAAAATGCTCCTTGCCGCTGTCCGGATCCCCGATGGCCACCGCGAGCGAGAGCGACAGATTCGAGATGTACGGAAAGGGGTGCCCGGGGTCCACGGCCAACGGCGTGAGCACCGGGAACACCTGCGATTCAAAGTACGCATGCAGCCGCTCCCGCTCGGCCTCGTCGAGCGACGACATCGGGACCAGCTTGATGCCCTTCTCCTCGAGCGCCGGCAACACCAAAGAGTGGAGTGCATGATGTCGACGCTGCAGCAACTCGTGCACGCGCACGCGAATGGCGTCAAGCTGCTCGGGGGGAGACAGCGGATCGGGCGGATACTGTGGCGCACCCGACGTCACCTTGCGTCGAAGTCCCGCCACCCGGACCATATAGAACTCGTCCAGATTCGTACTGAAGATCGCCAGAAACTTGAGGCGCTCCAGCAACGGCACGCGTGCGTCCAGCGCTTCTTCCAGCACGCGCGCATTGAAGTCGAGCCAACTCAGCTCGCGATTCAAGTACGGCAGCGACAGCGCGGTCGACGACGGGATAGCGGCGGTCCGGCGAGGCGTGCCACGCCGGACGGGATGCGGATCAGAGTGGATTGAACGCGGCCAGTAGTTTGTACGAGATCGCCGCCATCGCTGCCGCGGCCGGAATGGTGATCACCCACGCCCACACGATCTTGCTGGCGAGGCCCCAGCGCACCGCCGACAAACGGTTCGTGGCACCGACGCCGACAATGGCGCCCGTGATCGTATGCGTGGTGCTCACCGGAATGCCGAAGCGCGACGCCGACAGAATGACCAGCGCGCCGGCCGTTTCCGCGCAGAAGCCGCCCACCGGGCGCAACTTCGTGATGCGCGTGCCCATGGTGTGTACGATGCGCCAGCCGCCGAACAGCGTACCGAGCGAGATCATCGTGTAGGCGCTGAGCTCGACCCACAGCGGGATGGTCTCGAGCGACGTCACGTACATATGGCTCAGCAAGCCCGTTTCACCGGCAAACGTGGCCTGCGTGGCGACCAGCAGGCCGACGATGATACCCATCGTCTTTTGCGCGTCATTGCCGCCGTGCGCCAACGACAGCAGCGCCGAACTGGTGAGCTGCGCCACGCGAAAAAACTTGTCCGCCTTCGTACTCGACACGCGTCGAAACAGGTTGAGTACCAGCACCATCAGGATGAAGCCCATCAACATGCCGATCGACGGCGAGAGCACGATCGCCGACAGGGTCTCGATCCACTTCCGGCCCCAGAGCAGCGCTGAAAAGCCGACCTTCGACACCGCCGCGCCGGCGTAGCCGCCGATGAGTGCGTGCGACGAGCTCGAGGGAATGCCGAACCACCACGTGATCAAGTTCCACATGATCGCGCCCAGCAGGCCGCCTAAAATCACGTTCGCATCGACCACGTTGAGATCGATGAAGCCCGCAGCCACCGACTTGGCCACGGCCGTTCCCACGAAGAAGAGTGCGGAGAAGTTGAACACGGCCGCCCAGATCACGGCCGCCAACGGACTCAAGACTCGCGTGCCGACGATCGTGGCGATCGAGTTGGCCGAATCATGAAATCCGTTGATGAAGTCGAACGCCAAGGCGACGCCGACGATGAAGATGACGAAGTTGACCACGGATCCGTCAGCTGTTCTTGAGCGCGATGCTTTCCAGCACGTTCGACACATCCTCGCACTCGTCGATCGCCTCTTCCAGCGAATCGTAAATCTCCTTCCACTTCAACACTTCAATGGCTGGCTCCTCGTTTTCGAACAGGGCGCCCACCGACTTCGCGTACAGCACGTCGCCTTCTTCCTCGAGCGCTTTCACCCGGCGGCCGTGCTCCAGCATCTTCACGCGCTTGGTGACATCACCCACCGACTCCAGAATCACCGCACTGGCGCGCACCAGCACATCGGCCATTTCCACGGCACCGGCTCGCGGTGTCTTCACCCGGAACATCACGACACGTCGCGCCGCCCCATTGATCAGATCGATCACGTTGTCGAGGCGAGTCGCCAGCACGTGAATGTCCTCGCGATCGAGCGGCGTCACGAAACTGGTGTCGATGCGTTGATTGATCACCGCGACGACGGCGTCACCGTCCGTTTCGACCTTCTTGATCTGGACCGCGATGCGGGCGGCGTCAGCGGGATTTTCAAAGAGGGTGCGAAGGAGGCTCGAGGCGCTACCCATGTACACGGCAAGCTGCCGGAAATGATCGAAGAACGTTTCGTCTTTTGAGAAGAGCTTCACGACTCGGATGGCTGGAAGAAGGCGTACGACACGCGGCGGTGAACTTACGCCCCGTAACGATTGCGTCACCAGTGCCGAAACGCCACGTGTGAGTTCCATCGTTACACGACATTGACGTATTGAGCCGGGGCCGAACGGTTCAGCGCCAAACCACTTTCGCGTCGCTCACCGCCACCTTGCGGCGCACCAGCTCGGGGTTCTCAAACCAGCGCGCCAACAACGCCCCCACCACGAATCCCCCCACGTGAGCCCACACGGCCACACCGCCCGAGATTTCTCGGCGCAGCGGTGACAGCTCCGGCAATCCCGCCAGCACCTGGCTGCCAAACCACAGGATCAGCACCGCCCACGCCGGGAACCGCAGCAGAAAGAACGGGGGAATGAAGGTCCGCACCTGCACGCGCGGATAGAGCACGAGATACGCGCCCATAATCCCGGAGATCGCCCCCGACGCCCCCACGGTGGGCACCGGCGAGGACGGATCGACCGCCAGATGCGCCATGGCCGCGGCGACGCCGGTGAGTAGATAGAACGCCAGGAAGCGCCACCGGCCCATGCTGTCTTCCACGTTGTTGCCGAACACCCACAGGTAGAGCGAGTTGCCGATGATGTGCCCCCACCCGCCGTGCAGAAAGATGCTGGTGATCGGCGTTAGCCAATTGATGGCGTAGTCGTCGATCACACACGCCAGCGCCTGATCGCCGAAGCGCCCCAGAGGCACCCCAAACCCCACCGGCGCCAGGCGGCTCAGCTCCCCCGGCACCATCCCCAGGTCGCACACGCTGATCGCCAGCGGCAAAGGGCTCCCCGCACCCTGCACGAAAAACCACACGGCCCAGGTGATCACCAGCAGCCCGATGGTCATCACCGGGGTCCGGAGCGTCGGATTGTCGTCTGAGATGGGGAACATGGCACTCCCTGTAGGTCAAATTGGCAGACTGCCGCCGCGACAGCCTTCACGCCGTTGCGTACAGCTAGAATCGCGCCGGTCCGGCAGAAGCATCGCGGCCCAGCGCTTGCTCTTTGTAGCAATAGCAGTGGAACACATCACGCAGGTATCGAAGAAGTCCCCACAGGCTGCAATTCCTCAACGAGACCTCAATGGCTGAAAAAGTTATCGGCATCGACCTTGGAACCACCAACTCGGTGGTGTCTGTGCTGGAAGGTGGCGATCCCGTGGTCATCCCGAACGCCGAGGGCGGTCGGACGACCCCGTCGGTCGTCGGCTTTACCAAGGACGGCGAGCGCTTGGTTGGACAGATCGCCAAGCGTCAGGCGGTGACCAACCCGCAGAACACGATCTTCTCGATCAAGCGCTTCATGGGTCAGCGGACCTCGGAAGCGCAGGCTGAGCAGTCGCGCGTGCCCTACAAGATCGTGGCCGGCCCGAACGACGTGGCCTCGGTTGAAGTGGGTGGCAAGCGCTACACGCCGCCCGAGATCTCGGCCATGATCCTGCAGAAGATGAAGCAGACCGCCGAAGACTACCTCGGCCATAGCGTCACCAAGGCCGTCATTACGGTGCCCGCCTATTTCAACGACGCGCAGCGCCAAGCCACCAAGGACGCCGGTAAGATCGCCGGCCTCGACGTGCTTCGCATCATCAACGAGCCCACCGCGGCCGCCCTCGCCTACGGCCTCGACAAGAACAAGAAGACCGACGAAAAGGTCGCCGTGTTCGACCTCGGTGGCGGCACCTACGACATCTCCGTCCTCGAGCTGTACGATGTGGACGGCACGCGCCAGTTCGAAGTGAAGTCCACCAACGGAGATACGCACCTTGGCGGCGACGACTTCGACCAGCGCGTCATGGATTGGCTGGTGGCCGAGTTCAAGCGCGATCAGGCGATCGACTTGAGCAAGGATCCGATGGCGATCCAGCGTCTCAAGGAAGCGGCCGAAAAGGCGAAAATGGAGTTGTCGAGTGCGAACAGCACCGACATCAACCTGCCGTTCATCACTGCCGACCAGTCAGGCCCGAAGCATCTGAACTACTCGCTCACGCGCGCCAAGTTCGAGCAGCTTGTGGACGATCTGATTCAGCGCACCCTCGAGCCCATGCGGAAGGCGCTCAAGGATGCCGGCATGGAGCCGAACGAAGTCGACGAGGTTATCCTCGTTGGTGGCTCGACGCGTATCCCGAAGATTCAGCAGGTCGTCAAGGAGTTCTTCGGCAAGGAGCCCAACAAGGGCGTGAACCCCGACGAAGTCGTGGCGGTCGGCGCCGCCATTCAGGGCGCGGTGCTCACCGGCGAGCAGAAGGACGTACTGCTGCTCGACGTCACGCCGCTGTCGCTCGGCATCGAAACGCTCGGTGGCGTGATGACGGTGCTCATCCCGCGCAACACGACCATCCCGACCAAGAAGGCGGAGACGTTCTCCACCGCCGACGACAATCAGACGACGGTCGAAATTCATGTGCTGCAGGGCGAGCGCGAACTGGCCGTGTACAACCGCACGATCGGCAAGTTCCAGCTCACGGGCATCCCGCCCGCTCCGCGCGGCATGCCGCAGGTCGAGGTCACGTTCGACATCGACGCCAACGGCATCCTTCATGTCACGGCGCGCGACAAGGCGTCGGGCAAGGAAACGAAAATCCGCATCGAAGCGTCCAGTGGCTTGTCTGATGGCGACATCGACAAGATGGTCAAGGATGCCGAGAAGAACGCGGGTGAAGACAAGCAGCGTCGCGAAGAGATCGAGACGCGCAATCGCCTCGACTCGCAGACGTACGAAGTCGAAAAGAACGTGAAGGAGTGGGGCGAGAAGGTG
>JBBQXC010000227.1:0-6912 GCA_038210005.1 Gemmatimonadales bacterium
ACCTATCCCCGCCTTTAAATATGCGGTGCACTGCGAGCGACTCCGACGGGCCGTGTTCGGGCTGAGGCCGCTGGATGCCTTTGGGTCGGCCGGTCGTCCCGGAGGAGTACAGCATCGCGGCACCGAGCGACTCATCCGCGATCGGCGTCTCCGGATACTTGGACACCGCGTCGTCGAAGTCAACGAACCGGTCGTCAGCCACCGACCGCACCGAGTCGCCACCATCCACGACGAGGCATCGCTGCACCCTCGGACATTGGTCGAGCGCGGCGCGGGCCACCGGCATCTTGCTCAGGGACGTGATGAGGACACGGCTTTCGCTGTTGTCGACGATGTAAGCCAGTTCGTCACTGGTAAGGTATGAGTTGATGCACGTGTAGTAAAGGCCTGTTGCGGCGTACCACCATGGCGCCGGCGAGCTTGGCGTCGGCAGGCGCCTTCGAGGATGTCAGCGCCTCGGTGCCGGTAGCCTGCTGGGGCAGCATGACAGCGAGCATGAATCGGCCTTGAGAGGGTCCGGCGGGTCGATGGCAGCTATCCAGCAACGCTCCGACGATCCTGTGCTCCCACAAGAATGGGGATGTCGGCTGCGACGGACCGGCGCACAGTGCGGCCCTCGGCAGCGGCCAAAGAACTCAACGAGCGAGTTCGCGCCGTGACTGTCGACCGGAGAGGCTCGCATGGGCGTCAATCTCGTGACTCGGGTTCGCAACTTCGCGATCAGCACCCAGACCTTCACCGCGAACGACCACGATGTTCAGGACGGCTGCGTCACGCCGGGCAGCCACCGCATCATGCGGTTCGACTTCCTGTCGTACAACGCTGGCAACTCCGACTTGGTGATCGGAAGTCCCGCGTCGCGTCCCGATCTGTTCGTTTGGTCTGCCGGCCATGGCCATTACCACCTGCGAGATTTCAACGAGTTCCTGTTGTTCGACGCCAATGGCGCACTGGCGACGATCGGCTACAAGCAGGCCTTTTGCGCCATTGACATCGAGCGCATCGGACCCAACGCCAGCGCGACCGGGCGCTTTGCAAACTGCAACAGCGACCAGGGTATCTCCTCCGGCTGGGCCGATGTCTACAGCAGCGGTCTTCCTTGCCAGTACATCGTCATCGACGGTGTGGCCAACGGTGACTACACCTTGCAATCGACGACCAACGCCAAGCACGTCGTCGGCGAGGATTGCTTCGGCGACAACATTGAGTGGACGGGGCTGCGGAACTCCGGAAACAACGTCAGCGAGATCGCGCCTCCGTGGATTCCCGAGGATCGCATCGCGTTCAATCGCGCCAACCTGACAGTTGCCCAGTTCGGCGGCCGTTGGAAGGTGGTCGACGGCAGTCATTGGCTGATCGATACCGGCAGCGTCAAGGCCGAAGCCGACCGCATCCTCGAGATCATCAAGCACTACAAGCTCGGCTCGATGTGCTTCGTGGCGCGTCCGACGTGTGGCGACGTCACGCCGATGATGTACTGGCTCACCGATTCCGGAGCGGCGCCGAGCGGCAGTCTGGCCGGCGAGGATTCGATCGGATTCGATGCCTCGAATCTGGCGGTGATCGATGTCGGCGGCCGGTGGAAGGTCGCTGAGGGCGCGCACTGGCTGCTCGACTTCGGCCCGGGCCACGGCAATGCCGTCGCGGCGCTGCACTTCATTCGCAATCACGGATTCAACGAGATGTGCTTCGTCGGTCGCCCCGGCCCCTCGATGACCTATTTCAAGCGCCGGCGCGGACTCTCGGACCACATCCGAGTCCTGGACACACGCGTCCTGCACGCGGCGATCGATCCTCCCCGGTGGTGGCAAGCGCAGCGCGAGCTCGTTGCCACGAAGGAAGTCGTGATCGACCTTTCGGCTCACGCCGTCGGGGAGTGCGACGACCCGCTTGCCAAAGCCGGAATCCGGGTCGTCACCAGCGACAGCCGCCCGTTCAAAGCCCGCATCTCGGAGCAGTACGGGATTCGCGGCCTGGCGATGAGCGGCAAGACCCAGCTTCGCCTGCCAAGTGCCGTGGACCAAGTCGATCTCCTTGTCGCGCACTTCGGCCGTCCGCCAACGATCACAGCGCGCGGATCGGATAAGAGAGCGATCAGCGTCGTCGCGGACGACCGTCCGCGGCAGGTCGAGCTCATGCGACTGATTGGCCGAGGCATCGAAATCGTCGAGATCGATGCGCCGGATGGCGCAACGCTGGTCCAGCTCGCGGTCCCCGCTCACATCCAGAACCCGCAAAGGGCCACTTCCGACCGAACCGAAAAGCGTCCGAAGAAGTCATCGACAAAGAAGTAGCTTCAATCGATCCAGAGTCTCACCCAACATCGCAAGGAGACGATCATGCCCAAGCAAGCTCGCAAAGCTCCCGCGGCCGCTATGCGCCACATGGGGGAAGATCATGTGAGGTCGGCCCTTCTGGCGCGCAACCTTCCTCTGGTTTCGCGCTCGATGACCTTCGCAAAGATGCTGCGCGCGAACATCAGCTCGCTCCCCAACTTCAAGGATCTCCACTGGCTCTTCCCGCCGCTGTGTCATCGAAAGGATCAGACCGCTCTGACCGATGTCGAGAAGTCCCGCTACATCTGCGCTTTCAACATGATCAGCAGCGACGGCACGCTCGGCCAGTTGGTGGACATTCACCACGAGATGCACATGCAGCACACCAATGCACGTCTGCTGCCATGGCATCGGGTCTTCCTGTACCTGTTCGAGGAAGCGCTTCACAACTATCACCCGGATGTCTGCGTGCCGTACTGGGACTGGACGCGGCCGGAGGAGCAGCACTTCCCGGACTGGCTCGCCGGCGTCCTGCCGACGGTTCACACGCCGACGCGCACGATCAATGTCATTCGTTCGCCAGGATCGGACGGAGGCTTGGCGTCGATCGTGGCTGGAGTTTCTGCAGCTCTAACGCGGACGAACTACGCCGATTTCTCGTCCCCCGTCAATGGAGTTCACGGAGGCGTGCACATCTGGGTGGGCGGAACGATGTCGGATGCCTCGGTGTCGCCCGCGGATCCGATTTTCTGGCTGCACCACGCCAACCTCGATCGGCTCTGGTGGCAGTGGTACAACAGCCCGCAGGGCAATCATCAGAATCCGCCGCTGACCGGATCGGATGCGGTGATGGACCCCTGGACTTACACCGAGACGGACGTCCGGAACATTGCCTCGCTTGGCTATTCATACGTCTGACGGTCGTGGAGGTCTTGTTCACGCCCCTGCTGAAAGCCACGAGCGAAGCCGTAATGGACGCCTAGCCTGTATGCAACTTTCGTTGCGCAGTGGATCGATGCAAGCACGCCAACAAGGCGTCACGCGAAGCTTACGAAGTAGAACAACCGGCCGACTTCCGGGTGAGACGGATTTTGTCTGCCGATGCCCGTGCTCGCGATCGGCGGCGCGCGAACCGATGCCCGCGGGCGAGGCGAGGAGCCGCTCGAATCGTTGCGGGTCATCGCCCGCGACGTGCGAAGTGGCGCGGTTCCCGAGTGCGGACACTTCATCGCCGAGGAGCAGCCGCTGGCGCTTGCCGAACACCTGCTTGGCTTTTTCGCCGCGCACTGATCGGGCGACGAACCCACGTCCGTCCGGCGGTTCCACGTCGAAAATGTCGAGCGAATCCCGCGAAACCGTGGGCGTCTCAGGCGGCCGCCAGCACCATGTCGGCGCCCTTTTCTCCGATCGCGATCGCCGCGGCGTTCGTGTTGCCCGACACCAGGGTCGGCATGATCGACGCATCGATCACCCGCAGACCGTCGACGCCGCGCACGCGCAGCGCCGGGTCGACGACCGCGTCGTCGCCAACGCCCATGGCACACGTGCCCGCAGGATGGAAGATGGTGATCGCCGTGCGACGCACGAAGGCGTCCAGCGCGACGTCGTCGTCTGTCACGGCGCCGGGTGAGAACTCTTCAGCGATGAAATCGGCGAGCGGCGTGGTCCGGGCCAAACGCCGTGCCAGTCGAACCGCCTCGCGGAGCACGTCGCGATCGCCGGGTGCCGAGAGGTAGTTGGCGTAAATGCGCGGTGCCGCCTTCGGATCGGCGCTGGCCAGTTCGATGTGGCCACGGCTGGCCGGGCGAAGTTGGCATACCGAGGCGGTGAAGCCGGGAAACTTGTGCAGGCCGGCACCGGGTCGATCGACACTGAAGGTGATGAAATGGAACTGGACGTCCGGACGCCCCGGCCCCGGCATCACCCGCACGAAAGCGCCGGCCTGCCCGGCGCTCACCGTCAGCGGACCCCGGCGCAGCAACACCCACTCCATGCCGGCGTACAGCGTGCGCAGGCGGCTGTTGAAGACGTCGTTGTAGGTCATCGCCCGCTTCGCCTTGAGGACGACGCGCGCCTGCAGGTGGTCCTGCAGGTTGCGGCCGACACCCGGCAGATGCGCCACCGGCGCGATGCCGAAGTCGGCAAGGTCCGGGAGATCGCCGATGCCCGAGAGCATCAACAGCTGCGGCGAGTTGATGGCGCCGCCCGACAACAGCACCTCGCGACGGGCACGCGCCACCTGGATGACGCCGCCTTCTTCAAACTCCACTCCAAGCGCACGCCTTCCTTCGAACAGCACACGACGTGCGAGCGCACCCGTGGTCACGCGCAGGTTTCCCCGCGCTCGGGCCGGCCGGAGGTAAGCGGTCGCCGGGCTGCAGCGCATGCCCCGTCGCGATGTCACCTGGAAGTAGCCTGCGCCCTCCTGACGCGCTCCGTTGAAGTCGGCGTTATCAGGAATCCCGAGTTCGCGGGCGCTGTCGATGAAGGCTTCGCACAAGGGATGGCGCTGGGGGAGATCCGATACCCAGAGCGGCCCGCCGCTGCCGTGAAAGCTGTCGGCGCCCCGCACCTGATGCTCGGATTTGCGGAAGTAGGCCAGCAGATCGTCGTAGCTCCAGCCGGGATTACCTCGTGCCGCCCAGCCGTCGAAGTCTTCGCGTTGACCGCGGATGTAGACCAGACCGTTGATCGAGCCTGAGCCGCCCAGCACCTTGCCGCGCGGCCAGTAGATACGCCGCCCCTCCAGCTCGGGTTCGGGCTCGGTTTCGTAGCCCCAGTTGATGCGCCGGTCGAAGATCGTCTTGCCGTAGCCGATGGGAATGTGAATCCACGGGCTTCGATCCCGGCCGCCGGCCTCGAGCAGCAACACGGTATGACGGGCATCGGCGCTCAGACGGTTGGCGAGCACGCAGCCGCTGGAACCTGCGCCAACAACGATGTAGTCGAATTGGAAACTCAAAGTGGTGTGAGGGTCTTGGGCACGATGAACTGGCCCTCACGCCAGCGCTCCGCGCAAGACACCCGGCCCGCGACCGTTTCGATCAGCGAATCGCCGACACGCTGCGCGGCTTCGCGCAGATCGAGCCGCTTATCGAGAAGGTCGCTCAGGTCGACGTCGATCGCATCGCGCCAGTGCGCCCCGGTGATCGGGTTGCCGCAGACCTTGATGGTCGGTGCGAGCGGATTGCCGGAAGGATTGAAAACGCCCATGCCGAACAGCGTCACCTGCGCCCCCGCGGCGACCATGCCAGTGATCGAGCACGGGCTGAAGAAAGGGGTGTCCATCAGGTAGAGGCCGGGCGAGGGCGCCTTCTCGCCGAACTCCAGCAACCCGACGAATGGATGCGATCCGGTTTTCGTCACCGCGCCCATGCTTTTTTCTATGAGCGTGGTGAGGCCGGCCTCGATGTTCTCCGCGGTCGGGTTGACACCCCGGTAGCGCTCACCGTCGTCCTCGAGCCGGTGCTCGGCGGCTGCGATGGCCGCCACCAGACGATCGGCCAGTTCGGGACTCTGGGAGCGGGCACGGACCGGGGCCTCGGCGCCTACGAACTCGACCGTCTCGGAGACAATGGCGCTGCCGCCACGGTCGATCAGCGCGTCGACCACGCGGCCGATGGCGGGATTGGCGATCATCGCCGAGGTGGGATCCGAGCCACCGCATTCGAGCGCCAGGGTGAGCGTTCCGATCGGACAGAGCTGTCGGCCGATCGAGCGTCGATCGTCGTCGAGACGCGCCAGGGCCTCCCGGCCGGCCCGCACCGCGGCCTCCATACCCTCTTGCTCCATCAGCGCGAGAACCGCATGCGGTCGGCCGCAACTCGCCAAATGGGCACGCCAGTGCCGCGCGCTCGACGCGTCGTGGCAGAGCAGCAGGCAGGCGCCCACATTGGGATGCGTGGCGAGCGACTCGCAGACCTGCGACTGTCGGGCGGCATCGGGACTGCGCAGCCCGCGCATGAACTCACCGGCGATCATCCGCGCGTCGGGCCGCGTCTCGGCGATCAGTTCGGCCCAGCGATTGACCAGGGCAACGGTGGAAAACACAACCAGGTAGTTGCGCACGCCAGCGCGCCCGTCACTGCGCGCATACCCGGAGAAATGGGTCGGCAGGCCGACCCTGGGCGCCTTAGGTGCAGTTGTGAACATGGACGTGCTCGCCCGAGGCGATACCGCAGGTGGCGCGGCCGATCGCCACGCCGTACTTGATCACCGGTTCGCCCTGCGCGATGGCACGCAACGCCACCTTGTGGCCGAACGGAACGCCGCGAGCCACCTGCAAACCGCCGCTCAGGTGGACCAGATCGACGCTCTGGTCCAGCACCGTGGTGACGTTGTCCTGCGGGTCGACGACCACATGCACTCGCTCCTGCGCGGTCACGCGAACACTCCGTTTTCGGGGAGCCCATCCAGGCCACGTTCAAGCGCGAGCTCAGCCGCCCACGACGCTGCGCAGCGGCTTCGGATCGAAATACTGTTCGGCGGGCAGAGGCTTTTGCATGGCGCCCATTTCCACATAGAAATTGGTCACCTGGTTGAGCCACTTGTTGACGGTGCCGTCGTCGTACAGCTTGACCCACTCCTTCGACGAGAACACCTTGGAAGCCTTGTACATGGCCTTGATCGAATCGAG
>JBBQXC010000228.1:0-6833 GCA_038210005.1 Gemmatimonadales bacterium
GCCGAGAGCGCATCAAGCCGCTGCATGAGCCGCGCGGTGGTGGGATCGGTGGTGGCGCGGCCCTGCGCACCGAGCGAGACGCCGCCGGCCACCCACAGCGTCAGCATCGCGAGATATCCGGCGGAACGACGTATCATGCGCGTGCACTCCCTGTCCATTCGAGAAAGACTCCAGTGCGATTCTTCGTGCGGCGATCGAGCGAGTCGGTGAGCGACCCGAGTACCGTGTTGGCATCCGCCGTTGTTGAGGCATCAGCCGGATCGAGGGCCAGCCGTTCGGGCCTCGCAAGTTCCGCGTGGAGATCGGCGAGATTAGGCATCCGCGCAGGATTTCGGGATAGCAGATTCAATCGGAGTCGGTCGAGGCTCCCGCGAACGTACGGTCCGATCGCCGAGCACGCGAGAGCTGGCGGGCTGGCGGCGACGTCGGGCGGCGACGTCGGGCGGCGGCGTGGGCCGCCGTCGCGGCGCGGGTGCGGGAGGGCGCGTGGAGCTGGTCGAGCGCCGACGCCTGCGCTTTACAGAGGGAGAGTACCGGCGTTATGCGGTCTTCCTGCGACGACGTGCGATTCACGCGATTCCTGCGAGCGCAGTCGCCTTCAGGGCGTAGGTCGACGGCTCGGGGATGACATTGAAGTCGCCGTCGAGTGCAAAGTCGTACGGCGCAACCTGGTCCGCGAAGCCAATGTGCACGGTGTCCGTGTGACTGACGTACGGCGTTCGGGTGTCAAACCAAGCTCCAATGTCGAGAGCCGTCTGTGTGGCGCTGGCACGCGAAAGGTCATGCGTTCCGTTACCGCCTGTACAGGATTTTCTCCGCGAAGTGGACGACTGCATTCGAGCGTCGAAATCGCTGCATCGGCATCTGTTCACACAACTCGTTGCGATTTGCCCAGATGGTGATGCCGTGCCACCAGACATCCAAACGAGGAGAATATTAGGACAAAAAAAACCCTACCACTTTCGTGATAGGGTCTCTCTTTTTACCGACAGCTGTAAGAAAGAAACTCTCTGAACTTCGTGTTACGCGGGGTTCTTGCTGTTGCGACGACGTGCGATACCGAAGAGACCGACGAGGCCAGTCGCCATCAGGGCGTAGGTGCTCGGCTCGGGGATGACGTTCATGCTGTCACCGACGTTGACCTGAATCGCGGTGCGACCACTTTCGATTCCTTGACCGTTAAACGCAACGAGAGCAAAGGTGTACTGGCCCACTGCAGTCGGATCGAATGAAGCGAAGGTTGGCTGAGTCGGTCCACCGTCAAGGAAATTCATTCCCATGTTCCAGGAACCCTGAATTAGGGTTGTCAGCGGACCAAAATCAAAAACGCCGTGACCAGACTGAGCGTTGCCCGATGCCGGATCGAAGTCGTAGAACAGCTTATAGGTGTAGGGACGACCTACCCCTCGATCGATGTAGAAACCGACGTTCCACGTTGCGTACGGGTCAGCTGGGCTTGGCGGATTATTGCTAATCCCCGGTGCGGCAAAGAAGATGCCATTACCGTCGTTGAGCAGGTCCGGACCAACGAAACGCTGATGCGCTGTCAATCCCATCGCAGGAAGTGATCTTGCACCATTGGGCACCAATATACTGCCGGCGCTGACCATGACTGAGTGGTTCGGGATGCCCGTACCACCGAACGTCATGGTCGGTTGAGGACCGAAAACTCCGGTTGGAGTAATCGCCTGAGCCTGAGCTGTCCCTGCGCTCAGCAGTGCTGCGCCGAGAGTTACTACACTTGTCAAGCCACGAATTCTCATCTGTTCTGCCTTTCGTAAAACGTGAAAGAACTATACTAACGAAACGATACCTTTGTCGACGCGGTACTGCAGTCTCTGAACCGACGACGCCACGCACAGCGAGAACAAAGCGGCTAACAACACCGAGACTCTTTTCTCTGAAACATTACCCCACAGTTCGGGATACTCGGCTTTACCCAGATTCCACATCGGGCATGTAGTGTGCCGTCCATGCGCGTTACACGTCAGACGTGTAACGCCACCACATAACCCATTACCATTCCGGATCTTAGACTTTTATGGATGGCGTGGGATGCTCACAAATCAAGTGCTACGGTTGGCGGAAAAAGTCTGATGTGTTGCTGAAAGACGACAGTATGTAGTGACTGTGCGACAGAACTGTTCTGTTCAATACTCACCGCGTGATTGATTCCGACGCTTTACGAGATGCCCGGGCAGGGCGAGGAGCAGGTGCGACATGCCACCACAGCCGAGTTCACGTGCGATGCGGTAGCGATCGCCGAGTGAGGGACGGAGACGTATGACGGTATCGTCGCTCATCGCGTGACCACCCCGATCACCATGCGAGCATCTCGAGGCCCGCGATGTCGCGGAAGTCATCGGCATTCGTGGTCGCGAATGTTGCCCGCTTCACCAGCGCGTGCCCGGCGATCATCCGGTCCAGCAGCTTTCGCCGCGAATAACCGACGTGGGCGACGATCGTCGCGTCGGCGTCCGCTGCAGCGGCATCGAAGGCGAGCACCGGGATCGCGCTGAGGAGCGTATCCGATCAAGGGGTCAGAGTCCTTGATCGACCCCTTGATCTGAGGGAGTGAAGGGGTCGTGAGGCGTTCTGCCGCAACCCGTGGACGAGCCGACAGCGAGCGCGTACGGCGCGCAACCACCTATCATGGGGTCTGAGTCCTTGACCCCTTTTGATGACAAGGACTCTGACGCCTTGATCGGACCCCGTGATCGGAGGCGCACCGTGCCAATGGAGACCGGCCCTGCACCCCAGAGCGTCGTGCGCAGTTCCCAACACCTGACCGTGAGTACGTGCCAGAGTTTACGGCGTCGTCAAGCGGTAAGTCCGCCGGACGTTTCCCAGATCGAGGCGACCGAGATCTCATTCCAGGAACGCGTCAAAATCGCGGTCCCCTTCACTACGACCAGCTACGGTCGCGCTTGGGAGAATGGATTCACGACGGACTCCGTTCGTGTCGCGAGCCGATCGAGCTCCGGGAGCAGTTCGGGTGCTTCCTTGCGCTCAGCGAGCACGCCGAGTTCAGACCAAATCTGTGGCCATCGCAACAGTCCGCGGTGTTTGAGGATCACCCCGTCGATATCGACCCAATCCTGAGGGCGTGCCGCAAACGCCGTGTGGCCGATCAGGTCTTCCGCAGAGCAGGTTCGCAGTGTGGAACCACGTATTCGTTCCACGTTCGATGATCGCGCAATGGCGCTGGCTTCGAACGGCATGGCGCCGGGCGCGACGTCGAGACCGCTGCCATCGGACGTCCGAAGCAACAGCACCCGATTCCGGAGTGCGAACTTTGCAGCATCACTGATGCGACTCTCGAACTCTGCGAGCGGCGCTGCGGTGTACGCGGCCTCACCACCAAGCTCCGTCAGCAACGTCAGATTTGGAAGGTTCGTGAGACGCGGCGTACCCCAGCGAAAGTTGGCGACACCGCCGATGAAGCAGATTCTTCCAACCGTGGCGCTCGACGCGCCCCTGAACACGAGCCCCAGCCTGAAAGTGGGTGATCACTCACGGGCCCGACGGTGCAGGCATCGCTGCTGATCGATCAAGCCCGACGATGGCGGTGCCAGCCGGGCTTCGCGCGCCGATGCCACACACGCATCCTCGAGGTCAGCCGCGACACGCCAGAAATCCACGTGCTCCAGCTCCGCCTGGCGGACGCGGGCGAGCTCCACAGCGGCGGAGCTCCACTGGGTCATCCAAGCGCGTTGCTGGACCGACGTCGGTGGTGTCAGGCGTGAAAGCTGATGATGAACCAGAGTGAGGTGAGCGTTTGCTTTTACCAGTGATACGCAACGGCGCCACGTTCGCGATCAGGACGGGGCTGGCGCCGCCACCCGCCGGCCTTCAGGCCGCCTGCGCGCCGCCGCGCGCTCCACTCGTCCAGATCTCGCGGAACGCGTCACGATACGGAGTGGCCGACACACCAAAGGCGAGCGCCATCTTTGCGCTGCTGAACTGGTATGGTTGCTCGAACTGGTACAGCATCTCGACCTGTTCACGCATCGGGGGTTGAAACAGCCCCAGTGCACGAATCATCCAGCGCGGCGCGTTTTGCAGTTGTGCTACCCTGCCAGCGATCTCGGACACGAGGCGTACGAGGTCACGCCCGCTGTGGGATTCCGGGGTGGTGAGCGCGTGCCACGTCTGCCCGAACGATGGTGCGCTGGTACCAAGCAGCGCGAGCGAACGCCCAAGGTCCGGCGTGTAGCTGAAGCTGTGTGGTGCATCGGGATTGCCGAGCCATCGCGGCGCCTTGCCGGCGCGCAGTCTGTCGAAGACGATGGCGTTCAGCATACTCGTGGTACCTCCTGGCTGACCGGGGTGGCAGAAGTCCGGCGACCGGACGATCATCGCGCTCACGCGCTGCGCGCGCATCGCATCGAGGAGCGTCGTCGCGATCCGGGCGCGCACTTCTCCCTTGTGACTGCACGGATCGAACGGTGTTGCTTCCGTCATGGCGCCAGTCACTTCACCATACGCATAGACGTTATCGAAGAAGACCAGCGCGGCATTGCAGCGCTCGCAGCCCTCGATGACATTCGCCATGATGCGCGGCCAATCGGCCTGCCACGCAGCCGTGGTGTACGACACGCCCGCCACGAGGTAGACGACGGAGCTGCCAGCGATCGCGGCGGCGGTGCTCGCCGCATCGGTGAGATCTGCCATGACGATTTCGTCGGTCGGGAACTCGCGCCTTGGGTGACGACTGACCTGACGCAATGGGAGGCCCTGTGCATTCAACGAACGCGACACTTCGCGACCGACCGCGCCGTTGGCTCCGAGGATGGTGTGCAGTGGCATCGGCTCAGCGCCCAACGCGGATTTCGACGCGCGTCGACGCGGTGACGGTGAGCGTTCCTTCCTCGAATCGTGGGGCGCGCATCCGTGGCCGCACGGTGGCGCTGGTGCCCCATGGCTCTTTCGGAGCGCCGAACATGTTCACGTCGAGCTTTCCATTCCCGTTGAGGTCGTGGAACACCGCCACCGCATACTGACCAGGTGCAAGGCCTCTGAATGCGACGCTGTCCACCGGTGCCGTACGCGGGTGCATCGTGCTTCTGACAGCCCTCGCGATCTGGCCAGGGAAGCCTTCAGCCGTCGAGAACAATGCAACCCCGATGTTGCCACCCTGCGCTGCGGCGCCCGTGATCACCACGGTCAGCGTGACATCAGACGTCTGGGGTGCAGGTCGGTTTGGCGGGGCGATGATCGAGCCAGCGAACAGGCGGGGAACGAGCGGTGCAGCCAGGAGCAGTGAGCGAGCGTTCATCACAGGGCCTCGAGAATCGGGCGGTGGACTAGAAGGGTCTTGCAATGTGAACAGTGAACACATAATTGCATTTCATGTGCACGTTGTCAACATTTGTCAGATGGCCAGTCCTCCATACCACCACGGCAACCTCCACGCAGCGCTCCTCGCTGCGGGGCTGGTCGCCGCGCAGGCCGGGGGACCGGCCGCCCTGCAACTCCGGGAGCTGGCGGCCGCCGTCGGCGTCTCGCCGTCGGCCGTGTACCGTCACTTCCCCGACATGGCGCACCTCAGCGCTGAGGTCTCGCGGGCCGCGCGCGAAGCGCTCGCGACCCGGATGCTGAGCGCCGCCGCCGCCGTGCCGGCGGTGAGGGACGATCCGGGCGAGGGTGCCATTCGGCGGATGCAGGCGATCGGCCGAGCCTATATCGAGTTCGCTGTCAGCGAGCCCCACCTCTTCGATACGGCGTTCATGGCCGCTGGCGCCGCACCGTCCTGCGCCGACGATCCGTCAGCGTGGGGGGTGCTGAATGACGCACTCGATGCCTTGGTGCGTACCGGCATGCTGGCGTTCGCCCGTCGCGAGACGGCAGCGCTGGTGGCGTGGAGCGCCGTGCATGGGCTGAGTGGTGTGCTGGTGCGACGAATGCTGCCGGCGCCCTATCAGCCGAACGACGCGATCACCGCGACACTCGCTGGGGTACTGGATGCGCTCGACGTGCGGCAGCCGCAGGAGATGCGGTAACGGTCGGCCCGCGTGGCGCGAGCACAGAACGGCCCGGATCGTTCCGGACCATGGGGTCAGAGTCGTTGATCGTCAGCGCCGGACGTGAACCATCGACTGGCGTCACTCAGCGCTGCGGCGCGGGAACCGCGACGACGTCGAGTCCGTCGATGCCGGCGAAGTCATCCGGGTTGCACGTGTACACCGGCAGCGCGTGCGCCTGGCGCGCCACGCGCTCGTGATCGGTCGTCGCGACCAAGGGGCCGACCGTGAGCTCGGCGAGCGTGATCGCCGTGATCAACGGTTCGTCGGGGAGGAGTGACGGATCATCCATGCGGCCGAGCAGGACGACGGTGCTCGTATCGACGATGCCTTGGGCGTGGATGCAAGCGCGCAGGTGCCATATGCCGCTCGCCATCGAACGTCGCCGTCGTCTGGCGCACCATCGCGGAACTCGCCATCCCGTTCCTCGTCGGCCGAATACCGCAGCGAAAAAGCGTACCCACCGCCCCAACCGCCCGGTCGAAAGCGGGCTGATCCGCGCCGCCGTTGCCTCCAGGTTGCGTCGCAATTGCCCCGATGTTGCCTGCAACATCTGTGGCCAGATCCCGCAACATCGGTGGTATATGACCCGCCGAAACCGCCCTATCCTGTCTCTCGTGCACCACGATCGCGGTGCACATGCGATTCAACTTCCTGATACGGGGATAGGACAATGACCAACGTGATCCTGAACGACGAAGAGCTGTCGACCATCGTGGGCGGCCGTCGGATGCGCAACCCGTAATCCTACGGGAACGAGCAGGTGATCGAGCCCCGGCTGGGTATGACCAGCCGGGGCTCGGTCGTTCT
>JBBQXC010000229.1:0-6790 GCA_038210005.1 Gemmatimonadales bacterium
GAGTGGACAGCTTACTCCTCCGATGACACTCGCTGCACGCAAGCGCCCGGCGGTACGCGGGGTGATCCTCGATCGTTCCCTCGAGGAACTCCCGCTCTTTCGCCTCAGCGATTCCGCCGACGATACGCCCGTGTCGTTCTCGACCGAGAACGGTGGGCGGTGGCGCGTCATCCCCGCGCCTGGCGAACGCCTCCCCGGCACGTTCGATCAAGACGTATACGTCGAGTTGCTGCATCGCTACAACGAGGCCGGCTCGCCCGCCGACGGCGCCATCACCTTCACGCTGCATGCCTTTCTGCGCTCGATGGGCCGTCGAGCCGATGGCCGCACCTATGAGCAGCTGCGCGCCGCGCTGTCGCGTCTCGAACGGACCACGCTCGAATCCGTCGGGGCGTACTGGTCGGCCCAGTCGGCGCTTGCGGATATCAGCTTCACCGTCCTCAGTACGGTGTCCGTGCAACGTCGACGCGTGGCCGATCGCGAACAGCTGCACCTGTTCGGCAATCTCGCCGCCGGCGAGCCGGGCGATGCCCGCGTAACCCTGTCCGCCACGCTCCGCGCCAATCTGGCGGCCCGCCATACGATTACCCTGTCGGCGGCGCGGTACCACGCCTTGTCGTCGCCCGTGGCCCGGCGCCTCTACCGCATGCTCGAAGTCGCCCGGTCCGATGGCCGACTCTCCTGGCGCGTGCCGTTGGAGCGGTTGGCCGAACAGCTCCCGCTCACGCAACGGTACCCTTCGCACCTCCAGCGCGTCTTACAACCAGCGCACGAAATGCTGCTGAGTGCCGGTTTGGTACGGGATATCGCCGTTCGGCAGTATGACCGGATCTGGAGCGTGGACTACGTCCTCGGCTCCCGTCCCCGCGAAGACACCTGACCGCCGCGTACGGGAACAGCGGCTGTCGGCAGGCGTACGTATTCTAGAGAGTTCTTCCCGGTCCCTCCTTTGAGATGAGCCGCATGACACGCACCCGCAGGGCCGCCTTGGCCGGTCTGATCCTTCTCCCCGTGCTCGCCGGGGGCTTTGCGCTGCAGGCGCGGTCCACGCGTGGCGGGGCTCAGCTCCTCGACCAGGTGCTGACGTTCGTCGCCCTGCGGTACGTGGACACGCTCGACGCGCAGCAGCTGTACGAAAAGGCCGCGCGCGGCCTCGTGAAAGAACTGAACGACCCCTACACCGAACTCTTCACGCCCAAGCAGCTCGAGGAGTTCTCGCGCAACACCAACGGGCGCTATGCCGGTATCGGCATGCAAATCGTCAAGAGCGGCGACTTTGTGGTCGTGGACAAGGTCTTCCCGAATTCCCCCGCTGAGGGCGGTGGTGTGCAGGAAGGCGACAAGATCATGATCATCGACACGACCAACGCGCGCGGCTTCAACACGCAGCAGGTCCAGAACAAACTGCTCGGGCCCATCGGGACTCCGGTCAACGTGACCTTCGGCCGGATCGGCTTGGGCCAACCCATCAAGATCAACTTCAAGCGCGCCGAAATTCACATTCCGGCCGTGCCGTACACCATGATGATCGACGATCGCACCGGCTACGTCCCGCTCACGCGCTTCTCCGAGCAGACCACCGAAGACATCGCCAACTCGGTGATGGAGCTCAAGAAGAAGGGCGCCAAAGGCATCGTGATCGACCTGCGCGGCAATCCGGGCGGCATCCTCGACGAGGCTTTCTCGATGTCGAACCTGTTCCTGCCCAAGGGCAAGGAACTGCTGTCGGTGCGCGGCCGTGGCGACTTCCAGAAGTTCGTCGCTGAGCGTGACCCGCTCGCCCCTGATGTGCCGCTCGTCGTGCTGGTCGACGGCGGCTCCGCGTCGGCGTCCGAGATCGTAGCCGGCGCCCTGCAGGACTACGACCGCGCGCTGGTGCTGGGCACCACGTCATTCGGTAAAGGCCTCGTACAGTCGGTCTACAACCTCGACGGCGGTTACGCACTCAAGATCACCACCGGCAAGTGGTACACGCCGTCGGGTCGCTCCATTCAGAAGGAGCGCAAGATGAACGGCGACGGACAGTTCGCCGAGGTGCTCCCAGACTCCATGGAAACCGACTCCGTGCGGAAGGCGCGCCCGACCTACAAGTCGGCGAGCGGTCGCACGCTGTACGGCGGCGGTGCCATCACGCCCGATGTGATCGTCGCGCCGGACACGCTCTCCAGCGCCGAACAGGCGTTCCGTCGCGCCATCGCACCCAGCTTCCAGAAGTACTTCAACCACATCGCGGTCATCGCCGAAGGCCAGAAGGGTAAGGTCAAGCCCGACTTCGCCGTGAACCCGGCGTGGCGTGAAGAGCTGTACCAAAAGCTGATCGCCGACACGGTCAAGATCGACAAGGCCGTGTGGGACGGCGGCGGCACGGATATCGATCGCACTATCGAAGACCGGGTGGCCAAGACCGCCTTCGGCGATACGCTGGTCCGTCGTCGCACCCTCAAAGATGACAATCAGCTCCGTGCCGCGATCGACCTGCTCCAGAAAGCTGCGATCCAGAAGGACGTCTTCACCGCCGCCGGCACCGCGCCGGCCGTCACCAAGGCCGGTGTGGCACGTCGAAAGGGCAACTGACGGCCGACCTCAGTAACGGTAGGTATCTCTACTGAATTGCCGCATGGGCTGAACCTCTCTACGGTTCAGCCCATGCGTATTTTTACCCCCCTCCCGATCCTCGTTGCGGTCGCCACCCTCGCGGCGGCCTGCACCTCCTCGTCGCGCTCGACCGCCACCGCCAACGCCGTCCCGTTCGGCGACCTGATCGCCCCCGACAGCGGTGAATCCCACCTCTCGAATATCCGCCAGCTCACGAATGGCGGCGAGAACGCCGAGGCGTATTTCAGCGCCGATGGCCAGTACATCACCTTTCAGTCCACGCGTGACGGCCGCACCTGCGATCAGCAGTACGTGATGCGTCGCGACGGCTCGGGACTCACCAAGGTGTCCGTGGGCGGGAAGACCACCTGCGGATGGTTCCTGCCGGGCAGCCAGCGCCTCTTCTTCGCCTCCACCCACGCCGCCGATAGCGCGTGCCCCGTGAAGCCGGATCCATCGCAGGGCTACGTGTGGGGCATCGATCCCTTCGACATCTACACCGTTGGTCGCGACGGCAAGGATCTCAAGCGTCTCACCAACTACGGCGTGTACACCGCCGAGGGTGTGCTCTCACCCGATGGCACGTCGATCGTGTTCACGTCGCTCAAGGACGGTGACCTCGACATCTACACCATGAATGTCGACGGCACGAACGTGAAGCGGCTCACCACCACCCCGGGGTACGACGGTGGTCCGTGGTGGTCGCCCGACGGCAAGAAAATCGTGTATCGCGCCTGGCACTACACCGATCCGGCGGAGCTCGAGGCGTATCAGGATCTGCTCGGCAAGCGTATGATCCGCCCGAATCGCATGGAGCTCTTCGTCATGAATGCCGACGGCTCCGATCAGCAGCAGATCACCAGGCTCGGCGGTGCGAACTTCGGCCCCTCCTGGACGCCCGACGGAAAGCGGATCATCTTCTCGTCGAATCATCGGAATCCGCGCAGTCGCAACTTCGACCTGTTTCTCGTTAATGTTGATGGGACAGGTCTCGAGCGTCTGACCACGCACGAAGATTTCGATGGCTTCCCGATGTTCAGTCCCGACGGCAAGTCGCTGATCTGGGCATCGAACCGACACGATGCGAAGCCGGGCGAAACGAACCTGTTCCTCGCCGACTGGAAGAACTGACCGCCCATGCCTGTCCTCATCGTCGTACTCGTTTTGATCGCGGTCATTATGATCGCGTCCGTCAAGATCATCGGACAGGCAGAAGTAATGGTGGTCGAGCGGCTCGGTCGCTTCGATCGCATTGCACGCTCGGGACTCAACTTGCTCATTCCGTTTATCGAGCGTCCGCGCTCGATCGACGTGCGCTTCATCGAGACCGATGTCGGTGGAGCGCGGCGCGTGATTCAGGGCGCCACCACGCGTATTGATCTGCGCGAGCAGGTGCTGAACTTTCCAAGTCAGCCGGTGATCACGAAAGACAACGTGACCATCGACATCGACGCCGTGATGTACTATCGCGTAGCCGATCCGCAAAAAGCCACGTACTCGATTCAGAATTTGCCGTACGCCTTGGAAACGCTCACGCGCACCACACTGCGCAACATCGTGGGTGAGATGGAGCTCGACCAGACGCTCGGCAGCCGCGACATCATCAATACGCGCATGCGTGAAGTGATCGAAGAAGCGTCGATCGGATGGGGTGTCGATGTCACGCGCGTCGAGCTACAGAGCATCGAACCGCCGCGCGACATTCAGCAGAGCATGGAGCTGCAAATGCGCGCCGAGCGAGAGCGTCGCGCCGCCGTCACCAATGCGGAAGCCGGCAAGCGCGCGGCGATTCTGGAATCGGAAGGACAGCGCGAATCGCAGGTGCGCAAGGCCGAAGGCGAGCGCGATGCGAGCGTGCTGCGCGCGCAGGGGCTGGCCGAAGCACGTCTGGCTATTGCCAACGCCGAGGCCGAAGCGATCGTGCGCATTTCGTCCGCGCTGCCGGAAGGTCAGGCCGCGATGTACATGCTCGGACTGAAGTATCTCGAAGCGCTGCCGCTGCTCACGCAGGGCAAAGGCTCCACGATCTTCCTGCCCGCCGAGGCGAGTGGTGTCATGGGCGCGCTGGGCGGACTGCGCGAACTGCTGAACGCCACGACCCGCAACAACGAGAGCGCAGCGGACCATGTGCCGCGTGCAGCCGGCACGCGCAGTGCCGCCTCCACAGGACTCGGCTATCCCGACGTGCCCAAGTCGCTCACCGACGGCGGCTCGCAGGGCGGCTCGACGTGATTTCGCAGGAGCGCGCCGAACGGATCGCGCGCGCCCACGCGTGCGTAGGTTGCAAGGAATACACGTATCGCAAGATGACCGTCCGCGCCGCGTCAGAGTCGCTGCGTAAGGAGTTGGGCGAGGAGTGGCACGCATCGCTGATTTGCGGTGTGTGCGGAATGGAGCAGGAGCTGGGTATCGACGGCGACGGCGACGTGATCTACGCGGCGTAGGGACCTGGCACACGGCGGAGGAGCAAACCGAACTACAAAGTGAGAACAAGTTGATGCCGAAATAGTCGCCGCCGTCAGCTTCGCCGCGGCCGCCTTGTTTTTTGCACCGAAGGCCGGCGCGCAAGTCGTCGACCTTACGTTCGAAGGGGTCTTCACTGGCACCAGCAGTGGCGCGACGTCGCTCACAACGGCACTCAGCCCACTGTTGGGGACGGGCTCGTTCAACGTCGGTCTCTCGCTTGACCGCGGCGTGACTGGAAGCCCGTTTTTTGAAGGCGGTACCCTCTACCGTGCGCTGTCGAATGTTTCATCGTCATTTTCCGGATTTACCAGTACGCACGAGGGCTGCACGAGCCCTTCAGAGTTTTTTTGCACGGTTCGTGTTTTCAATCGCACGGGGTTGTCTGGAACCGGAAGTGATGTCTTTAACGTGTTTTCTGATGTCGGACGTTCAACGGCCCTGGAAACGGCCAGTGGCAGCACCCGCCAGCTGACCTTCCAGTTCATGTTCCTTCTGAATGATTTCCTGGGAACGACGCTCAGCAACGAGTCGCTGGCACTCGATCTGACGACGCAGAATCTTGACCTGATTTTCAGCCAGTTCACCGTTTTTGCGCCAACCACGACTGGGGTCTTTGAGCGTGCAGATTTTGGCCTGCAGCTGCGCGCGATCAGGCCATCAGCGGTAGTCCCTGAGCCATCTACATACGCGTTGGTCGCGGTTGGACTGGCTGGTGTAGGCATCGTGGGGCGCCGGCGGCGGCACGCGCGGCTGGCCTTCGAACAAGCCCCTCAATAGCACGCGTCCCGAGGCGACAACGGCTCATTTCGCGTATTGCTCGCCAATCGAACTGATGGCACCGTAGTTGAGTCGGTACGATTTCCGAATATCGCAGTGTACGGCACATGTATCGTGTTCTCCGACGGCCATTCTGACGCACTCTGGCTTGCGGACGGAGCGGGCGGCGAACCCGTGGTTTAGCGGGTCCAGCTCCCACAACGATTTGCGAAGGATTTGTCGGTTGACGAGTACCGTTATTATCCGGAACGATGCGGGCATCGCACCGCCCGCTGGCAGCAGTGTCGATGTACACGAGCCCGACTGAGATGACTCCCGCCCGCGTAGACCTCCCGACGATGGCCATTGCCGCTACTCGCTCTTGGTTGGAGCGCGCGGTGATCGGTCTCCAGTTGTGTCCGTTCGCCAAAGCGGTATATCTGCGGGAGCAGATTCGCTTCACTGTGACCATGGCAGAGAGTACGGCGGCGCTACGCGAGGTGCTTGAGCACGAACTGCGCGCGCTGGTGGGGAACGATGCCAGCATCGTGGACACCACGCTGCTGATTCACCCGCAGGTGCTCACCGACTTCCTCGATTTCAACGACTTTCTCGCGGTCGCCAACGCGACGCTTGAGCGGATGGGCCTGAGAGGGGTCGTGCAGATTGCCAGCTTCCACCCGGCGTACCAGTTTGCCGGCACATCGCCGGTCGACATTACGAACTGCACCAATCGCTCGCCGTATCCGATGCTGCAACTGTTACGGGAATCCAGCGTGAGTACAGCTGTTGCCGCATACCCGGACGCGCACAACATCTTCCGGCGCAATCTCGAGACCATGCGCCGCCTCGGCGCGTCGGGATGGACGGCGTTAGACGTCGGCGCGAACGTGACCGCCGTCGACTGACGGTTCGTGATGCCCCGTCTTCCTCTGTGGCGGCGGCGAAGGGCTTGCCCGAAGCAAGATCGCGT
>JBBQXC010000230.1:0-6615 GCA_038210005.1 Gemmatimonadales bacterium
AACCCAACTCACCCGTGTAGACGCTCGACTCGCCGCCGTAGGTGAGCGTCGCCTCGCGAACGACGACCTTGTCGCGAATCAGCCGTGCAACGACGTCGCGCACCTCCCACATCCCTCCAGGCTGCGTGGGGCATGAGCACAGCATGCGCACGCGCGCGCGCACCTTGAGCGCCGCGGACGCCGGCAGTGCCTGGGTCGTGTCCGGCGCCATCAGATCGATGATGAAGCCGTGCAGTTCGAGCACGATGCCGTCGCCACCGACATCGCGTCCGGGAAGCAGGAGGAGGCGCTTGCTGGCGCGCGCCAACTGGTCGGGGTAGCCGAGCGGGCCCTCGGCCGAGATGTCCACCAGCGTGGGTGTGGCAATAGCGATGGTCGCTTCGTACCGCGCGCCATCGGCCGCGGAGAAAAGCGTGTCGCCACGTTTGCGTGGATCCTGCATGATCCGCTTCGTGTCTCCGGTTCCGCCGTCGTGGCGTCCCTCGGCGAGTACTCGGTCGGACGCGACGTCGCGTATGGTCACGCGCACCCCGCCGACGGCCGACCCGATGAGCTTCGCGTCATGCGTGACGACGTGCATCATCACGCGTGTCGGACGCGGCGCGGTGAGGTCGGTCGTGCGTGGAGTGGGCGTCGACGCGCAACCGGCCAGCACAACGAAAATGCTCAGCGAGGCGAAGGCCGTACGAAACATGAGAAGGTTCTTTGGGGGTGAATGTCTGCCGGGCCGTGGCGAGCGCGCCCGAAAATCTCCAGTCTGATGCGCAGACTCCGTCAGCGTTTGAACTGCACGATCAAGAAACGCGCTTCCGTACTTCCGGTGTTGACGATGGTGTGTTCATCGGCGTCGTGCCAGTGCGCCTGACCCGTGACAAACGATTTCGACTCAGCAGCCGCATCGTTCGACGCGTAACTGATCGTATAATCGCTGAGCGAGTACACGACGCGTGCACGCCCATGATGGCGCGGCAACTCGGCACCAACGGGCAACCGGACTTCAGCCACGGTGACATCCTCGTTGTCGAGCAGCTGCTGCGTAGGGCCCGATTCCGCAGCAGGCGGCGTCGTGGTGTTCGCATTCGGTGCGAGCGCTTGCGCAGTGCGCGCAACGACCAGAAACCTGGCCTCGGTCGCTCCCGTGTTCTCCATCGAGTGCTCGCCGGCGCCGTGGAAGTGCGCCTGACCAGCCGTCCACGACTGCTCACTCTTCTGTCCTTGCTGCGTGAAGCGGACGGTGTAGTCGCTCAACGCGTAGATGGCGCGCGCACCGCCACTGTGCGGCGGGAGCGCTTGGCCTGGCGCGAGCGTGACGGTGAATACCTCTGCGTACTCGTTCGTGAGAAGATTCTTTCGTGGGTCCGGTGAGGTCAGTGCAGCGGCTGACGCTGATTCCGCCGTCTGGGAAGCGCCTGGGGCGCGTTCTCCCGCGCAGGCCATGAGAAACAGCGCGGGAAGCGTGGTCGACAAGGAACTGGTGCGCATTTAGAGCTCGGGGGTAGAGGTTTGTTGGGCAGAACGCCCGATCACCACGGGTTGAATCGATATCCGTCGGCCTGCAGCACGTTGAGCGCGGTCATCGCCGAGATGGCGACTTTCACTCCGGGGATGAGCTCTTCTCGACGAATGCCTCGTGCGCCAGCCGTTTGTCCGCACAGCACCAGCTGTGCGCCGTGCTGCACCAGTTCTTCGACAAGCGTCCGGCTTGGATTGAGCTTCTTGCCGAAACGAGCTGCGTAAGCGTCGTCGGTCAACAATGATTGCCAGCCGTTGCCGTGCACGACCGCCGCCACCCGTACACGCTCCTCGGGATACCCGTGTCTGGCGTGCAGATTGTAGAAACGTGCCAAGCTAGTCAGCTGCGCGTTGACCCGGACAGTATCCGTTCCGCCAGCGTCAATGACGAAAACCGTCTTGAACACATGCCCATCCGGTACGGTGAACGTCGGGTTGTCGACCTTGATCGACATGCCGGTGCTTTGGATGATCGGTCCCGATGTCTGCTGCCCAGGAATGGCGGGCGGCTGAGCCGCCAAGGGCGCCGCGAGGGTCACCGCAAGCATCAGGATCACGGCGCGAAGATCGAGCATCAAAAGGCTCCTTTTTCGAAGAGGGTGTTTGACCGAACGGGCGCCTGAGACCACACATCACGCGTCCCACCGCTGGGGCTGCCGCAATCCTGGATGGACAATCATGAAGTACGCCCCCATCGCGAGAGCAGCAGCCACACCAGCGACCCAGATCATACGTTCCGACAATGAGGTCCGCATGCTGTCAGACAGCGCTTGAAGGGCGCCGATCGCGTGGAAGGCAACAAAAATAAAGAAAAACACGGAGACATACCACAGTTGTTTCCCGCGATCCGCGATTGTCGCAAGCGCGGAACCAATGACGCCAAGCAACAGGAAGACGATCAGATGCGCCCCGTTGTAAGCGAGTACGTACGCGGGCGTGACGGCAACCTGCGACGCGTCCGCGACGCCGTAGAAGAGCGATGCACCGAGCACCGCAGCCGAATGGAAGGGCGAGCGTCCGGCAGCCAGATCGATCAGAGAAACAACCCCAGCCAGCGTGGCATAGCCGATGCAACCAGCAAGGACGCCTTGCGACAGCAGTTTCGTGCGATTGATCGACATGATTTGCTCCTGATCGAATTGCCGAGCGGATCCATCAACAACTTTTCTGACCGTTCATTGATACCCCATTCCCGCTTTGCAGGACATCAGGGATTCCCTTCGCCCGCGTATCGGGCCTGCTGCGCTGGTAGTAGCCGCTGGCGTGTCACCGTGTTCACGAGACTGAGCCGCACGTGCGCACGGTCGACGCGACGGAGCCCTTTCTCGCCGCCCCATCGCGATGTCCGCTGGCCGCTGGATTGGTATCTCCGGGCTGGATCTGGAGACACACGTGCTGCTGGACCTCGGCTTGGCAGGGCGACAAGGGCAATGCCAGCGCGGTGGTCTTTGCCGACCGCCTCGGCAACGCCAGTCTTCGCGGCCTGTGACTGGAAGCCCGCTGGCAGTGGACGCCGGCGCGGATCGCGGTCTTGACGTGGACGCGAATGGCAACACCGCAATGCGCGACCATGGCGATGGCGATAAGTTCCTTGGTGATGACGTCAAGCTTGCCCGGCGCATGGCGGGGGCCGGGAACGTAACTTCGCTGTCGGCTTTGGCCCGATCGGGAATTGTGGGTGCGCCGGCTGTTGCGCTCGGGCGGCTGGAATTGGCTATTCAGGCGCCCTTACCAGTACGGACCATCGCCCAGGGATACCCCATGTCGGCCTCGAGCCAAGATCAGAATCGCCAGCGCTTCGATACCATTGCCGCCGACTGGGACGACAGCCCCAGCCGTCGCGAGTTGGCCGCCGCCGTTGCGGCTGCAATTCTAGCGGCGGTACCGGTGCAGTCGGCTTGGCATGCCATGGAATATGGCTGCGGCACCGGTTTGGTAGGTGCTGCGCTGGCGCCAAGGCTGGGCCGTTTGCTGGCCTGTGACGTATCGCCGGGCATGCTGTCGGTACTGGAGAAGAAGGCCAAGGCCGCCGGGCTTGACCAGCTGCAAACGCGCGTACTCGACCTCACCAGCGAGCCACCGCCGGAGGAAACGTTCGATCTGATTTTTAGCAGCATGACGATGCACCACATTGAGGACGTAGCGCCGCTGGTGCGCACGTTCCGCTGCATGCTCAAGCCCGGCGGGTGGCTGGCGCTTATCGATCTGGATGCCGAGGACGGCAGTTTCCACGGTGGTGACGTGCCCGGCGTGATGCATCGTGGTTTCGACCGGGAGGCCTTGCAGGCGGAGCTCCGCGCCGCCGGTTTTGTTGAAACCAACGCGTGTACCGCGCATACGATAGGCAAGACGGCGGCCGATGGGCGTGTGAGCCAGTATCCGGTATTCCTGATCACCGCTCGGGCGTGATGCCCTGAGACGATTTCGTGGCGCTGCCTCTCCATCGACACTGGCATGATCCACCCACCCCCGATCACAGATCAGTCGAGGTTTCGCATGTGTGTGGCAAAGGCGGCGAACTTGGCCTCAACTTCGGCACGCAGGCCGTCATCGGGAACGTTCTCCTGAAGCGACTTGTGCATGCACAACATCCACGCGTCGCGCTCGGCCCGACCGATCGGAATGCTCATATGACGTCGTCGCATCATGGGCGAGCCGTAGCGCTCACGATACTTGTCCGGCCCGCCGAAGAATCGGCTGAGGAAGGCAACCAGGCGAGTACGGAGTTCGTCAATATCCATTCGGTGCAGGGAGTGGATATGCGCAGCTTCCGGCAGTCGCTCCATCCACCAGTACAGGCTTTCAGCAATGGCCTGAAGACCAAGGTCTCCGCCGAGTCGCTGGTACAACGTGGGTAACGTAGTCATGTTGGCGCGTCCCGAAATAGAGCAGGCGCAAGGTGCATTCTAAGCCCGCTTTCGCAAAACCCGGACGTGTGCACGAGCGCGGAGCTCGAGGAGCGAGGCGGCCGCTTCTTGCGCGAGTTCCGCGAGACCGCCTCGAGCAAGGAGTCGCATGACGAAGGCAAGCAGCAGCGCTTCTGGGCGCTCGCGCAGACCTTGGCCGTGATCGCAATCGTTCGGTTCGGTGAACGCTCTGTGCAACCCTCACCGGGCAAAGGGCAGCGTCACAAGAAAGATTGAAGTGCTCACCAGCACGATCAACGGGCCCGCAGGCCAACCCGTGACGTGGAACAGTTCGACGCCGATAACCGCCGAAGCGAAACCGATGGCCATCGCGCCGAGGGTGTACTGCCTGAGATTCTTGCCAACGTTTCGCGCCGCCGCTGGGGGGATGGCCACCAGTGCGGCAGTCAGTAGACCGCCGACCATCTTCACCCCGAGCGCCACGATGACGGCGATCAGGAACAGGTAGATCAGGTTGTATCGCTTGACGTTGACCCCCACGGAGGCGGCGAGCTCCTCCGAAATGTTGCCGAGGATCAGCTTCTGGTCGGTGCACCTCACCGTGACGATGATAGCGAGTGACGCGAACACCGAAAAAACGGTATCACCTACACCCGCTTTCGAGATGTCGCCAACCAGCGCCGCCTCGGCCCGCCCGATTGGCAGGAACAAGAGTGCGATCGCGACACCGGAGGAGAAGACGACTGCGGTTACGGCCTCCATCGGGAGCTTCGTTCTCATTTCGATGAGCCAGATCAGAACGACGCCCAGGATGACGAACGGGAACGCGCCGAGAGAGACGTCGTAGCCCCAGAGCAAGGCAAGGGCGATCCCCGGCAGCGCCAAGTGCCCCAAGGGACCGGCCACCAGTGCCATCCGGCGGCTCAGCATCAATGAGCCCAGGTATGCAGCGGCGCCGCCGATGAACGCTGCGGAGATCACGCTGAGGAGGAAGACATTCACGTGCTAGCCAAGCTTCTAGCCATGCTTCTAGCCATGCTTCTAGCCATGCCTGTGTTCGTAAAACTTGACCTCGGTCCCGTACAGGCGCTGGAGGTTCTCCGAGGTCAGCGTCGAGAGTGGAGGGCCTTGGCAGATCGGTTGCCTGTTGAGGCACAGCACCGTGGTCGAGAGCCGGTGGACCACGGCGAGGTCGTGGGTGACGATCAACATGGCCAGGTTCCGCTCATCATGGAGCTTTGAGAGAAGCGCATAGACCGTTTCCGCGCCGCCGATATCGACACCTGTCGTGGGCTCGTCGAACAAGAGGACGTCGGGATCGCCAGCTAGGGCCCACGCGATCAGGACTCGCTGGAACTGCCCGGAAGAGAGGCTTCCAATCAGCTTCTTTCCCACCTCCCCGCGCAGTCCCACCGCATGGAGCATCCCGTCCACCTCCGTTCCGGCACCTTTCTTGAGTGCGAAGAAGTCCTAAACCGTCAGCGGGATGTCGCGGATGTAGGGAAGCCGCTGCGGGACGTAGCCGATGCGCGTTTCCTTCTTCCATCGGATCGACCCTTCATGCGGCAAGGTCCCGAGCAGCGCGTGAAGCAACACCGTCTTTCCCGCGCCGTTGGGGCCGAGGATGGTGAGGACCTCTCGCTGCTTCACCGTGAAGGACACTTTCTCGAGGACCACTTGGCCCTCGAGCGTGACCTTCAGGTCCGAGACCTGCAACAACGGTTGCGCATCGTGCACTTGGCTCGTGACCCCGTCGGTCGGCGCAGGATGGAGGGTGCCTCGCTTGCGGTCCACGGGATCGCTCATCGGCTCGTCCTCGTCCGTTCGCAGTCCGGTGAAAGGAGGGCATGCGCTCCAGCAGGCAGACCGACTTGGCGACCGCATACTTGTCGCTGGTCTGCAGCATGGCCTGCAGCAGGCGAATAAGCTCGGCGATCGGGATAGGGGTTGGCCAGCGGCCGAATCCGCTGCGCCTCGTACGTCACGCAGTGCATCCGCCCGCTCCCCGCCATGGTACCTCCGGAGCTACTTGATCGATTCCAGCTCCGCCACCGTCCACGGCGTCGTTCGCGACTTCGTCTTTTCGCGAACCTGCACCACATCGGCCGTGGTCACCGCCGATCCGCTATTGCCGAAACTCGAACGCACGTAGGTGGCCACACTCGCTACCTGATCATCGGTCATCGCCACGCCGGTGCCGTACGGCATCATCATGCCGTTGTACGTCGCGCCGGCG
>JBBQXC010000231.1:0-6403 GCA_038210005.1 Gemmatimonadales bacterium
GACCAAGTCCTGCCAGATCCCCATCGCGTTGCGGCCGCGACGGAGCCCCTCGCCGATCAGCTCGCGATAGGGCTCGCAGGCGCTTGCCGTCGGGGCGCGGTCTGGCACCGGCACCGCCGGCGTCACGTCCGTCCCCGGGGCCTCCGATGGCGCCGAGTCGGTGGACACCACCGCCGTGGTGGCCGGATTTGCCGGCGGCCAGTCGGCCACGCGCCCGCCACGCCGCCGCACCGGAATCCCGGCGGCGGCGAGATAGCCACTGATGGTCTCGCGGCGGACGCCGGTCGCCGCCTCGATGCGCCGCAGCGACCAGCCCAGCCGCCCTAACGCCACGCCCTGCTGTTGTTTTGATTCGTGCAAGTGGTTGCTCATGGCAGTGAACGACCCCGCAGGGTCGCACTGCCGTCAACGTCTCAGGTCACGGGCTGTGGTGGCCGGTTTTCAGGTGTCGACTGGTGGCCGGATTTGGGTGTCCACCGAGGCGGGTAGATACAGGAGCGTCCATCGGAAGAATCGGACGCGGCGCGCTGTTGCTGTTTCTGTCATTTCTCACGATCGCCGGAGTGCTGGCCGCGATCGCCTCTACGCAGGCGATGGTCTTGCTACCGCCACCTGGCGAGCTGCTCGCGGGGTGGCGCACGGAGCAGGTGTCGCCAGAGGTGCAGCTAGCGGTGGCGGCGACCCCGGTGACGCTGACAGACTGGGTGAAGTCGCTCGTCCCCCGTAATCCGTTCGAAGCGGCCGCTCGTGGCAGCGTACTGCAGATTCTGGTGTTCACGGTGCTCTTCGGCGTCGCCGCGGGACGGCTGCCGCAGTCATCGAGGGAATCGCTCGCTCGACCGATCCAGGCGCTCGCTGAAGCCATGATGACCCTCGTGCAGTGGATCCTGCTGGCCACGCCCCTTGGCGTCTTCGTATTGATCCTCGGGGTCCTGCTCCAAACCGGTGTGGGAGCCCTTCAACTGATCGGCGTGTATATCGTGGGCACCGCGGTGCTGATGGTTTGCTTTACGCTGCTCTTGTACCCGGTAACGGCGTTGGCCGGCGGTGTGTCCATGCGACGCTTCGCACGCGGGGTCGCACCGGCACAACTCGTGGCCGCCGGTACACAGTCGTCCCTGGCCTCGCTCCCCGCGCTCGTTCACGGAGCGAAGGCGCATCTCGAGCTACCTGCGTCGGGTTCCGGCTTCTCGCTCACGCTCGCCGTCTCGACGTTCAAGCTGAACCAACCGATCTACCTGATCTTCCAGTTCATCCTGCTGGCGCATGTCTTCGCGGTTCCCATCGGCGTGGAACAGATCGGGACGTACCTCTTGGCGACCATCGTATTCAGCTTCAGCGTGGCCGGCATTCCTGGCGGCGGCGGTGCGCCGTCCACCCTCCCACTGCTCATTGCGATGGGGTTACCGGTGGAAAGTGCCCTGCTGCTGGATGCCGCAAACACGATTCCGGATATCTTCATGACTGTGCTCAACGTAACCGCCGACATGAGCGTCGCGACGATTCTGGCGCATCGTGTTCTACCGGTCTCGTCGTCCTCGGAGGTAGCATGATCCCATGGCGTCCAACCAATCCACCCGGGGAGCGCATCGCCGTCTCACGCCGCCTGAGCACGACGTCGGGCCGCGTCGAGGTGCTTGTCGGTGACGAGCCGGTCTGGTTCGAGTCCGAGAGCGAACTCGAACTCCCTATGGACGCCATCGTTGCGGCGTTTCTACTTCCCGTGTGGCGACGTGGCGCGTTCCTTTCGCTCGCGGACCCGCTGTCGGAAAAGCTGCGCGCGAACCTGCCCACCATCGCCGCGCTGTTAGACGATTGGTGGGGCGCGCACGGTCCGTTCCCGCAGGAGCCGGCAGACGCACCGCGACCGCGCGGTGGGATGCTGGCATCAAGGCGACGCGCGACGGGACTCATGTTTTCCGGTGGCGTCGATGCATTCTTTTCCCTGCTCCGTGGAACGCTGGCTCCCGACGCGCTCGTGTTTGTCGATGGTTTCGACGTTCCCCTTTCCGACGTGACGCGACGCGATGCAGCGTACGCGGAGGTACGCCGCGTTGCCGACGCGCTTGGGCTGGCGGTGATACGGGTCGCGACCAATTTACGGGAGCACGCGCTCTTCTCGTCGGTCTCTTGGGATCTTACACACGGCGGGGCGTTGGCCGCGGTTGGTCATTCACTCGCGGGTCAGCTCAGTCACCTCATCGTATCGTCATCCGATGCGTTTGCGGATAATGCTCGTGGCGGATACGGGTCACACTTTCGACTTGATCCGTTGTGGTCGTCGGAGCGACTCGCCGTGCTGCACGAGGGGGCGAATCACCGGCGGTCACAGAAGCTACTGGCAATCGCCTGCGAGCCGCTGGTTCGTCGGCATCTCCGCGTATGCTGGGAGAATCGCACCAGCGATCTCAATTGCGGCGCCTGCGAAAAGTGTATCCGCACCCAGTTGATTCTGCTGGCGCACGATCATCTCCAGCACTTCCGGACGTTTCACGGCACCGTAGCCAGCGTCACAAGTGCCGTACGCGCACTCCCCTTCGTATCCAATTCGTTCAACTTGCGCGTCGAGTACGACTCGCTCGAGCTGGACCGCTTTCCCCGCGACCTCGCGAAGGAGATTCTGGCGCTGCGGCGGCGTTCTTGGTCTACGCATGCCCGTCGGAAATACGGGCGAATGAGTCCGCAGCATGTCGTGCGACGTCTTTTGGCGCTATGGCCGAGGTGACCGCCGGATGACGCGTAGAAACGATCGGACGGAGGTCGCGCTGACATGGAGCGTACGGGAGCGGGAGAACGGGTTCACCGCCCGCCTTCATCTGCGTCCACTCGCCCATTCCGGCACGCCGCTCGAGGCGCAAATAGAGTGGCAACTGGGCGGGGCGCCGGTCGTCTTCGATGGGGCGATTCTCCTCGTGCTCCACTGGTGTCTGCGGCACGCGCATCGGCTCCATGTCGAGGGAACCGTCTCGCCGACGTTCTTGGAGAATTTGACCGACGTACAAGAACACTGGTCTCATGCCCGCCCCGGCGAGCTGCAACCGTTTGCGCTCTCGGCCGAAACGGCAAAACTGTCTCCGCGTACCGAAGCGCCCGAGACACTGGCGGCGTTCTCCGGTGGAGTCGATTCCACCCACACCGCACTCCGTCACTCGCCGATGCACGGGTCACTCCCAGGTCGTCGAATCAGCCACCTCGTGTTCGTGCACGGCGCTGATATCCCACACGATCAGTCTCTGCTTTTCGATCGGGCCGTTGCGAGGGTTTCGCCGATCGCGAACTACATCGGGTGTCCGATCGCGATTGTTCGGTCCGATATCCGGCGTTCGATTCCGCAGGATTGGGAGATGTCGCATGGAGCGCAGTTGGCTGGCCTGATGCATCTGTTTTCGGCGGTGAGCGATACGGCCCTTGTCCCAGGGTCGTATACATTTTCTCGCTTTCCTTTTCCGTGGGGGAGCTCGCCCCTCCTCGATCACTTCCACTCGGGGTCGCTCTTTCGGGTCCGCCATGATGCCGCGGCGTATAGCCGCTTCGACAAGATCCGCGATATTGCTCGACATCCAGCAGTGCTCCCCTATCTACGTGTCTGCTGGCAAGGGTCGGACTCGTCGAAGAATTGCGGTCGATGCCGCAAGTGTATAAACACCAGACTGATGCTGCTCGCGTGCGGCGCGGACGATGCGGCGTTCGGGGAACCGATCGACGACGCGCTGATCAGGCGAGCTAGCCCACTTGCGCCGGCGGCGCTCGCCAGCCTCCGGGAGGCTCACGCGTTCTCGATGTCCAACGAGACCAGATTGTCCGTTGCACAGCGGCGGGCGCTGCGTCAGCGGATCGATTCCATCGAGCGGCAGAATCTTCGAGCATCCGTCGTCGGTCGGGCGCGGGCTCTCTGGCACCGCGTCAAAGGCCGTGACGCGTAGGCCGGTCTCCCCGAAAGTACCGTTCGTCCGGCCCCGGCCGTTGGCGCACAAACGTCGACAGCGAAGTTCACGCCTCGATCATGCTGCCGAGCTTTCCCGTGACAGCAAGGGGAGTACCGACGTATCAGTCAATTCTTGAGGCCGCGCAGATGCGGTGCCGCCGCCATCACTCGCCGCCGTCAAGGTAGGGCGAGCGTCGAAAGACCGTAACAGGCGCGCGCCGCTCGTCCAGGTGCGAATCAACGCCCCAATCTTCCCGTAGCTGTTATCGGCAATTTCGTGCGGAATGCCAAGGAGCAGGCACATCACATGTCCATGCAGTCGATCCGTTCGGACGAACGCGCCACGTGAAAGCAAGGCGGCGCCACGCGAAACGCGAAGGGTGGCCAAGCGATCCAGCAGGATACGGCGCGGGATACGTCCGACCGTTGGCAGCCGACGCGCAACGCGAAGCGCAACGTGTAGTGCCTTCACCGAGAGAGCCGTTTGGGAGAGCGGCGCCCAGTCGACGATCAGTGATGCCCCTTCCAGCAGTCGTGCCGATGCCGCCGTTCGCTCCTTGTCATCGCGCAACAACGCCAGGATCTCGACATCCGGACCACGAGGGCGCTGGATTGGAGGTACAGCAAACGCGAGATCAGGAGCAAGATATACCGCCTTCGCACCGAGGCGGAGGGCGATGCGATGACTCGCCGTGTCACGCGCCATCAGCACCATGTTCCCGTGCGACGTGATCACACTCCGAGCGCGCGCTTCCTTGGCAGCATCGACGAACTTAATGGACTGAGGCAGTTGTACGATGCGCAAGTGCGGGAATTTCTCCATGAGTAGCTCCCGGAACTGCTGATGCTCAATCCAGAGGTCACCGAAATTCCCGCCACCGAGGAGATAAATTGTCCCGTGGGGCAGCAGTGCCTGCAGTTCATCCGCCTTGAACGTGTTTTTCGCACAGACGTATCGAGGTTCACTTCGATTTGCCTGACGAAGCACGCGCCGTGCTCCCAGCCACAATAAACTGTCACCCACATTATCGTAGAGCGGAAAGTCGAGCAGCGCGTAAGGGAGCCCGTCCGCGATGTCTTCCATCACAGCAAGCAGCGAGAGCTGTAGTGTCGTGAGCAGGGCAAGATCAGGGTGCATTGGAGCCGCAATAGTCGTAGAGGGACGAACGACGGAATGCCCCTTACGGCGCACACCCCTGGAGCGAGCTGTGTCACCTTTCAACCGGAGCAAACCATCGGCGCGTGGTTTCCTCATCAACGACGCGTTGCCGGCGTCGGTGGTAACGCATTGCGCGCCAACATGTCACCGACCGCGCGCAACGACCCGAGGAAGATGTTGGATGGACATGTTTGCGAATTTCGGGAATTATGGAACCCGACGTATTCCGACTTCCTCAAAGGGCGCCGAGTCCGACCAATAGCAGGACGACCTCGAACACCCATCGTATCGACCGGCAAGTCGCTCACCTTCGCAAACCCGGTCAATTGGTCTCCGAGCGAGGAATTTTGGAAGTCGCCGGCGGTGTGAACGTGGACTTCGGTATTCATTGGGCCGTCGCGAACCTGCCCCCGCAACGTTCCCCAGAGCAGCATCGGACCGAGCCCCAGCGCGGCGACAACCGAAAGCACCTCGGCTAGCATCCATAGCCAAGGTAGATATTCCCACCGCTGCGTCAAGTAGGACAATGCCGTCGATCGAAGGGCTCGTTTGTGATCAGGTCCAAGCCCGCCCGAAGCGGGGGTGAGTTGTCAGGTGCCGTACTGTGTCGTGATCCACTCACGGTAGCTCCCGTCCATCACCCGTCGCCACCACGCTTCATTCAACAGATACCACTCCACCGTTCGGCGCAATCCCGTCTCCAGCGACTCGCACGGTTCGAAGCCGAGCTCCGTAGCGATCCTGGTCGGATCGATCGCGTAACGACGATCGTGGCCGGGGCGATCGGCGACGTACGTGATCAGTGACTTGCACGCGTCACCACGGGCCGCCGGGCAATCAGGGAAGCGTGAAGCCAAAGACGAGTCGGCACCGAAGAAGGTGTCGAGCAGTGTACACACGTGATGCACGATATCGATGTTCACGTGCTCGGCACGGCCACCCACGTTGAACGTTCTGCCCGCGACGTCAGCCTCGAGAATCCTGGCGATGGCGACGCAGTGATCCTCGACGAATAGCCAGTCGCGTATCTGATCCCGATCATTTTTAAGATTGTACCGGACATTAACGTGCAGGTCGCGCAGCTCCGCGCCGGCGAGACCCGTGGAGCGCGCTGGTGGAGACGACCAGATCGACGCTGTCGTCGAGCAGCGGCAGCGCTTCGCCGCTCCCCTCCACCCGCAGCGGCTGCCGGCGGTGCGCGACGAGGCGCGAGCGGGCCTGCTGCAGCATGGCGGGGGTGACGTCGAGGCCGATGCGCTGCGCCGCGGGTGCGTCGTTGGCCAGCAGATCCAGCAAGACGCCCGTGCCGCACCCCACGT
>JBBQXC010000232.1:0-6396 GCA_038210005.1 Gemmatimonadales bacterium
GTGGTGGGGTGGGGAGGGCGGGGCGGTGTGGTGCGGGTCGTGCCAACCTGGGGCGGGGGGATCGCATCGAACACGATCGGGCATGGGTGTTTGCCTGCGCGCCGCCCCCTCTCGGCCCGGCACTTCAGCCAGCCGCCCACACGTTGCCCACCGAACCGCTTCCGGTGTGAAGTCACTCGGTTCGGACCGTGGCCCGGGTTAGCTTTCGAAAATGTCTCGCACCCCCGTCCCTGAACTCCTCGCCCCGGCCGGCACACTCGACGCTGTTCGCGCGGCGGTCGCCAATGGCGCCAACGCGGTCTATCTCGGCGCGTCGATGTACAACGCCCGCGATGAAGGCGCCCAGCTCTCTCTCGATGAGCTCGCCCAGGCCTGCGCCGTGGCGCATGCCCGCGGCGCCCGCGTGTACCTCACGTTCAACGTGCTCATCAAGCCCGAGGAACTGGGAGAAGCGCTCGCGTATCTGGGCGAGTGTGTCGATCGCGGGATCGATGCGGCGATCGTGCAGGATCTCGGCGTCGTGCGGCTCATTCAGCAGGTCTATCCGCAGCTAGAGGTCCACGGCTCGACCCAGATGACGGTGCACGATGCCGCCGGTGCACGCGTCATGCAGCGCCTCGGGGTGGAGCGTGTGGTGCTGGCGCGCGAGAACACGATCGAAGACATTCGGGCGATCCGCGAAGCGGTACCGGAGCTCGGTCTTGAAACGTTTGTGCACGGCGCGCTGTGCATCTCGTACTCCGGTCAGTGCTTCATGTCCGGCATGATCAGCGAGCGCTCGGCCAACCGCGGATCGTGCGCACAGTCCTGTCGCAAGGACTACACGCTCACCGACGCCTCGACCGGCGCGACACTCGACAGCGGCTACCTGATCTCGGCGAAGGATCTCGCGGCGCACGATCACCTCGAGCAGCTCGCCGAGCTCGGGATCGGATGTCTCAAGGTCGAAGGTCGCAAGAAGAAGCCGGAGTACGTCGCGACGGTCACGAAGGCCTATCGTGGGTGGCTCGACGCGCTCGCACGCGGTGAGCGCGGACTCGCGCCGTCGATCGAAGAGGTCGAACCGCTCGTACAAATTTTCAGCCGTGGTAACACTGGCGGGATGTACGGTGGTCGCGAAGGACGCGAGTACATCACGCGCACGCAGCCGGACAATCGTGGGCTGCCCATCGGCACGGTCGTGGGCCACGAGGGCACCGACCTCATCGTCGAAACCACGCATGCGGTGATGATCGGTGATGGGCTCGGCTTCGAGTCGCCCGAGCCGACGTCATCCGCCACGATGGGTGGCGCGGTGCAGACCGTCCGCAACGTGTGGACGCGGAACGGGACGTATCGACAGGTCGTCGGTGTCCGCTCGAGCACCGTGCGGTCGCGCGTGCCCGACGGTTGGCGCGTGGTGCGCACCAGTGATGCCACGTTGTTGCGTCAGGCACAGGAGTCGTTCGCGAATGTCGTGGTTCCGGAGCGCGTCGGCGCGATGCGTCTCGACGTGCGCGTCTTCGGACACGGCGGCGGCCCACTCAAGACGATCTGGAATTCCGGCGACATGGAGGTCACGGTGCGCGGCGAGGTGCCGCTCAGTGTCGCCAGCAAGCGTGCGCTCGACGTCCCGCAGTTGCGCGAGCAGTTGGGGCGTCTGGGTGGCACCGCCTTCAAGCTGGGGTCCGTCGATGTAGCGGGGCTGACCGACGGACTGTTCCTGCCCGTGAGCGAACTGAATCGCATTCGTCAGGACGCGGTCGCGCAGCTCGACGAGCAGCTCGGCTGGGCGCGTCGGAGTGACCTCGCGATTCGTGAAGCGCGCATCGCCGAAGTGGTCGACACGGTAGCGTCGTCGGTGTCGTCACCGGTGACGGATGCATCGTTTGCGCTGCGCGCCATCGTGTGCGATCTCGATTCGGCCCGCGAGGCCGCCGCCGGTGGCGCGACGGAAATCGTGCTCGATCCGTTCCTGCGCCACCCCACGCCGCCGCTGGCGCGCGTGAACGCCCTGCGGGAAGAACTCGCGGCTGCTGGCGTCACGCTCCGGTTGCGCACGCCGACGATTGTGCGGCCCGAGGAGCGCAGGCGCCTCGACAAGTGGCTCGCGCTCGATCTTCCGCTACTGACGGGCCACTTGGGCTTGCTCGCCGAGTTCGGTGGGGCAGGGCGAGATGTCATCGCGGATTACGCGACCAACGTGTTCAATCAACACACGGCGCAGCTGCTGTTCGAACTCGGTGCGTCGCGACTGGTCGCGTCGATCGAACTGACGACCGAAGAACTCGGGCAGCTCACCGATCCGTGGCGCGGGCGCAATTTCGATGTGCTCGTGTACGGACGTACCGAGGGCATGACGATCGAACATTGCGTCCTCTCGGCGGCGTTCGATCGCGAGCCGACGACCTGCCGTGATCTTTGCGTGCAGAAGCATACGAACGTGTCGTTGACCGATCCGGCCGGATACACCTTCGCCGTTGCGACCGACTCGGCGTGCCGCAACCGGCTGCTGCATTCACGCCCGATCGACGGCTCCGAGTATCTGCCCGACCTCTGGGCGCAGGGCGTTCGCGGCTACCAGATGGTTTTCAATGTCCCCGGTGATCCTGTGCAACTGATCGTTCGTTCGTATCGCACCATGCTCGACGCGTTGGCCGGCAACGTGCTACCGGAGCTGACGGCGACCCGTCGACTGCTGGACGGCGCGTTTACGCGCGGCCATTTCGCGAGGGCGGTTTGATATGAAGCGTCTATTCCGCGCGGTCATGCCGCTCTTGCCATTCGTGATGTCGGTGCTCGCCGTGATCGATGCGGTGGCGGCGTTCCAGGCCGGTCGTACAGGACGCGGTGTGTTCAAAGTCGTCAGCGTGCTGGTGTGGCTGTTCATTGCCTACATGCTGTACGAGACCAACAAGCGTATCCCGACCGACGACAAGTAGTCGGCGTTCGTGCGGTGGCGCGCGCGACCTTTCGATGACGCGCGCGCTCGCGTGCGCGGCTACCGTGCGGCATGCCGATCGCATGCACGACATCCGCCGGTTACGGCACATTGGAGCTCGCGCGCGCCACGCTGCGCGACACGTTCGGGTATCCGGATTTCCGGCCGCCGCAGATTCGGGCGGTGCAGGCGGTGCTCTCCGGACGTGACTCGCTGGTCGTGCTCCCGACCGGCGGTGGCAAGTCGCTCTGCTATCAGGTGCCGGCGCTGATTCGCGACGGGCTCACGGTGGTGATCTCGCCGCTCATCTCGCTGATGAAGGACCAAGTCGACGCCTTGCAGCGCAAAGGGGTGTCGGCCGCGTTCATCAACAGCACGCTCAGCGTGAGTGAAGTGGCCGATCGCATGGCGCGTGCCCGCGACGGGTCGCTCAAGATGCTGTATCTGGCGCCGGAGCGCATGGAGGCCGGTCGCACGCTACAAAGACTGGTCGAGATCGGCGTGTGCCTGCTTGCCGTCGACGAAGCACACTGCATCAGCGAGTGGGGACACGATTTTCGACCCAGCTATCGGCGGATCGGTCTGATTCGTGAACGGCTCGGTACACCGCAAACCGTGGCACTCACCGCGACCGCCACGCCCGACGTCCGTCTGGATATCGTGCGTCAACTCGCGCTGCGCGATGCCGAGGTGGTGGTGGCCGGCTTCGATCGCATCAACCTCACGTACTACGTCACGCCGGCGCGCTCGCAGGCCGACAAAGACAGGGCGGCCATTACGTTGCTGCATGCCGCGGATGGTCCGGCCATCGTGTATGCGCCCACGCGCAACGCGGTTGAGCGGATCACGTCGGCGCTGGTGCGCGGCAGGATCAGGGCGGTGGCCTATCACGCCGGTCTCGACGACGCGCTGCGTCAGCGCGCGCAGGATGCTTTCATGCAGGAGCGCGCGCGGGTGATCGTGGCGACGAGCGCCTTCGGCATGGGCATCGACAAGCCCGATGTGCGACTGGTCGTTCATCATGCGATGCCCGGATCGCTCGAGGCATACTATCAGGAGGCGGGTCGCGCCGGTCGCGACGGGAAGCAGAGTACCTGCGTGTTGTTGCATGCGTACCCCGATCGCTTCACGCACGAGTACTTCATTGGGAGCGCGCATCCCGACCGCAGCACGGTCGAACGGGTGTGGAAGCTGCTGCGATCACAGGCCGACCGGGACGGCTTTGTCGCGCTCTCCGTCGTTGAACTGGCGCAGCGCGCGCCGCCGACGCTCGGCGAGCGCAAGGTCGGCGCGGCGCTTCGCGTGCTGATTGCGGCCGGCGCGTGCTCCGCTGAGGCGGCCGCCATGGGTCGCGTCTCAGTCCGCCTGCTCGCGACACCCGATCGGATCATCCGCGAGCTGAACGCCGATCGCGCGTTCGATCGGGCGGTCCTTCGGGCCCTGTGGCGTGCCGTTGGCAAGAAACTGGAGCTCGGTGCCTCGATCGATCTTGATCGGCTACAGTCTGGACTCGGCGGATCGATGGGGCTCGTCCCCGTTTTGGAGCGGCTGGAAGCGCAGCAGTTCGTCACATGGACGCGAACCTCCGGCGGCATACGGCTCGATCCGCGCGCTCGCGACGCGAAATGGCTGCCGGTTGACTGGCCGGCGACCGACCAACGGCGCAAATCCGACATGGGCCGCCTCGACGCCATGCAGCGATATGCGCAGACCCGCTATTGCCGTAGAGCGTTCGTCCTGCGCTATTTCGGAGACCCCGAAGTGCGCTCACAGTGCGCTGCCTGCGATCGTTGCCTCGGCACCACTGACGTCCTTCCACAGGCCGACACGAAGCAGTCCGTTCGTGACCGGTCCCGCCCGCTCTGACCTCGACGTCTTCTATGGACGATAGTCTTTATTTCAACGAGCAGCATCTCGCCGTGCGTGACATGGTCCGCAGCTTTGCGCGAGAGCAGGTTGCCCCCGTCGCGTCTCAGCACGATGAGGACTCCACGTTTCCCTGGGTGAATGTGAAGGCGATGGGAGAACTCGGCCTCCTCGGCATTCCGTGGTCCGAGGATGTCGGCGGCGCCGGCTTCGACACGATCAGCTTCATGATCGCCATCGAAGAGCTCGCGAAAGTCTGTGCATCGCACTCCATCACCATCAGCGCGCACACCACCCTCGGCACGTCGCCCATCATCAGCTTCGGCACCAAGGCGCAAATCGAGCGGTACGTGCCGCTCTTGGCCAGCGGAAAGGTGCTGGGTGGTTTCGGACTCACGGAAGAGAGCGCCGGCAGTGACGCCGGTGGTACGCGCACGACGGCCGAGAAGAAGGACGGCTATTACCTGCTGAATGGGTCGAAGCGGTTCATCACGCATGCCGGTGTCGGCGAAGTATTCGTGGTCACCGCGGTCACTGATCCCTCCAAGGGCACGAAGGGTATTTCGTCGTTCATCCTGAACAAGGAGACCTGCGATCTCGACCAGTGCCGAGTGCTTGGTGTCGGCCATGATGACTCCCTCACGCCGATGAAGGGTTTCACGTCGGGCAAGAAGGAAAACAAGCTGGGCTGGCGTGCATCGGACACACGAGAACTGTTGTTCGACAATGTCGAAGTGCCGGCCGAGAATCTGTTGGGCACCGAAGGCTTGGGCTTCATCAACTTCATGAAGACGCTCGATGCCGGTCGCATCGGCATCGCGGCGCTGTCGATCGGAATTGCGCAGGGGGCACTCGAGGAGTCGCTCAAGTACGCGTCGGTCCGCAAGCAGTTCGGCGCGGCGATTGCGACGTTTCAAGGCATTCAGTTCCAGCTGTCCGACATGGCCACCGAGATCGAAGCGGGCCGTCATCTGGTGTACCACGCGGCGTGGTTGGCGCAGCAGGGGAAGCCGTTCGGCAAGGAAGCCGCCATGGCCAAGCTGTTCTGCTCGGAGCTTGCCATGCGTGCCACGATCAAGGCCATTCAGATCCACGGCGGGTACGGCTACACGAAGGACTACCCGGTGGAGCGCTACATGCGCGACGCGAAGATCTGCGAGATCGGTGAGGGGACCAGCGAAATCCAGCGCATGGTCATCGCCAGGCACCTGCTGAAGGGACTGATGGAGTGAGTCACCGGGACGGACCGCTCACGATGTATTGCGGGAGACGTTCGGTCTCGTGTACTCTTCCTTGGTAGTCCGTTTTGGCAGGACCCCGCAGTTTCCGTAGCCGTCGCTTCCGGCGCCGGCGGCCCGTGCGACTCACGGGCCGTTTGCGTTTGTGGCGGGGGCGGATCGGCGCCAGCGTGCAGCCATCCGACGCCCTCCACACGTCCCACCGCACGACACGCCCTGTGTGTCGATCGCGGGTCATCGCGTTTGTCCTGAGGCCTGCGCCTCCCGCCGCTACCGAAGCGCGGGATGGTCCGCGGTTTTCAGGCGCGACTCGCCCGTCCGATCAGTCGTGCTGGTAGGGGGAGCCCAGTGACGTCGTCCGTGTCGCCGCCG
>JBBQXC010000233.1:0-6300 GCA_038210005.1 Gemmatimonadales bacterium
ACGGTGTACACAATGACGGCGTCGTTCATGCGGCGGGACCGATGGTGCTTCAGTGGACGGAAGCCAGGCGGCGGGGAGAACTGGAGTATACCCTGCGGCCTCTGACAGAGAACGGTCGGCGACACTTCGCAGACACGTGGCCGGCGCAGAGACACAACCACCGCCTGTCGGCAAAGATCGCAGACGTGTCTGGCGGGATGGCGTAGATTCTGCCAAGCTCGATGGCGCCGATTGTCGACGCACTCGCCCGTCGAGCATTTCCCTCGTTGCCGAACCGAATGACCGGATGGATCGTTGCCGCCCTTTTGGGGATCGCCTGCCTCGTACTGATCGTCCGGGTGCTCACAGATCGGGCCCGCCGTAAGCAGCGCGGGCTTTTCGGCCCGTGGCCGATCACGCGGATCCGTCTGCACGAACTCGACCCGGTGTTCACGCCCGGGCCGTTCGGGCCCACGGTGGCCACCGAGGTGGCGTTCATCGGCCGTGGCCCGATTATGGTGCCGGGCGGTACCAGCGACGCCGAGGCGTGGATTCTGGCTGTCCTCGCCAAACGGGCGGAGCGCCTGTTCGAGTTCGGAACCTGCACGGGGAAGACGGCCTATCTGTGGAGCCGGAACGCACCATCGAACGCCGCAATCGCTACCATCACTTTAGCGCCATCACAGCAACATGAATACGTCAAAGACCCACAAGATACCGCTGAAGACACGAAATTCGCGTTGAACGAATCGGCGTTCGAGGAGTTCCTGTATTCCGGTACGCCGACGGCCGATCGGGTGCAGCAGCTGTACGGTGACAGCAAGCAGTTCGACGAGACGCCCTTTCTGGACTGGGCCGATCTGGTGTTCGTGGACGGCTCTCATGCGCGGTCGTACGTGGAGAGCGACTCGCTGAAGGCCATGCGGATCGTGAAGCCCGGTGGCTTGGTGCTCTGGCACGACTACGCCGGCACCGGACACGCGCCGGGGGTATTCGCCGCGCTCAACGCGCTGGCCGACACGGTGCCGCTCCGTCACGTGGAGGGGACAACCTTCGCGATGTGGCGCCGGCCGTCGTGAAAGGCCGGACGGGAGCGCGGCGTGTGTCCGCTTTGAAAAACCGGTGGGGCAGCTGGACTCGACGTGTAGTCGCGTTAGCGGTATTCACGGTAAGGCAGGGTGGACCCTCTTTATCTCGGAGCACGGCATGGCGACACGTCGCGATTTTCTTGGCTCGGCAACCGCACTCATAGCCGGTGCGGTGGTGTCGGTTCCGGCGACGGCCGAGGGTTCGTCGACCGAGCGTTCCGTGCCGCAGCCGCCTTCATCACTTCCCCCCGCTCTCCGTGCACTGCGCCCGATGCGTGACGGCGTCGTGCCCATCTCGGTGGCGGAACGTCAGGGACGTCTGGAGAAAGCGCGACAGCTCATGCGCGAGCAGCGCATCGACGCGCTGATGCTGACCGGCGGCACGAGCATGGATTACTTCACCGGCATCCGGTGGGGACTCAGCGAGCGACTGCTGGCTGCCGTCATCCCCGTGCGCGGTGCGGCGTTTCTGATCACGCCGAAGTTCGAGGAAGAGCGCGCCATGGAGCAGGCGCATCTGGGTCCGCTCGGCCGCGAGGCCGAGGTGATGGCCTGGGAAGAACATGAGAATCCGTACGAGCTGCTGCGCAAAGCGCTCGCCTCACGCGGTCTCTCGACGGCGACGATCGGCGCCGAGGAAACGGTGCGCTTCGTGTTCGCCGATGGTGCCGCGCACGTACCCGGCGTGACGGTCGTGAGTGGCACGCCGATCGCTGCCGGCTGCCGCACGGTGAAGGACGCGCATGAACTCGCACTCATGCGTCATGCCAGCGCCGTGACGCTGGCCGCGTACGAAGCGGCGTACAAGTCGCTGCACGAAGGCATGACGCAGGACGATTTCGCGCAGCTCGTGCAGCTCGCTCACCAGCAGTTGGGCTACGCGGGTTCAGCGGGCGTGCAGGTCGGCAAGTACTCGGCGCTGCCACATGGCAGTGCGACGCCGCAGGTGGTTCGCGAGGGGAGCATCCTGCTGATCGACGGAGGATGCAAGGTGGAGGGGTACTCCTCCGACATCTCGCGCACCTTCGTGCTCGGCAAGGCCACGCAGCGCATGAAGGACGTGTTCGAAATCGAACATCGCGCACAGAGCGCAGCGCTGGCGGCCGCGAAGCCGGGAGTACCCTGCGAGGCCGTGGATGCCGCCGCGCGGAAGGTGATCGTCGACGCCGGTTTCGGTCCCGACTATAAGTTCTTCAGCCACCGGGTGGGACACGGCATGGGCATGGACGGACACGAGTGGCCGTATCTCGTGCGCGGCAACACGTTGCCGCTGCGTCCGGGCATGGTGTTCTCCGACGAACCCGGTATCTACATCCCGGGCGAGTTCGGCATTCGACTGGAAGACGACATGGTGATCACCGAGAGCGGCGCCGAGCTGTTTACGCCGCAGTCGCCGAGCTTGGAGCAGCCGTTCGCGCGGTGATCGGCGGACAAGGATTCATTTAGCCGCCGACCAATACGGTCGGCGCGCCGACCACGATGGTGCCGCCGTGCGCGGTGCTGTCGCCCAGTCGTGCGGCCGGGAGACTCCCCATCAGCACTGTCGCCGATCCCTTGATGATGACATCGGGTGGACCGACGCAGACGCACATGCTGGTGAGTGTCGCGCTCGGCATCATCGCGATCAAGAGCGTAGGGCAGCCCGGCTTCACGATCGGCCCGCCCACGTGCGGAATGGGCGGGACGCCGGGCGTCACCATCGGGCAGACGTGCATATCCAAAATGCGCGCGGCGGGCATTCCCATGGTCGACTACCTCGGTGCCGGCGGATTGATGGCGTGCTCGTACTCGGCCGTCTGCCGGTGATGCGTGTCGTGCGCGAGCTGGAGTGCCACATCCCAGCCGCCGAGACGCTTCACGATTTCGAGGCCCTGCGCCGCGAACGACAGGAGTGTGGGTGGAATTAAATCCGTATTGGAATTCGACACGGCGGAAAGCAGAACCGCACCGGCGACGATCGGCATGGCGACACCAGGGGGCGGCGGCACGGGAGGCACCGACGCCGGCGCGATCGTGGTGCCACTCAGAAAGACGGCCGTCGCGACTAAGCCGACCGGCGTGTCGAGTCCGGATTTTTCCCCCGCCTCCCACGCTGCACGACGGGCCGCATCATCAGGGCGCACGATCCACTGTTCGACCGCCGTGAGCGTCGCGTGTTCCTTGGCTGACGGCGCCTTTCCGCCCTCCATCTGCGTGGCATAGCGCGCCGACACCCAGGCCCACCAAATGCTCTCGCGTGTCGGCAGTACGGCGGCGATGAGTCGGATGGCGGACACGACGTGTTCGGAACCCATCCATGTCACGTAGAGCTGTTCGAGCGTGTGTTGCGGGTTGAGCAGCGCAAGCGCCGCCTTCTCAGGAGCCGTGCGCTCGAGCAGCCACCGCATGGGCGGCGTGAGTGAGGCGAGCGGGTCGGGAGCGATGGCCGGGGGCATGGTCACATGGTCTCCGATCAATTGATCATGGTGATGCCGCCCTTGATCATCATCATGGCGCCACCTTCGAGCTTCGCCATAGCACCAGCCTTCACGTCGACCATCGTCTTACCATCGACCTTGACCATCATTCCTTCGATGGTCACGCCCGACTGATCGATGAGGATCTTGCTCATGCCGACTGTCAACTCGATGCCCTGCATCGCCTCGATGGAGATCTTCCCCAGGTTCGCCTTGATGGTGATGTTGCCCAGCTTCGCGCCGACATCGATGTTGCCCATCTTCACCTCGAGCTTCGAGTTACCCATTTCGATCGTCGTGGTGTCGTCGTCCTTGACCGTCGTGTCCTGCTTGCCTTCGACCTTCACGGTATTGTCCACCGCGATCTCGTGGATCTGGTTCGACTTCACGGTGATCGTGCGGTCCTTCGTGACCGTCACCGTCTCGTTGCCGCTGACCGTGACCGTGTGATCCTTTTCAACGTGCAGCGTGCGGTTGTTGTCGGCCACCGTGATGAACTGCTCACCCTTCTCGATCGTGGTCCTTTCCCAGCCCTCCGTGACCGTCTTCTCTTCGTTGTTCGTGATGATCGTCGTGCGGTCGTGCCGAACGTTTCGACGCTCGTCGTTCTTCACGAGCGTCTCGAGATCCATCTGCGCCTGCTCGTAGATGAGCTCCGAGCCTTTGGTGTCGTCGAAGCGAAGCTCGTTGAAATCGTCGGCTCCGCCCTTGAGCGTGGACTTGGTGCGAATGCCACTCGAGTTCTTCTCGCCGGGTAGCTTCCAGGGCTGCTTGTTCGCGCTGTTGTAAAGACTGCCTGTGACGATCGGATTGTCGGGATTGCCGTCGAGGAACTCGACGATCACCTCGTGTCCGATGCGTGGCAGAAAGACACTGCCGAATTGCTGACCGGCCGACGACGTCGCCACGCGTACCCAGCAGGAATGCGTGAGATCGAGCTTGTGGTCTTCATCCCACTTGAACACCACCTGCACGCGACCCCACTCGTCGGTGTAGATCTCGTCGCCATCGGGGCCGACCACGACCGCGGTATGCGACCCGCCGATGTGCGGCCACGGCGTGGAGCGTGACGGACGATACGGTGTCGCGGCCGGGATGGCCTCGAACTCGTTCTCGTAGCCATGTGCCGCCGACGCATTGGCGAAGTAGTCGCCGTTGCTACCGCGGTGCACGACCTTCGTGATGAAGAGCGACACGTTCAGGCTGGCATTCGACAGGTTGGCCACATCGGACTTGGCGCCGGGTTCGAGGCCCACATACGTGCTCGTGCCGTGGTACACCTCGGCGGTGACCTCGGCGAGCTCCTGCCGAAGCTTCGAATACACCTTCGCGTCGTGCGGCACCTTGTTCGGCGAAGCCGCCGGCGCGTGCTGGGCGGCGATCTGCTGGTCGAACAGATATGCAGAGATCGAGCTTGGCGGGGTGAATGCCCCGTTCGACGCCGTGGTGTCATCCACGCTCTTCATGGCCAGAAACTCGCTCGCGGTGCGCAGATGCGTCTTCGAAACGAACGGGTTGGCGTCGACACCCAAGCCGGTCAGGCGTGACGCATTGTCGGCCGCCTCGATGAACGCGAGTTTTTCGACGCCCCACGCGGGCTTGGCCGATGCGACGCTGTCACTCCAGACCAGCTGCGCGTCGCCACCGGTGTGATCGAACCGGAACCACACGCCCTCCTGCTCCATCAGGCGCGCGGCGCAGTTCCACCGGCTCTCTCGATACCGGAAAGTCGCCGGTCGTTCGTCGATCGTGCGCGTCAGCTTCCACGAGGTACTGACACCTGTCATGAGCGCATCGACGATATCGCGCGCCGATTTGTTCTGGAAAATTTCGAAGCCTTCGTCGAGATCGAGCACCCACTGCGGCGGCCGGATTTCGAGTTCGTACGCGACCATCCCCACCGGTGCCTTGCCTCCGCGCCGGATTCGGCTGACCACACCATGAATGGTGCGGTCGGTGCCGTCGGGTAGTCGCAAGAACAGCTCGGCCTTCTTGAGCAGCAGCTCTTTGGCCGAGATGTCGGTGCGTGTACTCATCGCCGTGACCGTATAGCGGAACAACGTGGACAGGGATTCCTCTCCACGCCAGTCGCGCAGCAACAGCACGTCGTCACCCAACGGCGTTTTCAATCGGTACGGTCGATCGGCTTGTGACCAGGCCATCAGTACGTCCTCGGAAATCCTTGATGTGCCGTTGCGTCAGATCGCAGCGGCGTCGACCACGTTCTCGTACGTGAAGTCTCCGTCTTCGGCCACCCCGACGCGCAGGGCGGTCGGGCGAATGCCCTCGGCCATGGCCGCCAACAGCATGCGCGAGATCTCCGGCAGCAGCGTGTTGCTCAGGATATTGTCGACGTTACGGGCGCCGCTTTCCACTTCGGTGCACCGCGCGGCCACCTGTGCGATGAGCGTTTCGTCGTGGCGCAGCTCGAGACGATGGGTTTCGCGCAGACGACGGCCGATCTTGCCCACCTTGAGACGAACGATCTGCTTGAGGTTCTCGTCACGCACGGGATAGAACGGTACGATCACCATACGGCCAAGGAGAGCCGGCTTGAAGACCGCGTCGAGTTCCGGCTTGAGCGCCTTCGCCATGGCATCCGGGAACGGGAGCGTTTCCGGGTCGGCCGTGAGCTTCATGATCGTTTCCGTGCCCGCATTCGTGGTGAGCAGGATGATCGTGTTCTTGAAGTCGATGGAGCGTCCTTCGCCGTCGTCCATCACACCCTTGTCGAACACCTGGAAGAACAGCTCGAGCACGTCGGGGTGCGCCTTCTC
>JBBQXC010000234.1:0-6237 GCA_038210005.1 Gemmatimonadales bacterium
AGTTCCCGTGCGAAGTGCGGTTGATCCGTCTCCCCTTCGACGGGCGCACGCTGGTTCGTGGCAGCGTGCTCGACATTTCCGAGCGCAAGCGCGCCGCCGCACAACTGTTGCGCCTCGAGGCGGCGATCGAATCGTCCATCAGCGGCGTAGCGATGGCCGATCTCGAGGGCCGGCTGACCTATGTCAATCGCGCCTTCTGCGAGATCTGGGGACACGCAGATGCCGCGGAGGTGCTGGGGCGCAACGTGGTCACGTTCTGGCTGGACCCCGCCGCGCCTGAGGCGGTGGTGGCCGCGCTGCAGTCGCAGGGGTCGTGGTCGGGCGAGATGACCGCCGTGTGCTCCGATGGCACGCGGCGTGAGTTGCAACTGAACGCCAGTTTGTTTACCGATACCCGCGGGACGCCTGTGGGCATGTTGGCGTCATTCTCCGATATCACGGACACGAAGCGGCTTCAGGAGCAGTTGCTGCAGGCGCAAAAGATGGAGTCGGTGGGACGTCTTGCCGGCGGCATTGCGCATGACTTCAACAATCTGCTCACTGTCATCACGGGCTGTCTCGACGTGGCGCTGCTGGACGTGGGAAGCAACGACGAGCTGCGCGCTGACCTCACGGAGATTGGTCGGGCAGCCGACTCGGCGGCAGATCTGACGCGGCAGCTGCTCGCGTTTTCGCGCAAGCAGATCATCGCGCCGAAGGTGTTGGACCTGAACGTGGTGACGGCGCGGGTGCATGGCATGCTGCAGCGTCTCTTGGGTGAGGATATCACGCTGGAGATTGTGACGGCGTCAGGACTCGGTCTGATCCGGTTCGATCCCGGGCAGGCGGAACAGATTCTGGTGAATCTGGCGGTCAACGCGCGCGATGCCATGCCGAACGGCGGTCGCTTGACACTCGAGACGAGCAACGTGACGCTCGACCGCGAGTATGTGCGCACACACCCGGGCAGCGTGCCCGGCGCGTATGTCATGCTCGCCGTGTCCGACACTGGGGTGGGCATGGACGCGGACACGTTGGCGCATGCCTTCGAACCATTCTTCACCACGAAGCCGCTCGGGCAGGGTACCGGCCTCGGGTTGGCCATGATCCATGGGGCCGTGTCGCAGAACGGCGGTCGGGTGGAGGTCTACTCCGAGCCGGGCCATGGCACGAGCTTCAAGATTTATCTGCCGTGTGTGCCCGAGTTGGCGTCCGATGGCGTGGGGGAGGTGGCCGGTGAGCACCCCGGCGGGCACGAAACCATCGTGTTGGTCGAGGACGACGACAGCGTTCGGGTGCTGGTGGTGCGCCTGCTCACGTATCTGGGCTACCGCGTGTTCGCATTTGCAGGTGGGGAGCCCGCACTCGAGTGGCTGAGTGCCTCTCCGGAAGAGGTGCATTTGCTGCTGACGGACGTCATGATGCCGGGCATGAACGGCCGGGTGCTGGCGGAGCGCCTGTTGGCGGCGCGTCCGGCCACCCGCGTGCTGTTCGCCTCGGGCTACACCGCGAACGTGATCGTGCAGCACGGTGTGCTCAAGCCCGGCGTGGAGTTCATCGCGAAGCCGTTCGCCCTGAACACGCTGGCCACCCGCGTGCGGGCCGTCCTGGACGCCCGGGTATCCGACACCTGACGTGGCTATCGTCGCCGACGGACTGGCCCGCTTTCTTCCTCCTTCTACCGCGGTAGCGTCACGCGGAACGTCGTGCCGTCGTCCTTGGACGAGGTCACATCGATGTGGCCGTGATGGGCGGTCACGATGCGATCGGTGATGTAGAGGCCCAAGCCGAGGTGGTGGTCGGCGGATGTCGGCGGCGCGTCGGCGAGAACGCGTTTGAACGGACTGAACAGGCTACCGATATCGCTGGCCGGAATGACCCGGCCGAAGTTGCCGATGTCGATGACGACGTCACGGTCGGTGCCTTGCGCGCATACGGTGATCGGCCGTGACGAATCCCCGTGATGCACGGCATTGCTGAGCAGGTTGGCAAGCACCTGCCGGATGCGCGCCGCGTCGACCGACGCCTGCAGCTCCGGTTCGATGTGGGTCTCGAACGCCCACTGCGGGTGGGCGGCCTCGACCTCGTCGATGGCGTCGTTGAGTACGGTCGAGACGTCGGTCGGTGCGAGTGCGATACCGAGTCCCGCCCCCATGCGACTGCGTGTAAAATCGAGCAGGTCGTCGACGAGTTCGATCATGCGGGTCACGCTGCGCGTGGCCCGGGACACCAACACGGCCTGCGTGACATCACCGGAAGGCGCAGAGGCCAGCAGTTCATTCACCATGAGCACGGTTTGCAACGGTGCGCGCAGATCGTGGCTGAGAATGGCGAGGAACAGGTCCTTGGATTCGTCGATGCTGACGGTGAAGCGCGTGACCGACTCGCTGAGTGTCTGATCGATGGATTCGTTGAAGCGCATGAGATCCGTCAAGTCGGTGCCGCTGAGCGTGCCCCGATGCGAAGTCCAATGGCGCAGGACGCTCGCCCGCAGGGCACGGAACTCGGAGACCATTTCGCTGATCGAGAAGCCGCTGTGTGCGCGCTCCTCACCGTGCGACTGCGCCGCGGAGTCCGGTCCGCTGTCGGGGGTATCGCTGTCGCCGTGCGACTTGTCCTCCGCCTCGGCCGGCGACTGCGGGGTGCGCAAGTCGGCGCAGATATCTCGAAGGAGGCTGCTCGCGTGATCGCGGAGCGCGACCTGATCCATGTGCTCGGCACCCTCGCGCGTACTCGCGAAGGCCTCCCACTCGGCAAGCAAGAGGTCACGGTTCGCTTCGATGAAATCGGCCAGTCGCACGGGCACTCCGGAGGGGGGACCCGCAACGTAATGCGTTGGGCTGAGGCGCAACGAGCCGAGCGGAAACAACGCGAGGCCTTTACCCGACGCGGCTCGACGCGCTAGCTTCTGGGGGTGGTGCGGTCGGAGGATCGACCGTGTCTGCGGGAGTAACTCAGTTGGTAGAGTATTTGCTTCCCAAGCAAAAGGTCGCGGGTTCGAGTCCCGTCTCCCGCTCTGAGGTTCGTTGTCGTGATGCGTGTTCAAACGAAACGGCTGTCCCCTCGCGGGGGCAGCCGTTTTTGACGTGTGGGGAGTCGGTAGACACCACCGTCGATGGTTACATAAAGGGATTGAATTCGCCATCCCAATTGGCCATATTTAAATCATGAATCCCGACGCCTCGCTCGTTGCCACTCTCGGTGCCGCGCTCCGTGACGCGCGACGGGCGCAGCGGGTCTCCATCGCCGCGCTCGCGGCACAAGCCGGCGTGAGCCCTCGGCTCATCAGTGAGTTCGAGCTGGGGAAGCGGCCCCATGTCTCCCTTGAGACGGCCTTGCGGCTCTTGTACTTGATGCATGTGCCGGTGACCGTGGCGGGCGCCCCGTCTGTCGTCGACGCGGACCGAGAGCGGGTCGAGCGCGCGGCGCGTCGGCGTCACACGTGGACTGGCTCGCAGAGTACGCTCGCCATGCACGATGCCCCGCGACCCCCCGCGACCGCTGCGGCGCGTTTGGCCGCCGTCTCGGCTGCTTCCGGGCTCGCGGTGGCGCTCCAACGCGCGTCCCGACATGCCGTGCCTCACGACTCGTGATGACCCCTGAAGTGGAGGGACGACCGAATGACCTTCGGCACGCCGCGTTCCCTGAAGACTTCCTCGATTTCGTCCACGCGCTGAATGCGCATGCTGTGGAGTACGTGCTCGTCGGTGGCTATGCCGTTGGGGTCTACGGTCACGTGAGAGCGACGACGGATATCGATTTTTTCTATCGACGGGCGCCGGACAACGTCGCGCGGCTGCTCAGCGCTTTGGGCGCATTCGGCGCCCCACCGGTCGTACTTGACCGGGCGCATTTGGAGGCCCCTGACACCGTGACCGCGTTCGGCGAGCCGCCGACGCGTATCGATTTGCTCTCCAGCATCTCGGGTGTGAGCTTCGAGGACGCGCAGGTAGCAGCAGTTCACGTTGACATCAACGGCGACGTGCTGCCGGTAATCGGGCTCCTCGCGCTGCGGGCCAACAAGCTGGCGAGCGGTCGCAAGAAAGATCGAGACGATCTCAAGCGGCTTCCGGATCCGGCCTCGCCGTCGCGCCACCGCTCGGTCGGAAAGCCGAGGCGTTGACGGTGTAACTCCGTCTTCCGAGCGAAAAGTCAAACGGCCCCGAATCGTCGAGATTCGGGGCCGTTTGCACATCGTGGAACTGGAGCCCTTTCCGTCTCAGTTCCCGCCCGGAGGCGCACCGGCCTTCTTGATGCGGTATTCCTTGTGCCCGTCGCGCTGCAGACCTTTGATCTCATCGTAGATGGCTACGGCTTCGGTGTTCTTGCCTTCCTTGATCGAGACCTTGAGCTTCGCGACAACGGCGAGGAAGTCCTTCATACCCGCCTCATATCCTGCCTGGAACTTGGCTTGCTCGGCGGTCGGCACCTTCGCCTTTTTCTCGGGCTCCAGCGTCAGCGCGGCCTTGGCGTTGGTCTCGATCGTGGTGAGTTGCTCGAGGGTGTTCGCGTTCTTCGAGGCATCTTCAATCTGACGGCCGACCGCTTTGAAGGCCGTGTTCATGGCGCTCATCTTTTTGCCGAGTGGCGTCTTGTCCTCGTCCTGTTGGGCGTGTGCCACGCTCGAAATGGCCAGAGCCAAAACGCAGGCGGCGCCAAACTGCCGAAGTCGCAGATGCATGTGAGGTGGAGTCCGAAGAAGGGTGAAAAGCGCGCATCGGGGGATGCGTGTCCGTGCAGAGATTACGCGCGGGACCGGCCCTTCGCTGACGTACCGCCAATGGCGCATGATGTTCCCACGGTGCTGTCGCTCCCACGTCAGCAAACCGCTGGTCCAGTGCGTACACTTATGAGAGGGGTTTGCGGTGCAGGGCGGCGTAGGCGCCCCCGGCGGATCCCCCCCACCGTCCTGTCCCCTGCGGCACGTGCCCTTCGCGGTGCGAGCCGCTCTGCCTTCCCGGGATACCAACGCCGACATGTCTGACACCTCGCCCGCGCCCGACCGGCGCAACTTCGTATCCAAGGCCGCCGCGATCGTCGTGGGCGGCCTCATTTCCGTGGTAGCGCCGGTCGCCGGCCTGTTGACGCTCTTGGATCCGCTGCGGCGCAAGTCCGATACACGCGGCCTCGTGCGCGTGGCCTCGCTTGCTTCGCTCGCCGACGGCGGTGAGCCACGCAAGTTCCCGGTGCTCGACACGCTGATCGACGCGTGGAACAAGACGGAGAATGTGCCGGTGGGGTCGGTCTATCTGCAGAAGACCGGCGACAACACCGTGCGCGTGCTGAATTCGGTCTGTCCACATCTCGGGTGCTCGGTGGGCTATAACGCCAGCTCGCACGGCTACTTCTGCCCATGTCACCGCAGCAGCTTTACGCTGGACGGTGCGATCGCCGACCCGAAGAGCCCAAGTCCGCGCGGCATGGATGAACTCGAGGCCGTGGTTCGCGACGGCGAAGTCTGGGTGCGCTTCCAGAACTTCCGCAAAGGCTCCCCCGACAAGATTCCCGTCTGATGGCCGAGCAACCGAATACCGAACGTCCGTCCGTCGGCTCCTGGATCGATTCGCGCACCGGCTACAAGGGTCTCCTTCACGAAGCACTGTTCGAGAATGTCCCCGGCGGCGCGCGCTGGCGCTACGTGTGGGGCAGCACGCTCTCGTTCTTCTTCGTGGTGCAGGTGATCACGGGCGTCTTCCTATGGATGTCCTACAGCCCGAGTTCGCAGACGGCGTGGGAAAGCGTGTACTACATCCAGCACCAGATGCTGGGCGGCTGGTTTCTGCGCGGTCTCCATCACTTTGTGGCGCAAGCCATGACGGTGCTGCTGGTGCTGCACCTCATGCAGGTCATCATTGACGGCGCGTACAAAGCACCGCGCGAGATGAACTACTGGTTCGGCGTGGTGCTGCTCGTGCTCGTGTTGGCGTTGTCGCTCACCGGCTATCTATTGCCATGGGACCAGAACGGCTACTGGTCGACGGCGGTGACCACCAACATCGTGGGTATGAGTCCGGGCATCGGCCAGTCACTGCAGACGGTGGTGGTAGGTGGCGTGACCTACGGGCATCTCACCCTCACGCGCTTCTTCGCGCTGCACGCCGGCGTGATACCGGGATTGGTCATCATGCTGATCGTGGGGCACGTGTATCTGTTCCGTAAGCACGGTCTAACGCCCAAGCAGCCGCTCAAAGGCCCAGACCAAGGCTTCTGGCCCGAACAGGTGCTGCGTGATGCCGTGGCGTGTCTCGCCGTGCTCGC
>JBBQXC010000235.1:0-6166 GCA_038210005.1 Gemmatimonadales bacterium
GCTCGATGTTCACTTTCGACCAATCCGTGTTGGCGTCGGCCTGCAGCATGGCGATGATCTCGCTGATCGCCGCGAACGCCGCCTGACCGCCCTGCGTGGGAAGCGGCGCCGCGGCCGGATGCGTCATGCCCGGGGTGTGCGCGTGCTCCTGGGCCGCGAGCGCCGTGGCGGACAGCGCCACCGCCGCGAGCGAGATCAGCACAATGCGGCGAGCGGACGAACCGGCAACGGAGACGACGGAAATGCGCATGATGCGCCTCGTAAACGTGGGTGGACTTTCAACGCAGCCCTATGGCGACGGCGTATATATTCGTGCCACCGAAAAGTACCGTCGGCGCTCGCCGCTGACGATAGTGCACGACGTACATCGGTCCCCACCGCGCCTCGTTCTCTCCTACCCCGCGACATCATGGTCAGCTCTCGACATTTCGCGCTCTGCGCGGCGCTCGTTTCGATCGGACTCAGCCAGCGCGCCTCGGCGCAGGACGATGCACCGCCCCCGCGTCAGCGCGTGGTCATGGATTCCGCGCGTGCCGCCGCGCTGTACGTGAGCAACCGGCCCGACGATCATCCATCGGCCGACTTCGCCCGCGCGATCGCCGGCAAGGCGCGCACCGACAGCATCTTCGCCGCGCGCAGCGTGGGCGTGATGAAGTTCAGCAAGGTCAAGTACAAGAGCACCGACGGCATGGAGATTCCCGCGTCGCTCTTCGAGCCGTTGCAGTCGAAGGGCCCGAAGGCGCATGCCGCGATGGTGTGGGTCCATGGCGGCGTCCACGGCAACTGGGATCAGAACTATCTCCCGTTCATCATCGAGGCCGTACAGAAGGGCTACGTGATCGTCGCTCCGGATTATCGGGGCAGCACCGGATACGGCGCGGCGTTTCACAACGCCATCGACTACGGCGGCATGGAAGTCAACGACGTACAGGCGGCGGTCCAGATACTCGCGGGACTGCCCTCGGTAGACACCACACGCATCGGCGTGATGGGCTGGAGCCACGGCGGATTTATCACCGCGCTGCTGCTGATGCGCGAGGGCAAGGGCACCCCGTTCAAGGCGGGCGCCGCGATCGTGCCGGTCACCAACCTCCTGTTCCGCCTGTCGTTCAAGGGACCGTCGTACCAGCGCAGTTTCTCGACCATGACGACCATGCGCGGTCTGCCGTTCGAAAAGCGCGCCGAGTACGTGCGTCGCTCGCCGTACTACTGGGTGGACAGCCTCAAGACGCCGATCCTGGTGCACATCGCCACCAACGACGAAGACGTGAACTTCGAAGAAGCGCGTCCGCTCGTCGACGCGCTCATCGCGCGGCAGCCGACGCTCTCGGAAACGAAGATCTACGTGAATCCGACCCCGGGGCCGGCCAGCGTGGGGCACACGTTCAGTCGTCGGGTGAACCGGTCCACGTTACTGAAGGAAGACTCGCCGGAGCAGATCGACTCGTGGAACCGGGTCTGGGCGTTTTTCGACCGGAACCTCGGCAACCGCTGAGTCCGGTGTCCGGCACGAGGGGCGGAGCGGTCGGCCGCCCCCTCTTGCTATTGTAGATATACGCACTTATGTATATCTACATATGCGAACCTCATCATATTTTCCGATGGCGCTGGTGGCAGTCGCCATGATGGCGACCGCGCTCCCGGCCTCCCCGGTGCGGGCCCAGTCGGCGCCGCTTTCGCTTGGCGACGCCATTCGCGAAGCCGATCAGCACGCGTTCGGCAACCGGATCGCCAACGCCACCACGGCCGGCGACCGCGCCCGCGCCCGATTGCCCCTCAAAGGCATCCTCCCCTCGGCCCGGATCGAAGCCGGCGTCGTACGAACCACCGACCCCATCGGCGCCTTCGGCACCACGTTACGGCAACGGCTGGTCACCCCGGCCGCCTTCGAGCCCGCCAAGCTCAACTTCCCCAGCGCCGTTACCAACGCGCAGGGCGGCTTGGTGCTGGAGGTCCCGCTACTGAACGGCGACGCCTGGCTCGGTCTCCGCGCCGCGCGGGCCGCCGCTGATGCCAGCAAGGCTGCCGGCGAATGGTCGGCGGTGTCGACCCGCGCCGACGTGGTTCGCGCTTATTACGGGGCCATTCTGGCCGAAGCGAAGGCCGGCGTGCTCGCGCAGGCGCAGCAGGCGGCCGACGCCGGCGTGCGCCAGGTGCGCGCGATGGTCGCGCAGGGGTTGGTCACCAAGGCCGACGCCCTCCAGGCCAGTGTTCGCGCCTCGGACGTCGCGGCGCAGTTGCTGGGCGCGCGCAGCGACGCGCTCTCCGCACGACAACAGCTGGCCCTGCTGTTGGGCCGCTCCGGGGCCGAGCTTCCCACGCTGCCCGGAGCCCTCCCCGATGATGCCGCGGTGATCGCGCTGGCGGTGCACGACAGCGCGGCGGCCGGCTCGACGTTCGCAACCGGCGAGATTCGCGATGACGTGCGCGCGGCGCAGGCCGGCGTGACTGCGGCGAGTGCCGACCGTCGCCGAGCCGCCAGCACGCTGTTGCCTCGGGTGAACAGCTTCGCCCGCTACGATTGGAACGACCCTCGCACCCTGTACGCGGGACAAAAGAATTGGACAGTGGGCGTGATGGCCTCGTGGTCGCTGTTCGGCGGTAACGCTGAGTTGGCGGACGTGGCCGGGACCACGGCCCGCGCCAGTGCTGCGCGCGCCGGCCTCGACGCCGCCCGCGCGCAAAGCCAGCTCGAGCGCGACGACGCCGCGCGGCGACTCACGCTGTCGCTGCAGCGACTCACGCTGGCCAGCGATGCGGCCGATCAAAGCCGTGAAGCGTACCGCTTGGTGCAGAAGCGCTACGACGGCGGCCTCGCCACCATCGCGGAACTGCTGGCGGCCGAGTCGTCGGCCACCGGCGCCTCACTCGCACATGCGGCCGCGCGCTACGGCGTGATCGATGCGATCGCCACCTGGCGACGCGCATCCGGTGGCGACCCCGCCGCCCTGACCGAACTCGATACCTCCACCACGACGGCGCGCTGATGCGTCCGAACCGATATCAGGGAGCACGCAACATGACGTCGACCCAGACGCTGTTTACCACGCTGGCACTCGCCACCGTCGCCGGATTTTCACTCACGGCCTGTTCGGGCGGAAAAGACGAGCATGCATCGTCGTCGCCTTCCGGGGCACCTGCGGCCACGCCGGTCGTCGGCACCGCCCTCGTCGTGCGCGACACCGTCATCGATGCCACCATCGACGCGTCGGGTGTCGCGGAACCGATCCAGCAGGCCACACTCAGCACGAAGCTGATGGGTACGGTGACCGCGGTGCTGGTGCATGAGGGCGATGCGGTGCGGGCGGGACAGACCCTGCTGCGCATCGATGCGCGTGATCTGACGGCCAAGTCGGCGCAGGTCGGCGCGTCGATCGCCGACGCGCAAGCGATGCAACACGAAGCGGCGACGCACGCGGCGCGGATCCGTGCGCTCTACGCCGACAGCGCCGCGACCCGGGCGCAGCTCGATGCAGCAGAGACCGGGCTGGCGCGCGCCGAAGCAGGCTTGCGGGCCGCACAAGCCGCGTCGGGTGAGCTGGAGGCGATGCGCAGCTATGCGACCGTGACCGCGCCGTTCAGCGGCGTCGTCACCTCGCGCGCGGTCGATCCGGGTGCCTTCGCCGCGCCCGGCGCACCGCTGATCACGGTACAGGATGGCTCGACGTTGCGTATCAGCGTGAGCGCGGCGAGTGATGCGGTGCGCGCGCTCAAGCGCGGACAGACGCTGGCCGCCACGATCGACGGGGTGCCAGTGGTGGCCCTGATCGAGGGTGTGGTGCCGGCCGGTGCCGGCAATCTGTTCACCGTGAACGCGACGGTGGCGAACCGGGCTGCCCAGTATCGCAGCGGCAGTGCCGCCATGGTCTCTATTCCGATCGGGCGTGCACACGCGCTCCTGGTGCCGAACGCGGCCATCGTGCGCGAGGGCGATCTCACGGGCGTCATCGTGCGTTCGGCCACCGGCGACGAACGTCGCTGGGTGCGCTTGGGCGTCTCGACGACCACGCACACCGCGATCAGCAGCGGACTCAAGGCCGGTGAGACGATCGTGGTGCCGAACGCGGCGGCACGATGAGTACGCCACGCCCGTTGGGCATTGCCGGCCGGATCGCGAAAGCATTCCTCAACTCGAAACTCACGCCACTGGTCACCGTGGCCTCACTCGCAGTTGGCGTGCTCGGTATCCTCGCGACCCCGCGCGAAGAAGAGCCGCAGATTTCCGTCCCGATGATCGACGTGATTTCGGCCATGCCGGGCGCGTCGCCACAGGAAGCGGAGAATCTGTTGGCGCGTCCGATCGAGCAGCGGATGATGGAACTGCCGGGCGTCGATCACGTGTACACCATGTCAGGCGACGGCTACGCCATGGTGACGGTGCGTTTCAAGGTCGGCGAAGACCAAGAGCGAAGCGTCACCAAGGTGCAGGCCAAGCTGGCGGGCGCGATGGATAAAGCACCGGCGGGCGCGATGCCGCCGGTGATCAAGGCCCACTCCATCGACGACGTGCCGGTACTGGCGCTCACGTTGCATGGTGCCGGTATGGATGCAAACACGCTGCGCGAAATCGCCGCGCACCTCGAGGACGAAATCCGCACGGTGCCCGAGGTAGCAGAGACGTTCGTGACCGGTGGCGCGCCGAAGCAGATCCGCGTCGCGATCGATCCCACGCGACTCGCGGCGAGCGGCGTGACCGCGGGCGAAGTGATGATGGCGTTGCGCGGCAGCAATGCGCGTCTGGCGGCCGGTGAGATTGCCGTGCGCGACAGCGTGATTCGCATTGATGTGGGCGCGCCGCTGTCGACCGCGCTCGATGTCGGCAGCGTGGTCGTGTCGGCGCGCGGCGGCCGCGCGATCTATCTGCGCAACGTGGCCGACGTGCGCGAGGACTTCGGCGAACACACGAACTATGTGTCCCATCGCGACAAGGGTGGTGCCGCGGAAGCCGCCGTCACTATTGCGGTGGCCAAGCGGAAGGGCGCCAATGCCACCGAGGTCACGCATGCTGTGATGCAGCGGGTGGAGCAGGCGAAGGGCCGCCTCATTCCCGCGAGCGTACAGCTGTCCGTCACGCGCGACTACGGCGAGACGGCGGGCGAGAAGGCACAGGAACTCATCCTGCACCTGATCATCGCGACGCTCAGTGTGACCGCGTTGATCTGGCTGTTCCTGGGCTGGCGTGAAGCGCTGGTGGTGCTGGTGGCCGTGCCGGTCACCCTCGGCCTCACGCTGTTCGTGTACTACGCACTTGGCTACACGCTGAATCGCATCACGCTCTTCGCGCTGATCTTCTCGATCGGTATTCTGGTGGACGACGCGATCGTGGTCGTGGAGAATATCTATCGACACCTCGCCATGGGTGACCGGAGTGCCGAAGAGGCGTCGATCGACGCGGTGGACGAAGTCGGCAATCCGACCATTCTGGCCACGTTCACGGTCATCGCGGCCATTCTGCCGATGGCGTTCGTGAGCGGCATGATGGGTCCGTACATGCGTCCGATTCCGATCGGCGCATCGGTGGCGATGGTGGCGTCGCTGGCAGTGGCGTTCATCGTCACGCCGTACCTCGCCTATCGCCTGCTCAAGGGACATGTGAAGTCGGCCCATGGCGCATCCGCACACGGAGCGACCGGCCACGCGAGCCCGGCGCATCCGCCCGAGGAGGGTGGCCAGGTCGATCGGATCTACCGGATGATCATGGTACCGCTCATGGAGCAGCAGGGTCGCCGGCGCGCCTTCTACGCGGGCATCATCGCGCTGCTGCTGGTGAGCGTGAGTCTGGTCGGCTTCAAGGCCGTGCAAGTGAAAATGCTGCCGTTCGACAACAAGAGTGAATTCCAGGTCGTGCTCGACTTGCCCGAAGGCACCACGCTCGAGACGTCCAACGAAGCGGCGTCACGCATTGCGGCCTATCTCAGCACGGTGCCCGAGGTCGTCAGCACGCAGGTGTACGCTGGAACATCGGCGCCGTTCAACTTCAACGGTCTGGTGCGTCACTACTTCATGCGCAGCGGCGCCAACGTGACCGATGTGCAGGTCAACCTGCTTCCGAAGGGCGAGCGCGACCGGCAGAGCCACGCCATCGCCGTGGCGGTACGTCCGGGCGTCGACAGCATCGCACGGCTTTATCAGGCCTCGGCCAAGGTGGCCGAGATTCCGCCGGGTC
>JBBQXC010000236.1:0-6142 GCA_038210005.1 Gemmatimonadales bacterium
GCACGGTACAAGGCGAGAGTATTCGTCTGGTCGCGCTGGTCGGGGCCTCACGGAGCGACACGTTGTGGTCGTTGGTCGGGCGCCTCGCGGGCGACTCGATCACCGGGACGTACGCACTCAAGTTTGCGACAGACGGCCCGACGGTGTTCAAACGACACGCGCGCAGTGCACCGCTCAGAAGCCCGTAGCGCATTCGTGTTCAACTGAACCCAGTGCTCGCAGCGCCACACGTTCCAACGATGGGATCGCGAGGAAGCCTTTACTGATCGCGGCTTCTCAGTATCTTTCGCGGCGATATGGTATTCTCGCTGCGCTCACCGGTTCGCCGTTACACGGCGTGGAGTCTGCTCGCCGTGGTACTCGCCCCGATCGGGTGGGTGCTGGCCGCGCAGACCACGCCGCACGGGGCCGCGCGCCATATCCACGGCATCGTCGAGGACGACGTCAGTGGTCGGCCACTCAGTGGCGCCACCGTGATCGTGGAGGCGCCGCCGCGTGCGCGCCGTGCGACGCCGCTGGTGTTCAGCACGCGTTCGGACGACAAGGGGCGGTTTGATTTCCGCGATCTCCCCGCCGAGGTGGTGCGCCTGCGGGTGCGGGCGCTGGGTTTTGCGCCGCACGAGGAGCGGGTGGATCTGACCGACGCGGATCGGCTGATCACCGTGCATCTCACGGTAGCCACCACGGTGCTGCAGGAAGTAGCGGTGCGCGCCGACACGATGGCCGAACGTCTCGGGCGCGTGGCGGCTACGAGCACGCTCGATGCCGCCGCGCTGGCCGAGACGCGCGGCCAGACGCTGGGAGAGACAATCAAGAATCTGCCGGGCGTCGCCGTCATTCAATTCGGCCCCAGCATCGCCAAGCCGGTGATTCGTGGGCTCAATTCGCAGCGCGTCTTGGTCATGAATGCCGGTCTGCGTCAAGAAGACCAGCAGTGGGGCACGGAGCACGCGCCGAACATCGACAGCTTCGAGGCGAACGGTGTGACCGTCGTACGCGGTGCGGCCACCGTGCTGTACGGCGCCGATGCACTGGGTGGTGTGGTGCGCGTGGATCACGCGCCGGTGCCCGATAGCGGAGGCACGCACGGTGATATCGCGCTCAACACCTTCAGCAACAGTCGCCAGGGGGCGCTGTCGATGAGTGCCCAAGGCGCCGACCTCGTGCTGCCGGGACTCGGCACCACCGGCTATCGCGTGCGCGTGACGTCGCGCGTCGCCGGCAACGGCGGTGCCCCGGACTACTATTTGTCGAATACTGGTTTTCGAGAACTGAACGGCAGTCTGGCGTTGGGTGTAACGCGCTCGTGGGGCACGGCCGATGTGTTGCTCAGTCGCTTTGGCACCGAGCTTGGCGTGCTCAAACAGGCGCACGTCGGGAACGCCGATGATCTCCAACGCGCGATGACCGCGCCGCCCACCGATTCGTCGTTCACCTACGGCATCGACCGCCCCAGCCAGCAGGTGAGTCACACCACGCTGCGCACGCGCTTCACGTTTGCCGCGCCGAAGGCGAGCGAACTCGAAGTGGTGTACGGGCTGCAATACAACCATCGCCGCGAATTCGACAATCACGGCCCGCTGCGCTTCCGCAACGAGGCGGCCTTCAACCTCAAGCTGTTCAGCAATTCGCTCGATCTGCGTTGGACCCACGCGCGGTGGCACAGGTTGAAAGGCACGATCGGGACGAGCGGGCTCGCGCAGGGCAATCAGACGCTGGGCAAAGCCTTCCTGATTCCCGGCTACGACTTGTGGCAGGGGGCGGTGTACGCGCAGGAAGATCTCGCGCTCGGGCGCTTATCGCTCAACGCGGGGCTGCGAGGCGATGCTATTTCGCAGACCACCATCGCGTACGCCGATCAGGGAATTCGCAGCGCGGCGGGGACGCGCACGTGGCGCGATGTCTCGGGATCGTTCGGAGCCGCCTATCTCCTGGCCGATGGACTCGACATCGCAGTGCGGGCGGCGCGTGCCTGGCGTCCACCCACGGTGAATGAGCGGTACGCGCAGGGGGTGCACCATGGTACGGCACAGTACGAGCTCGGTAACGCGGCGCTGAATCCCGAGCGATCGCAGGGCCTCGAGGCGACGGTTCGGTACACGCGGCCGTCGTTTCATGTGGAAGCGGCCACATACCGAAATACGATTGCCGGGTTCATGTACCTGCAGCCCGGCGCACCGGTGCAAACCGTTCGCGGAGCCTTCCCCGGCTTTCGCTATGCGCAGACCGATGCGCGTCTGCGTGGCGTCGAACTATCGGGCAATTGGAGTCCGCACATGCGCGTGCAACTACGCCTCAATGGTACCGCGGTTCGTGGCACTGACCGCGTCAACGGCGGCCCGCTGTTCGATATGCCGGCCGACCGCGTGTCACTGACCACGCGAGTGCAGGGACGACGATCGTCGGTTGGCGCGTGGTTCGTGGGCGCCGGCACACAGCTGGTGCGCCAGCAGGATGGGGTACCGGAGGGCACCGTGTACACGCTACCGACGGCGGGCTATGCGCTCATGCAGCTCGAAGCGGGAAGTACCGGCGCTCGCGTGCTTCGGCAGCGGCTCGACGTGTCGATCTCGGTGAACAACGCGCTTGATACGCGCTATCGCGACTACTTGAGTCGGTACCGTCTGTTTGTGAACGACGCGGGTCGTGACGTGGTGTTTCGCGTCACGATGCCGTTCTGAGGTTTTCCTCCGGATGCCGGCGACGAGGGGCGTCACATCCGATCTGTTTCTTCCCCTGACCGTAGAAGGAGTACAGTCATGATCGAACGTATGTCGCGTGGTGTGGTATTGGCTGGTGCGAGCGCGCTGGTGTTGGCGGTGTCCGCCTGTGGTGATTCCACCACGGCGCCCGGTGGAGAAACGGAAGTGATTTCGCGTGTCACCCTGACGCTGACGCCGTCAGCGGGTGGCGCCGCGCTGTCGACGTATATCGATGACAGCGATGGCAATGGACCCACGGCGCCCAGTGCACAGGTGGGCGCGCTGGCGCTGGCCAAGGGTGTCACGTACACCGGCACCGTGAAGTTCGAAAACCGTCTCAAGACTCCGGCGGAAGACATTACCGCCGAGGTGCAGGCGGAGGCCAACGAGCATCGCGTGTTCTACACGGTCACGAACACCGGCGTCACGCTCACCACCACCGACGTTGACGGGCAGAATCGTCCGTTGGGTGTGCGCTTCAGCAAGGTCGTGACACCGACCGCCAGCGGTACCGGCACGATGCGCGTGGTGCTCTGTCACTACGACGATGCGCCGAAGGTGGCCACGGCCACGTCATGCAGCGGTGACACGGATATCGATTTGACGTTCAATTTCACCATCGCGCCGTAAGCGCGTTGGTCCTTGCCCGTGCGCGCCGTGTCGGACATCATCCGGCATGGCACTCACGCACGAAGACGTCACCCCGGGGCTCGTGGTCCAGCTGGACACGGCCGTCTTGCGCGCCCTCGGCGGTTGCCAGACCAATGCCGTGTTGGGACCCGAGGGGGACCGGTCGGTGGTCGGCACGCCGGACTTTCTCATTGTCGGACTGGACAAGGCGGTTGGTCGCTGCACCGCCGTTCCGCTCTTCGCGAAAACGGCCGTCGGCAATCAACCCCTCGAGAACGGCAAGAAGTCGGGGCCGGCCGAGCAGTGGGTCGGCACCGACACCTTCTTTTCGCGTTGGCAGCATTGGCGCATTCCGGTCGCCTCGGTCGTGGCCGCGTCGGCCCATGATCCGGCCACCAGCGCCGAGCGTCGTCGCTATGCCGCCACCGATGGTTCGGCGCTCGATGACATCAAAAATTGGGAAGGGCGGAACCGCGCCGCCTATCGGGACGCGTAAAACGGCGCTCGCCGCGACGTCCTGCGCCGCACGGGATCTGTTAACGTTCATCCCATGCCGATCGACTACGCGCGACGCCTCACCGGCGCGGTTCGCACCAGGCGTGACAACATCCACCTTGGTGTCGGGTTGGCCTTCGTCGCGGGTGCCACGAATGCGGGTGCATTTCTCGCGGTGTCGCAATACACCTCGCACATGACGGGCATCGTGTCGTCGATGGCCGATGCACTGGTGCTTGGGCAGACCACGGTCTTCCTGACTGGCGTAGGGGCGCTCTGCGCGTTTACGCTCGGAGCGGCCACGACGGCCGTCATGGTGAACTACGCGCGCCGCCGTGGCCTGAGCAGTGCTTTTGCCCTCCCGCTGCTGGTCGAAGCGGGGCTCCTGCTGGTGTTCGGCTTGCTGGGGGCTCGCCTGCAACTGGTGCACAGCATCTTCGTGCCGGCTACGGTCAGCCTGCTCTGTTTCATGATGGGTCTGCAAAATGCTGTGATCACCAAAATTTCTCACTCGGTGATCCGGACCACGCACGTCACAGGCATCGTCACCGACATCGGCATTGAGCTCGGCAAGTACGTGTACGTGAACCGGCACGACCTCGCAGGAGAACCACGCGTCATGGCCGACCGGAAGCGACTGACAGTACTCTCGTTGTTGCTCGCGGCATTTTTCTCGGGCGGCGTGATCGGAGCGCTCGGCTTCCGCGCAATCGGCTACAGCGCCACGATTCCGTTGGCCCTCGTGCTGCTCACGCTCGCCGCCGTGCCCGCCTTTGACGACATGCGCAGCGCACTGCGCGACGGTTGACCGCCTTACTCCCCCAGACGCCGTTCGGTCCGCACTCGTGAGCTGCGGCGATCTCTACCGCACGTAGATTTCAGATGGTCTCCTTGGTTATTTGCGTCGCCTCCATTTCCGATACCGCGCTATGAGCCGTCGTTTCGCATTCGCCAGTCTCCGAGCGCCGGCCGCGCTGGTCGCCGTGTTTGCCGCCCGCGCTGCCCTCGCCCAGCCGGTGCCCAAGACCGTCGCCCCCGTGTTCGTCAACGGGATGGCGCAGGTGGTCCCCGAATGGCGCGATTCCACCGCGTGGATTCGTCATGACCTCTGGGTCGAGACCGACTTTGACAGCGATCGCGACGGTCGCAAGGATCGCGTCCATGTGGACGTCACGCGTCCCGTGCAGACTGAGGGTGGCAGGCTGAAAGTGCCGGTGCTCTACGGCTCGAGTCCGTACTTCGCCGGCACCTCGCGCGACGATTCCAACTGGAACGTGCAGCAGGAGCTCGGGGATCAGCCGCCCACGCGCCGCGCCCTCGCGGCGCCTGTGCATCAGCCCAATCGCCGGCGCATCTCGAACGCGCTGGTGAATGAGTGGGTGCCGCGCGGCTTCGCCGTGGTGCACTCGGAGGCGCCGGGCACCGGCTTGTCGCAGGGCTGCGCAACCGTCGGCGACTATCCCGAACGCGCGCCCATGAAGTTCGTGATCGACTGGCTCAACGGCCGCGCCAAGGGCTACACCACACCCACGGGTCGCGAGGAAGTGCGCGCCACCGGCTGGTCGACCGGCAAGGTCGGCATGATCGGCACGTCGTACGAAGGCACGCTGCCGTTGGCCGCCGCCACCACCGGCGTGAAGGGACTCGAAGTGGTCGTGCCGGTGTCGCCGAATACGTCGTACTACCTCTACTACCGCTCGAACGGACTGGTGCGCTCACCGGGTGGCTATCTGGGTGAAGACGTCGACGTGCTGTACGACTTCGTGGCCAGCGGGGACCCGGCCACGCGTGCGCGATGCGACGTGCTCTGGAAGACCAATGTGTTCGCGGGCCCGAAAGGACAGGATCGCGTGACTGGCGACTTCAATGACTTTTGGAAGAAGCGCGATCTGTTGCCGTACGTGAAGCACATCAAGGCCGCCGTGCTGCTGGCGCATGGACTCAACGACTACAACGTGACGCCGGCGCACAGCGTGCGCATTTACGACGAGATGAGGGCGCGCGGACTGCCGGTCGGCTTGTATCTGCATCAGGGTGGACATGGTGGGAATCCACCGGCTGACATGCTCAATCGCTGGTTCAGTCACTACCTCTACGGCGTGAACAATGGCGTGCCGGGTGATCAGTCGGCGTACATCGTGCACGATGCCGCCGCACAGGCGCCAATGGCAGCGGTTGCGACGCCTGCATCGGGTGCGCCCGCGCCGAATCCGCGACTGCGTGCCACGGCACCGCCGACACCGTTCGCCACGTTCCCTGTGCCCGGCACGCAGGCCGTCACCCTGCATCCCACCGTCGGCGGGCGCGGCATCGCG
>JBBQXC010000237.1:0-6112 GCA_038210005.1 Gemmatimonadales bacterium
TGATTCGCGCCACGGCCGACCTTACCCGGATCTCACGGCTCGCCGCGTTTGGCGTGCCCGTCGTGATCGGGGGAGCCATCGGCAACCTGCTCGATCGCATTCGGCTGCGAGACGGCGTCGTGGATTTCATCGACATCGGGTACGGCGACGTTCGCTTCTGGACGTTCAACGTAGCCGACACTGCCGTTACTATCGGAGCTGGTTGTCTCGTGATCGCATTGTGGCAGTTGGACAAAGCACAGCAGCAAGCGACGGCCTCGTGAGCGCTGTTTTCGGAGCCGCTTCGGGAACCCCTTCGGGCGCCGTGCACGATTTTGAAGTCACGGACGACAGCGGCGACGCGGGTGAACGGCTCGACCTGCTCGTGTCACGTCGCTGTGCGCTGTCGCGGACCCAAGCGGCCACGCTGATCGCCACCGGTCAGGTGACGGTCAACGGAAAGGCGGAGAAGGCCTCGTATCGCAGCGAAGCGGGTGACCGCCTCCATGTGGTGATTCCGCCGCCGCCGGGACGGGATATCGTTCCCGAGAACATTCCGCTCGACATCGTCTACGAAGACGAATATCTGCTGGTGGTCGACAAGGCCGCCGGCATGGTCGTGCATCCGGCACCCGGCAACTGGACGGGTACGCTGGTGAACGCCCTGATCGGTCGCGGCGAGCCGTTGGCTGATGGTGGAAGTGAGGAACGCGCCGGACTGGTGCATCGTCTCGACAAGGACACATCGGGACTGCTGATCGTGGCCAAGACCGACGTGGCCCATCGCTCGCTCAGCGCGGCCTTGGCGGCGCGCAAGGTGACCCGACGGTACGTGGCGCTCTGCTGGGGGCACCTGTCCACCGACAACATCACGGTGGAAAAGCCCATCGGCCGCGATCCGCGAGACCGAACGAAGATGACGATCGTCCCTGATGGACGGATGTCGCGAACGGATTTCGTGCGCCTCGGTCGCTTCGACTCGACGGATCTGCTGCGCGCCCACCTGCATAGCGGGCGGACGCACCAGATTCGTGTCCACCTGACGTCGATCGGCCACCCGGTGGTGGGCGACGATACATACGGGGGAGGCGGCGGCCGGCGGTTAGTGGAGTTGCCCGGCAAGCGTCACTTCCTGCACGCGGCCTGGCTGCGCTTCCGTCACCCGATCACGGGCGCCCCGATCGACCTGCGTTCGCCGCTGCCGGCGGACCTGCGTCAGTCGTTGTCGGTCGTCAGCCTCATGCCGGAACTCGCCACGCACCAGGATCCGCTCGATGTCTTCGGGTTCTACAAAACCGACGAAGTCCTCCCCGGACACAAACCGGACGATCACGACGACGCCCTCGACTAGCGAGGACGACGGCGACGAGCAGCGCCCACGGGTGTTGGTCGTCGCGGCCGATCGGGATGCGTTCGGCATTCCGGTGGAGCAAGTGCGTGAGGTGATCCGGAGCGCCGCGCTGCGCCGGGTGCCGGGTAGTCCGCCGGTGCTTCGCGGCATCGTCAACGTGCGGGGCGCCATCGTCACCGTGCTGGACCTGCAGGCCCTCCTGTCGGGAGAGCGTGCCGTGACGGCGGGGTCGGTCGTCCTCCTCGAGTACGGATCGCGCCTCATCGGGCTCGCCGTGCATGCCGTGCACGATGTCCGCGCGCTGGATGCGTCGCTCGAGTCCCAACACGAGCCCGCGTCCGCCCTCGATCGCATCGTGCCGTTGGACGCCGTGGCGCTCTGCGCGCGGCACCTGCATTCAGCCGACGAGAGGGAACGGTGAGCCGAACGGTACTCATTTGCGACGACGCGATCTTCATGCGCACCATGGTGGGGGACATCCTCACGCAGGCGGGCTTCGAGATCATCGGAGAAGCGGAAACAGGCGTGCAGGCGGTGGAGCGCTACCAGCAGCTTCGTCCCGACCTCGTCACGATGGACATCGTAATGCCTGACATGGGCGGCATCGATGCGGTCCGGGAGATCACGAAGCTCGATCCGGGCGCGAAGATTCTCATGTGCAGTGCGATGGGACAGCAGGCGCTCGTGGTCGAAGCCATTCAGGCCGGCGCGAAAGACTTCGTGGTGAAGCCGTTCCAGCCGAGCCGTGTTCTCGAAGCCGTGAATCGGGTCCTCGCCGCATAGGTCGCCGCGTTCGCGCGCTCCGAGACATCTGCCGTGGACGCCGCCCGCTATGCCGCGCTGTTCCTGAGTGAATCGCGCGAGCATCTCACGGAAGTCGATGACGCATTGCTCGCGCTCGAGCGGGACGACGCGAACGCTATTGTGGCCGGCGCGCACCTCGCGACGGTCTTTCGCGGTGTGCATACGATCAAAGGCATGGCCGCTGCCATGGGCTATGCCGCGGTCGAGCTGCTGTCGCACGCGCTCGAGAGCCGCTGTGAGCCGCTGCGCAGCGGTGATGAAGCCCTGAGCGGCGATGTGCTGGCGCTGCTGTTCGACGGCACCGACCTGTTGCGCGCCGCCGTCGATACGGTGCCGAGCGGACGCACCGAGCCCACGTCGGCGATGCGTGCGTTGGTGCAACGACTTGGTTCGGCACCGGCGCACGCGCACGCGCACGCGCACGCGCACGCGCACGCGCCGGTGGTCGTTGCCGACGTGCCGAGTAGCGCGGTCGGCACCGCCCGTCGGGTGGATGTGCGCCTCACCGCTGATTGTCCGCTCAAGGGCGTGCGCGCGATGATCGTACTGGCCAAGCTGTCGGCGCTGGGCACGGTGCGCGGTACCGAGCCCGCACAGGAACGCTGGCAGGACGATCTCTTCGACGGTGCCTTCCGGCTCACGCTGCAGTCGTCGGCCTCCGACGACGAGATCTCCGCGGCGGCTGAGGGCGCCGGCGATGTGGCACGCGTGTCGGTGACGCTCGCCACGCCCACGCCGGCGCAGGGGAGCGCCCGTGTGAGTGATGCGCCGCGTACGGTGCGTCTCGATGCGCGCCGACTCGATACACTGCTCGACCTGGTCGGCGAGTTGGTGATCACGCGTGACCGTTTGCTGCGCGCCATCGAGCAGTCGGATCATCCCGATCGCGCCGTCGTGCGCGCGGCCGCCGACGCAGCGCGTCTCGTGGCCACGCTGCAGGATGAAGTGCTGCAGGCGCGCATGCTGCCCGTGGCGCAGGTGTTCGATCGCTTTCCGCGGCTCGTCCGCGACATCGCGCGCGATCTCGGCAAGGACGTGCACTTCACGATGGAGGGCCGAGAGATTGAACTCGACCGCTCGCTGCTCGATGCCATCGGCGATCCGATCATGCATCTGCTGCGCAACGCGCTCGATCATGGATTCGAAGATGCCGACACCCGTCGTGCCGCCGGCAAGCCGGCCAGCGGCGAACTGATTCTGCGTGCCGCGCGTGATCGGGCCGCCGTCGTGATTCAGGTGCAGGATGACGGACGCGGAATCGATCGCGACGTCGTGCTGCGTCGTGCGCAGGAGCAGGGGCTGGTGGATGAGCAGGTCACCACACTGGCCGACGATGCGCTGTTGCCGCTGGTCGCGCATCCTGGATTCTCCACCGCCAAGTCGGTGACGTCGATTTCCGGACGCGGCGTCGGCGTGGATGTGGTGAACACGCGCGTGCGCGCACTCGGCGGACAAATCGATCTCGAGACGATCGCCGGCGAAGGCACCGTATTCACGATGCGACTGCCCCTCACGCTCGCGATCATGCGCGCGCTGCTGGTGCAGGTGGGTGGTGATACCTATGCGATTCCCGCCGCGCACGTGATGGAAGTGCTCGAATTCCACGGCGCCTCCCGGAGCACCGGCGCGCTCACCATCACCGTGCGGGACGAGACTGTGCCGCTGGTGGCGCTGCAGCAGCGCTTCGAGGATGACCCGTTGGCGCCTGCCGCGGCCAATCCTGACGGGGTACGCCATGTGGCGATCGTCGAGGTGGCGGGACGGAGAACGGCGTTGCTGGTGGACGCCCTACTGGCCCAGCAGGACATCGTGGTGAAGCCGCTGGATGCCGTCCGCGGCGCGCGGCCCTGGTTCAGCGGCGCCACCGTGCTCGGTGACGGGAGCCCCGCGCTCATCGTCGATGTGAGTAGTGTGGCATGACGAAGTGAACACGACTCGTGACCGAAGGTGACTTGACCATGTCGGCGATCCGGTCTCTCAAGACCATCCAGTTGGATGCACTGCGTGAAACGGCCAACATCGGCGCGGGTCACGCCGCGACGGCGTTGTCCCAGATGACCGGCAGCACGATCATGATCAAGGTGCCGAACATCACGGTTGCCAGCATTGAAGAGTTACCGTCGCAGTTCACGCCGGAAGAAGAGCCGGTGGCGGCGGTCTTGATGCACATGCTCGGTGACCTCAGTGGTCGTACGATGCTCGTGTTTCCCAAGCCGACGGTGATGCGACTGGCCGAACTGATGCTGCGTCGGCCGGTCGGTTCGTCCACGGCATTCAGTGAGTTGGAAACGTCGGCGATCAAGGAAGCGGGGAACATCCTGAGTGGTGCGTACATGAACGCGCTCAGTGATTTCCTCGGTATGCTGCTGTTGCCGTCGCCGCCGAGTCTGGTGATCGACATGTCCACGGCCGTGCTGACCAGTGCGATCGGCGAGTTCGCACCCGATCCCGATGCGATCCTCTGTGTCGAAAGCGAGTTTCAGCTCCTGGAGATGCAGCAGACACTGCGCGGCTTCTTCCTGCTGCTCCCCGATCCCGCCTCGTTGCAGGTGATGCTCCGCGCGCTGCGGCTCGCCTGAACGTCCGGACCGCTCCGCTCATGTCGTCCGTCATGTCGACCGGTCGCGACGTGGACCTGCTGCGCGCGCTGATCGAGCGTGTCGATCAGCAGGATCCCGGTGCGTTCAACAACCTCGGCGTGCTGTATCACGCGCGCGGGCTGCACGCCGAAGCGGTCGATGCGTTTCTGCGCGCGCTCGCGATCGATCCGCGCATGCGGACCGCCGCGCGCAATCTCGAAATCGCGGCCGCGCAGCCGGGCGCGTGCGATGCGCGCATGGCGGCGCTCGACACGCGCGTGGCCGCCGATTCCGACGATCGGGCATCTGCCCTCGAGCGCGCGCGCCTCTCTCGCCTGGTCGGCCGGAGCGACGCCGCCATCCGTCAGCTCGACACCCTGATCGCCGAAGATCCCGACGACGCGTCGGCGCTCTTCGAGCGTGGACTGATCGAACAACGCGCCGGCGATCTCCGGCGTGCGCAACGCTGGTTCGAGCGCGCCGTGAATGTGGGCGGCACGGACACCGACGCCCGGTTGCATCTCGCCGAAGTGCTGTATCAGCGCGGGCAGAATGAGCAGGCGCTGGAGTGCCTCGATATGGTGTTGGCCCGGCAGGCGGACTGTGCCGACGCGCATCTGCTACGCGGTTTCGTGCTTGGTGACATGGGTCGTCATGACGCCGCCATCGCCGCCGCGCGAGTGGCGGCGCAGCTGAATCCCACGCTCTCCACCGCGCAGATCGATCTGTCGCTCGAGTCGGGCGCGCTCGCCGGCGCGCCGGTGGCGATCGATCCGTCGCCGGCGAACGGCATGATGCGCGTGGAGCCCGAAGGGGCGCTCGCCCGCTACGGTCTCGGGCTCGCCTTTCGGCAGCGCGGCTATTTCGACGAAGCCCGACGCGAGTTCGAGCGGTCGCTCGCGGGAGGCGAGGATGCGCGCCTGGCCGAGCACGCGCTCGGTGAGCTCGATCTGATCGCCGGTCGATTCGACGAGGCGCGTGCGCGGTACGAATCACTGTTGGCGCAGCAGGAACAGCCGCGACTGTGGAACGAGCATGGCGTGGCGATGCATCAGTCGGGGGATGTACATGCGGCCGCCGACAGCTATCGCCGCGCGCTGCGTATCGATCCGCGCCATGCGCTGGCCTACAATAATCTGGGCGTCGCGCTCGACGATCTCGGCGATCACCACGCGGCGCGCGAGTCGTTCCTGCGCGCCGCCGAACTCGATCCCACGCTGATCGTGGCGCGCCTCAATCTGGCACGGTGGCTCGCCGGACAGCGCGATCCGTTGGCCGCCCTCGCGCTGTTGCGTGAACTCGTCGCCTTTCATCCGCGCGATGCGGAGTCGTGGCAGGTCATGGGCACGGTGTTGCAGGTGCTCGATCGCACGGAGGAAGCGCGTGATGCGTTGCTCAC
>JBBQXC010000238.1:0-5967 GCA_038210005.1 Gemmatimonadales bacterium
CATCATCATAGCGCGCTCGGCCTGCACACCCCGTCCGACGTGCACCACCATCTCGCGGCGGCGCGCAACGACGCGCGGGCGCAGGTGCTCACCGCGGCCTACGCCGCACATCCCGAACGCTTCGTGCGCCGCCCACCGACCCCACGGCCGCTCCCCACGGCCGCCTGGATCAACCCACCCATACCCCGCGTCGTCAGCGACGACGCTCAATAAACTTTCCCACACGGTGTCTCAAAATCGTTGACAGGTTCCGCAGCGGTTGGCTGCAGAAGCCCGAAGTCGGAATGGCGGCGGCCGTCAATGACGTGGACAAGAACGGCTTTATGACTACGATCAACGGCCTCGATGTCAGCAGAGGATTGGATCTAGTTCTTCATACCCCCGGTGGCGATACTGCCGCGACTGAGTCCATCGTTGATTACTTGTACAGTAAGTTCGGCGGCGATATTCGATGCTTTGTTCCTCAGATGGCGATGTCTGCGGGCACCATGATCGCCTGCGCTTGCAAAGAAATCTGGATGGGCAAGCAGTCTTCGCTCGGACCAATCGATCCGCAGTTTGGCAATGTTCCAGCGCACGGCGTGATCGAGGAGTTCGAAAAGGCGTACCAAGAAATCGTCGCCGACCCACGAACGGTGCCGGTTTGGCAACCAGTCCTTGCGAAGTATCCGCCAGCATTTATCGGCGAATGCAAGAAGGCTATCGAATGGTCGTCGTCCCTCGCAAAAGCATGGCTTGGCCGAAATATGCTTGTGACCAATGAGAATCGAGACGCGATAATTGCAACAATTCTTACGGAGCTTGTAGATCACGCAGTTAGTCTCGCGCACAATCGACATCTCTCCGCCTCAAAGTGCAAGGAGATTGGGCTGAACGTGTGCGAGCTCGAAAGCGACCAAGAACTGCAGGATCGATTGCTCTCCGTGCATCACATCTACTATCACACGCTCAGCAGCACGGCCGCGTTCAAGATTATTGAGAATCAGAACGGAATGGCCTTCATCATGCAAGCGCAGCAAGTGATGGTTCAGGCGGCGCAGCAGAATGGACAGGTACTAGGATCGCCGCCCTCCCCGCAGCCCATCCAGCCTCCTACCGCTGAGGGCTAACACGCGTTGCTGCTGACAAAGTGGCCGAAGTTAAGCGAGCAGGATCAAGATCTACCGGCCACTTTGCAGCAGAACGCATTCTCGTTAGACCTCACTACGCTGGAATGGATGCAGTCTTGCCTGAGCGTCGCTGGGTAGTGGCTGCATCTGGCTGGCGCTCCTCGCCGATGGGACCGTAGTGCATGCCGTGTCCCTCCCCCCATACCGGAGATTCGTGCTGCGCCTCACTCGTTGGCTTCGTCCACTACTCGGTCTGCTGTTGCTCTATCCGCTTGCGGACCTAAGTGCACAAGCGGCGCTGCGCACCTCGACCCGAGCGCTCGATCTGAGCCTCGGTCTTGGCTATGGCGTTGGCGGCCCGACCCTCCCGCATCGCGGTCTCCTCGCCGCCGGCGCGCTGCTGTCCGAACCGGTGCGCCCGCTCCGTCGCGGAACCTTTGTGCTGGCTATCGACGCCTCCCTACACCTCACGTCTGACTTCTCGGACTGCGTGACGGATCTCGCCGTTTCGCCGCGCGGCTGTCGCGACTACCCCAGCCATGTCGCGGCCAGTCTGCTTGGCGGGTGGGCTCAACGCGACGATCAGGGCAGCGGCCTCCGCATCTTCGCCGGGCCGGGGTATTTCCGGATGAGCGACGACCGCGCTGGACTCGGGTTGTCGACCCGTGTTGACGGCGCGGAACGCCTATCTTCCCGCGTCTCGTTCGTATTCTGGGCGGAGGGGCGACTGCCACCATCGCGGCGCGGAGAGCGCCTGTCGAACCTGACGGCGGGTCTCGGACTGCGCGTCCGTTGATCGCTCGTTTGGGCCCGTGAGGTCTAACTGTGCGTTGCTCTTGACAGAGCCTGTGCGGATTGCTCCCTGTTCGCTGCGCTCACTGGTCGCGATTTATGGCAGGGCCCTGCAAGAGAACGCGGGCGTTATGCGATCCGACGTGCAATTGACACGTGTCACGTGACACGGTACATTCTAGTGTGATCAAGACCTTCGCCGACCGCACGACCGAAGAGCTCTTCCGTACCGGGAAGGCGAAGCGTGTCCCGGCCGACGTGGCCCGGCGCGCACTGCGGAAGCTGGAAGCAATCGACGCGGCATTTCGCCTCCCAGACCTGCTGGTGCCCCCAGGCAATCGGCTGCACCTGCTGAAAGGTGACCGGGTTGGCCAGCATGCGATCGCCGTCAACGATCAATGGCGTCTCTGCTTTCGATTCGAGGATGGCGATGCGTACGATGTTGAGTTCTGCGACTATCACTAATCGGAGCGCCCTCGCATGAGTGTCCCCAATACACGCCCGCGCGAACGCCGGCCCATCCACCCTGGCGAAATGTTGCGCGAGGACTTTCTGCCGGAGTACGGACTCTCGGTGACCGCCCTGGCAGAGGCCGCGGGCGTCTCTCGGCAGTCCGTGAATGAACTGCTGCGCGAGCGCCGCGCTGTCACGCCCGAGATGGCACTACGGCTCGGGAAGTTGTTTGGCAACTCGCCCGAGTTCTGGTTGAATCTGCAGCGCAACGTCGATCTGTGGGATGCGGCCCGTGGGTTGAAGCAGGAGATTGCCCACATCCGGCCGCTGCAGGTCGCATAACAACGCGTTGCAGTTGGCAAGCGGGCAGGGAATGCTCGCTGCGCTCGCTTCTGTTTGATCGCTTGCAACTGAACGCCAGGCGTTCGGCGGCACCCACCGGCGGGCTCATCGGCTTGTCTGGCGGTCCCCGCGGGGCGACGGTAAGCTTCCTCCATGGACTATCGGGAACGCATCACCATCGAGCCAGGGAAGCGCGGCGGCAAGCCGTGCTTGCGTGGCCTGCGCATCACGGTGTACGACGTCCTTGATTACTTGGCCGGCGGCATGTCCGAGGATGAGATCCTCGCGGATTTTCCTGACCTCGAGCGCGAGGACATTCGCGCGGCGCTGGCGTTCGCAGCCGACCGGGAACGTCGGCTGGCGGGCGATGTGGCGGCGTGACTGCGGGAGGTGGGTCGACGTTGCCGCCGCCGCGGCTCCTCTTTGACGAGAACCTAGCGCCATCGCTCCCGCATCGACTTGCCGATTTGTACCCAGAGTCTGTGCACGTTCGCGACGTCGGCTTAGCGACGGCGGATGACGAGCACATTTGGCTGCATGCGCGCGAGGGCAGCTACCTGATCGTCACCAAAGATGACGATTTCCGGCAGCGCAGCTTTCTCAGGGGCGCGCCGCCGAAGGTGGTTTGGGTCAAACTTGGCAATTGCTCTACGGCTGATATCGAACACGCACTGCGCAGTCGGTATGCGATGATCGTGGCATTCGCAGAGGATGAAGTGGGGGCGCTCCTCATGGTCGCGCGACCGTGAGCTCCGTGCGCGTGTCGCCGAACGTGCGCTGAAGCTGACGAGCGAGCTGTGGAAGCTCGCTGCGCTTGCATTCTATTTCGTTCGCTCGCGGCTTAGCTGGGGCGTTAGATGGCACTGTGCGTTGGCCGCAACCGAGGCTAGGCCGTGAAACCGAACGCTACCTTTCGATGAACGTCGACGCGGTCGCCTGTGTGAGCGGATTTCCGAACCCCACGAATCGGTACGCGGCTGGTCGCGCACCGCGTGCCTGTCGCGTCGCAGGTACTGATGTGAGTCGCATCCGCGGTCGCTGGCTCGTCCCGCTGCTCGTACTGGGGGCGTGTGCACGGTCCGCCGAGCGGCCACCCGCCGGTGCTCGCTGGACGGCGATCGACTCGGCGCGCGTGGAGGCGATTCTTGCGCCGCTCATCGCCGACCATGCGTTCATGGGCGCGGTGGCGCTCGTGCGCGACGGCAGGGCAGTCTACGCGCGCGGCGCCGGCCGAGCGAACGTGGCCGCAGGCGTGGACTTCACGCCGAACACGCCCGCGGACGGTGGCTCGCTCGCGAAGACGCTCACCGCTGCCGCCGTGTGGACCCTCGTGCACGAGGGGCGCATCGCGATCGACACGCCGGTGACTGTGTACGTCCGCGAGTATCCATTCCCAGGCACGACGGTGCGCCAGTTGATCACGCACACGAACGGACTACCGCCCGAGTACGATACGTTCGACCGGTACTTCGGGCCGCACGAGGTGCGTACGACGGTCGGCCTGCTGGAAACGGTGCGCCGCACGACGCCCACACCGCGCTTCCCTCCCGGCACACGCTTCGAGTACTCCAATCTCGGCTTCGACGCCGCGGCGCTCGTGGTCGAACGGGTGACGGGGCAGTCGATCGGGCGCTACTTTCGCGAGCGGTTCTTCGCGCCGCTGGGGATGGACTCGAGCTTCGCGCGTCCGGGACGATTGGCGGATTTCCCGCAGCCTCGCACGTTGGGCCATCGCTGGGCCGACACCGCGTGGGTGGTCTCTGACGTCGTCGACAACGAGGGGTTCGTCGGCGGATCGAACGTCTACTTCTCCGCCCTCGATCTTGCCCGTTGGGCCGGTGCGCACGCGTCCAACACTGCGCTGCCCGCTGCGATACGATCGCTCGGAGAACCACCGCCGCTCATCAACGGAAACCCGTCCTCGATCAACGCGCTCAGTTGGTACTGCGACGCGTCCGGCGATCGCTGCCACTACACCGGCGCGATCAACGCCTTTCACAGTCTCGCATACTGGGACCGCCGACGTGGCGAGGCGGTGGCGATGCTCAGCAACAGCGATCTTGCACCTTGGACGCTGATCACGTTGCAGCGTGATCTCGTGGCCGTGCTCGCCGGTCGCGAGCCTGCGCGGACTCCGCGCCCCGGGTTCGTGTCGGTGGACGATCGACGCCGCGACGTCCTGGTCGGACGCTACGCCCTCCCACGTGGCGATACGATCCACGTGAGTGACTCCCGCAGCGGCCTCCGCGTGCGTCTGGGCGCGGGGCTCGAGGTCGATGCGTTCCACATCACGCCGGAGATGTTCTATGTGCCAGGCCTCGACTACTTCATCGGCTTCAGCAACATCAGTGCAGGCGTCCGGATCCATATCCGATCCATGTTCGTCGATATGGTCGCTGCTCGAAGCCCGTGAGCCGTACACGAGGTGCCGAGGCATCCGACGTGCCATCTAACTTTGCGTTGCTCTTGACAGGGCCATTTCGGAGTGCTCCCTGTTCGCTCTGCTCACTGGTCGCGATTTGTGGAAGGCCCTGCAAGAGAACGCGATTGTTAGATGTCTGAAGCGGGCGCCGACTTGACGACAGGATCGGCAGGCTCCATTCTTACTGGTAAGATCATTCAAGGAGCCAGTATGTTCGATGCCGCCACCACGACCTTGTCCTCGAAAGGGCAGGTCGTCATCCCCGAAGCCATTCGCGAGCGACTCGGCCTGAAGACGGGTGCCCAGTTCGTGGTCGTCGCGGATCGCGACGTCGTCATTCTAAAGGTGCTGGAGCCGCCCGCCCTGTCGGAGTTCGCGGCGCTGACGGCGCACGCACGGCGCGCGGCGAAGGCCGCTGGTCTCAAGTCGGCCGATGTGCCGCGGGCGATCAAAAAGGTGCGACGCGCCAAGTGAAGGTCGTGCTGGACACCAACGTATTGGTGTCAGGCCTCCTTTTTGGTGGCGTGCCTGGCCGTATTCTGACGGCGTGGAGTACGGGCGCCATTCGTCTCGTCATCTCGCCGCCAATTCTGGAAGAGTACCGACGGGTTGGGCTCGCACTGAGCAAAGGACGTGAGCCGCTCGTCGGGACGCTCGAGGCCCTGCTCGCCATGCTCACGGTGCACGCCCTGCTGGTGGATGCCCCATCGCTCGATGAGCGCGTGAGCGAGGATCCCGATGATGAGATGTTCCTGGCGGCGGCACTCGCCGCGAACGCCCGCCTCATCGTATCAGGCGACAAGCATCTACTGCGGGTGTCCGGCTGGCGGGGCATCGAAGTGCTGAAGG
>JBBQXC010000239.1:0-5914 GCA_038210005.1 Gemmatimonadales bacterium
ACGGCAGACATCCCAGAGTCCAGAGCCTCCAGCCTGAGAGCCGAGCGCCCACAGCCCACAGCCCACAGCCCACAGCCCTACGCTTTCACAACACGTAGTATTTTTAGTGATGTCCTCACCCACTCCCTCCCTCCTGATCGACCAGCGTGACGGTGTCCTCACCCTGACGCTGAATCGCCCCGACGTCCTCAACAGCTTCAATCGCGAGATGGCGTCCGCGCTGCAGGCCGCGCTTCGTGATGCGGCGAGCGACAGTGCTGTGCGCGCGATCGTGTTGACCGGTGCCGGTCGCGGCTTCTGCGCGGGCCAGGATCTGGTCGAGGCGTTGCCGCACGGCGACGGCCCGATGCCGGATATCGGTGAGATCGTGAAGAGCTGCTACAACCCGATCATCCGCGCGATTCGCACCATCGAGAAGCCGGTGATGTGCGCGGTGAACGGTATCGCGGCCGGTGCCGGCGCGAATCTGGCGTTCGCCTGCGACCTCACGATCGCCGCCGACGACACCAGCTTCGTGGAAAGCTTCGCCAAGCTCGGGCTGATTCCCGACACCAGCGGCACGTTCTTCGTGCCGCGTCTCGTGGGGACGCAGCGCGCCACGGGCATGTTCTTTCTCGCCGAAAAGATTCCGGCCGTGAAGGCGAAGGAGTGGGGACTCATCTGGGACGTGGCACCAAAGGCCGAACTGATGGCCACGGTGCAGGCGATGGCCGCATCACTGGCCACGCAGGCCACGCGCGGCTTCGGCCTCACCAAGCGCGCGATGAATGCGAGCTTCGCGAATACGCTCGATGCGCAACTCGAGGTTGAGGCGCAGGCGATGCACGAAGCCGGACGCACGGCCGACTACGAGGAAGGAGTACGCGCCTTTCTCGAGAAGCGGGCGCCGGTGTATCGCGGCGTATGAGCGATGAATCGAGTGACCTCATGAAGACCGTGGTCGGCGTGGTCGGTGCCGGCGCGATGGGCGCGGGCATCGCGCAGGTCGCGGCGGTACACGGACATGCGGTGGTGCTGGCCGATGCGCAGGCGGCGTCGATCGCGCGGGCCAGATCGGGACACGCGAAGGCGCTGGCCCGCGACGTGGAGAAGGGGCGGGTCACGCGCGAGCACGCGGACGCGGTGCTGGGGCGCATCACGTACGTGGATGGGGTAAGCCCGGAACAGCTGGCGGCGTTTGCCCCCTGCGGCGTCGTGATCGAAGCGATCATCGAGCAGCTCGCTGCCAAGCAACACCTCCTGCGCGCACTTGAAGCGATCGTGGCCCCGACGACGATTCTCGCGTCGAACACGTCGTCGCTCTCCATCGCGGCGCTGGCCGGTTCGTGCACCAGCACCGAACGCGTCGTGGGCGTACACTTCTTCAATCCGGCGCCGGTGATGCCGCTGGTGGAGATCATTCCCGCCATCACCACATCAATCAGCGTGATCGCCACGGCGCGCGCGTTGGCGACGGCGTGGGGAAAGACCACGGTGCTCGCCGCCGACACGCCGGGGTTTCTCGTGAATCGTGTGGCACGTTCGTTTTACGGCGAGTCACTGCGCATTCGCGAGGAGGGGATCGCCGACTGCGCCACGATCGATTGGGCCATGCGCGCCGTCGGTGGATTTCGCATGGGACCGTTCGAGCTGATGGACTTCATCGGCCTTGATGTGAATTTTGCCGTCACGCGATCGGTGTTCGAGGGAATGTTTCTCGATCCGCGCTATCGGCCGTCGCACGCGCAACAGCGGTTGGTGGAAGCCGGCTGGCTTGGCCGGAAAACGCAGCGGGGATTCTACGACTACCGCGACGGTGCGGTTGCGCCGGTCCCGCACGACGATCCCGCGCTCGGCCAGCGCATCGTGAATCGCGTGCTGGCGATGCTCGTGAACGAAGCGGTGGATGCCGTGCATCTGCAGCTCGCGTCGGTGCAGGATATCGAGCTCGCCATGACCACCGGCGTGAATTATCCGCGCGGCCTGCTGCAGTGGGGCGACGAGATCGGCGCTCCGAATGTGCTGGCGCAGTTGCAGGTGCTGCAGTCGGAAACCGGCGACGACCGCTATCGCCCCAGCATTCGCCTGCGTCGCGCCGTGCAGGCCGGGGCGTCGCTGCTCGACCCGCGGCGCTACGCGTGACTACGCCCGATCTGTCCGACGTGAGCGCGAGTACGCCGTCGCCGGCACATGTGGTGCGCACCCTCATGGCACGTGATGCGTACTCGCAGTGGCTCGGCATCGACGTGATCGAGGCCGCTGTCGGCAAGTCCGTACTGCGCATGACCATCCGCGACGAGATGGTGAACGGATTCGGCACCGCGCATGGCGGCATCATGTTCTCGCTGGCCGACAGCGCACTCGCGTTCGCCACGAATGCGTGTGGTGTACTGAGCGTCGCCGTCGACTGCTCGATCAGCTTTCCGGTGGCGGTGCGGCCCGGCGACGTGCTCATCGCCACCGCCATCGAGCAGAGCACGACCAAGCGTCTGGCGTTCTGCGACGTCAGCGTGTGCAATCAAGCCGACGTGCTCGTCGGACATTTTCGCGGCACGGTGTACCGCACTGCGATTCCTCATCAGCTGTGACCCGGACATCATGAACGACGCATTTATCATCGAAGGTCTTCGTACGCCGATCGGCAACATCGGCGGCGCGCTCAGTCATGTGCGCGCCGATGATCTGGCGGCACATGCGATCTCGTCGCTGCTCGCGCGCCTCAGTGCCACGTCGGCCGGCTTCGATCCCGCGCAGATTGCCGACGTCATTCTCGGGTGCGCCAATCAGGCCGGCGAAGACAACCGCAACGTGGCCCGCATGGCCGCGCTGCTGGCCGGGTTGCCGGTATCAGTTCCCGGAGAGACGGTCAACCGGTTGTGTGCGTCAGGGCTGAACGCGGTGGCCAGCGCGGCGCGCGCCGTCAAGGCCGGCGAGGGCGATCTCTATGTCGCCGGCGGCGTGGAGAGCATGACGCGCGCGCCGTACGTGATGTCGAAAGGCGCCACGCCGTTTGCCCGTGATGTCCAGCTGTTCGACACCAGCCTCGGGTGGCGCTTCGTGAATCCGAAGATGAAGCAGCTGCATGGCACCGACTCGATGGGTGAGACGGCCGAGAATGTGGCGGCGCTCTTTGGTGTGTCGCGTGACAATCAGGACGCGTTCGCGGTCCGTTCGCAGCAGAAGGCCGCGGCTGCGCAACGTGAGGGGCGGCTGGCCGAGGAGATCGTGCCGGTGTCGATTCCACAGCGGAAGGGCGATGCGGTGATAGTGTCGCATGATGAGTTCCTGCGCCCTGACACGTCGATGCAAACGCTCGCGAAGCTCAAGCCGGCGTTTCGGCATGACGGGAACGGCTCGGTGACCGCAGGGAACGCCAGTGGCCTGAACGACGGCGCCGCAGCGCTATTGATCGCCTCGGGCCGTGCGGCCACGCAGTATGGGCTGACGCCGATGGCGCGCATCGTATCGAGTGCCGCCGCGGGCGTCGAGCCGCGCATCATGGGTATGGGCCCGGTGCCCTCCACGCGCCTGGCGCTGTCGCGGGCCGGACTCACGTTGGATCAGATGGACGTCATCGAGCTGAATGAGGCGTTCGCCGCGCAGGGACTGGCGTGTCTCCGCGAGCTGGGCGTGGCCGACGATGACGCGCGCGTGAACCCGAACGGGGGCGCCATCGCCCTCGGACACCCGTTGGGCATGAGCGGCGCGCGCCTGGCACTCACCGCGGCGCGTGAACTGCGCCGTCGCAACGGTCGCTACGCATTGTGCACCATGTGCATCGGCGTGGGGCAGGGCTTCGCCATGATCATCGAACGGGTCTGACCGCCATGATCTATGCGTTCGATGGCTTCGTTCCCGTCGTGCATGAATCGGCGTTCGTGCACCCGCAAGCGTCGGTGACCGGCAACGTGATCATCGGTCGCGACGTCTACGTCGGACCCGGTGCCGCCATTCGTGGCGACTGGGGCGGCATCGTGATCGAGGATGGCTGCAACGTGCAGGAGAACTGCACCATTCACATGTTCCCGGGCGTGGTCGTCCGCCTCGAATCGAGCGCGCACATTGGTCATGGTGCGATCGTGCACGGGGCGCACATCGGATCCAATGCGCTCATCGGGATGAACGCCGTGATCATGGACAACGCGGTGGTCGGCGCGGGGTGCGTGGTCGGTGCGCTCTGCTTCGTGCCGACGGGCATGGAGATTCCTCCGCGCAAAGTGGTGGTGGGGAATCCTGCCAAGATCGTGAAAGACGTGACCGACGACATGCTCGATTGGAAGTCGTCAGGCACACAGTTGTATCAGCAGTTGCCCGCCGCGATGCGCGCGAGTTGGCGCGCGGTGGAGCCGCTGCGTGAAGTTCCCGTTGATCGCCCCACGCAATCGAGCGTGTTGAAGAACTGGAAGGACACCCGCGAGGGAGGAACCACGTGATGTACATGCTCAAGAACTATGCGATGGGCCAGTGGGTGGAAGGCACCGGCCGCAAGGCTGATCTGTTCGATGCCGTCACCGGCGAGAAGATCGGCGAGTCGTCCAGCGAGGGTCTCGATTTCAAGGCGATGATGCACTACGCCCGCTCAGTGGGCGGCCCGAAGATGCGCGCGCTGACGTTCCACCAGCGCGCGGCGATGCTCAAGGCGATCGCCAAGGTGCTGATGGAGCGCAAGGATGATTTCTACGCGCTGTCGTATCTCACGGGCGCCACGAAAACCGACTCCTGGGTCGATATCGAAGGCGGTATCGGCACGTTCTTCGCCTACTCGAGTCGCGGACGTCGCGAATTTCCCAACGAGTGTTTTCATGTGGAAGGTCCCACCGAACCGTTGTCGAAGAACGGCACGTTTGTGGGCCGGCACATCCTGGTGCCCATCGAAGGCGTGGCCGTGCATATCAACGCCTTCAATTTCCCCGTGTGGGGCATGCTCGAAAAGCTGGCGCCTGCGCTGCTGGCCGGTGTGCCGTGCATCGTGAAGCCGGCCACGGCGGGCAGTCACCTGGCTGAAGCCGTGTTCCGCGCGATCGTGGACACGGGCATTCTCCCCGACGGCGCTATTCAGCTTGTGTGCGGCAGCGCCGGCGATATGCTCGATCATCTCGAAGAGCAGGACGTCGTGGCCTTCACCGGATCGGCGGCCACCGGTCAGAAGCTCAAGAGCGGCGCCGCGGTGCTCAGGAATTCCGTGCGCTTCAACATGGAAGCCGACTCGCTCAACTGCTCCATTCTCGGCCCCGATGCGGTGCCGGGCACCGAAGAGTTCGACCTCTTCATCAAGGAAGTCACGCGCGAGATGACCACGAAAGCGGGGCAGAAGTGCACCGCCATCCGTCGCTCGATCGTGCCCGCCGGACTCGAAGACGACGTGATCAAGGCGCTCTCGAAACGTCTCGCGTCGACGACCATCGGGGCCCCGACGGCGGAAGGCGTTCGCATGGGACCGTTGGCCAGTCGCGCGCAGGTGAACGCCGTGCGGTCGGCCGCCGAGATGATCCGTCATGGTGCCGAGCTGGTGTACGGTGGCGGCGATTACGATGTGGTGGGCGCCGATCGCGACAAGGGTGCGTTCTTCGCCCCGATGCTGATGGTGTGCGATAATCCGCTCACGCGGCTCGAGGCGCACGACATCGAGGCCTTCGGCCCCGTGAACACGGTCATGCCGTATCACTCGATTGACGAAGCGATACAACTGGCGCGCATGGGTAAGGGCTCGCTGGTAGGGTCATTGGTCACCGCCGATCCGAAGGTGGCGCGCGACGTGATACTGGGCACGGCGGCATTTCACGGTCGCATGCTGGTGCTCGATCGTACCAGTGCGAAGGAGAGTACGGGGCACGGATCGCCGCTGCCGCAGCTCGTGCATGGAGGTCCGGGACGCGCTGGCGGTGGTGAGGAAATGGGCGGGGCGCGCGGCGTCACGCATTACATGCAGCGTGTC